>CAZSHV010000025.1:0-22626 GCA_964606815.1 uncultured Bacteroides sp. | reverse complement strand
CGCGACCCCGACCTTGGCAAGGTCGTGCTCTACCAACTGAGCTATTTTCGCATTCGCTTTTTGGTTTTGCGTTGCAAAGTTATAGCTTTTTTATTTCCCCACCAAATATTTTCGCCAAAAAATTTCATTTATTTTTCGCATACACCTACAAAAACTTGAACGGCTGCATTTTACGACACACAAAATATTTCGCATCGAATAGACCACACAGCCCCCAAGGCTCTAAAGCAAGCATAGAAAAATGCATCTGGCACAAAATATCACATGTAATACCGACGGCCGAACAGACCGTTCGGCCCTACAGAACGTGTGGGGGAATCGCTGTCATTTTCAAGGACGCTCGGGCCGTCCCTACATCCAGAGAGTTTTAGCGGGGCCTGCGCTCGTCTGTCCGAGCCTCACACCCACCTACCTCGCGTACCTGCCGGCTTGCTTGAATTTACACTTTAATTTCACATATATTAAATTCTATTTACCAAATATTTACATTTATTACACCATTGTTTCACATCGGGGTGTTTACATTCGCTCGCCGCTCCTTTGACCGCCTGAACCGCACCCCTGCGCCCCCGATATCCCTGAATCCCCTCCCCTAAACACCTTTTTGCTTAAATTCACCTAAATAGGCCGGTTATTAGCATAGTTTTTAAATCGTTAACCTGCTGACTATTGGCAGATTAAATATTACTCCTTAACTTTGCACTCGAAATCTAGAAGACACACAGACACACGAATCTTCAAATTTGTTCAACTCTCTCCTCTATGCTATCATAGTTTGTTTATGGAGATGGTTTAGAGGCCGGGGGCACGGTTCATGCCCGGCCCCCGCCATCTAAACTTTCCTTATCGAACTATATTTGAACAAGCATCCCCCTGTGCCGCAAAGCGCAGGGGGATGTCCGTTTTAAGCCAGCACGTGGCTTAGATATCTATCTCAAGCATGTCGTGGGCTATCTGCACTCCCGGCGGCAGCTGAACGCTGGACTGCGGCCCCATATCGTGGCTCAGGTGCGTGAGGTAAGCGCGGCGGGGCGCTATCTTCTCGATAAGCTCAAGGGCCTGCTCAAGATTGAGGTGCGACATATGCTCTTTGTGCCGGAGGGCATTGATGACGAGCGTGTCAACGCCGCGCAAGGCTTCGATGGTAAGCTCGGGCATCGTCTTGCAGTCTGTGATATATGCCAAGGGGCCGATGCGATAGCCCAGCATGGCGAGTTGGTAGTGCATCACGCGCACGGGGAGCACCTGGTGGCCATCAATCTCAAGCGGCACGTATGCCTCGGCGCGGCGCAGCTCGAGCTGGGGCACGCCGGGATAGGGATGCTCGGCAAAGCAGTAGGGCACGCGCTGGCGCAGGTCGCGCTCCACGTCCTCCTGGCAATACACGGGCAGAGGCCCATGGGCACAGTAAGGGCGCATGTCGTCGATGCCGCCAACGTGGTCGTAATGCTGGTGGGTGATCAGCACGGCGTCGATGTTGGGCGAGCCGGCGCGAAGCAGCTGCGTGCGGATGTCGGGCCCGCAGTCAATCAGTATGTTATGTCCGGAGCCGAATCGCACCAGGGCGGCGCAGCGCAGGCGGTTGTCGTTAGGGTCGAGGCTCGTGCAGGCCGCGCAGCGGCAGCCTATCTGCGGCACACCGGTGGATGTGCCTGTGCCAAGGAAAAGGAGTTTCATTGTCTGTAACGTGCTAATTGTGCGTCTTCGAAAATCAGGAAGCGGCCGTCGTCGTACGACCATTCCTCTACCATGCCGGCCGTGGTGGGCAGCTGGCGGATCACGGCGGGGGCGCCCCATGCCAGGCGGCACTCGTCGCGGCTCATGCCCAGAGCCACCTGCGAGCGCACGATCAGCCGCCACATGGCGTCGGTGATGGCCGGGTAGCGCTCACGCGGGTTGGTAAACGAAAACAGGGCGTCGAAGGGGCGCGAGCCGTCGTAGGCCGACATATAGACAGAGTATTGGCCGCTGACGTCGGCAGGCGAGAACACCACGCATGCCGGGAAGATGTCGGTGCCAAGCACCACGCTGTCCACCCGCACGGCCACATGCCGCAGGCTTTCGCGCACGGGGGCCTTGCCCTCGACGGTATACCACATGGGCGTGACGATATAGAGTGTGCGTCCGCGCAGCAGCGAGTCGGCCAGGGCTGCCACATCATAGTCCGCGGCATAGGGCACGAGCACGCGCTCGGCGGGGCGGGTGCGGTAGGCCAAGGTGTCGCCAGCGGCGGTGGCGAAGCTCAACTCCACCAGCGAGTCGCCCGTGAGGCTCACGGCAGGGCGCGAGCCGAGGTACGATATGTCTACGTCCTCAATACGCATGCCGGAGGGCATCGTCAAGGCGCGCTCCGCGGCCTGGTCGGTGATGCGCAGCACCTTCCCCGCGCGCCACTGCGACAGGGGCTGCGGGGCTATGCGCAGGGCCATCTCACGCTCGGGCGTGGGGGCCGAGGCTGCGTCCTTGCCGCGGGGGATGATGCGCGGCGTGCCCTCGATGCCCGTAAAGCACGAACTCGCCAACAGGGTCACCGCGCACGTAGCAGCTTTCAATATGTGAGCGCGCCAGCGGGAAATATGCATAATAATTGCTTACTTTTATTAATATTCACCGCAAAGTTACGCTTTTTATGTATAATATTGCCCGTTATTACGAATTTTTTACTAACTTCGCAGTCACAACTCTTGCCGCCCCGCGCGGGCGGCCGCGCACAGCGCGCCCAATAGACAATTTAGTACACAATAAGAATAAACCAACGAAAAGATGAGAAACAAACTCCTGCTCTCTCTCGTCGCGCTCGCGCCTATGGCCATGATGGCCGAGACGCTGACGCCCGACGCGGCCCTGCAGCGCGCCTTCTCCAGCCAGGGCGCTCGCCGCGCGGTGGCTGCCTCCGAGGCCCCGCAGCTCCTCTACACTCAGAAACAAGCCGACAACCTCACCCCAGCCGCATACGTGTTCTCCCGCGGCGCGCAGGCTCAGGGCTTCATGGTCGTCGCTGCCGACGATGTGGCAGCCCCCGTGCTCGGATACTCTGACGACAACGACTTCAACCCCAACGATATCCCCGCCAACATGCAGGCCATGCTCGAGACCTACGCCGCCGAGATAGCATGGGCCAACGCTAACGGCGTGGCCACCTACAACGCCGCCGCGCCCTCCACCCGCGCCGACCGCGCCGCCATCGCGCCCATGATCAAGACCACGTGGAACCAGATGTCGCCCTACAACCTCCTCTGCCCCACCGTCAACGGCTCGCGCTGCCCCACCGGCTGCGTCGCCACCGCCATGGCCCAGATCATGAACTACCACCAGTGGCCCCAGGGCCCCGGCACAGGCTCCGCCTCCGTAGTGGCTGGTAACACCACCTACACCATGGACTTCTCCACCGTCACCTTCGACTGGAAGAACATGACCGACACCTACGGCAACACATCCACCGACGCCCAGAAAAACGCCGTTGCCACCCTCATGAAGGCCTGCGGCTACAGCGTCAAGATGGGCTACAGGCCCGATGCTTCCGGCGCCATCCAGAGCAACGTCGGCCTCGCCCTCATAAACAACTTCGGCTACGACAAGGGCGTGCAGTGCCTCTACCGCGACTTCTACAGCATCAACGAGTGGAACGACATCATCTACGAGCAGCTCCAGCTCAAGCAGCCCGTGCAGTACGGCGGCCAGAGCAATGCCGGCGGCCACTCTTTCGTCTGCGACGGATACTCCCAGAACAACTTCTTCCACATCAACTGGGGCTGGGGCGGCATGAGCGACGGCTACTTCCTCCTCTCCGTCCTCGACCCCGACAACCAGGGCACCGGCGGCTCCGGCGACGGCTCCGGCTTCGACTCTGACCAGGACGCCATCGTCAACTTCCGCAAGCCCGTGGCCGGCTCCGAGATCAAAGGCGCGATGGGCGCCTCCACCTTCACCATCAGCGCCACTTCCGCCACCCTCGGCTCTCAGCTCAGCGCCTCTATGTCAAGCATACGCAACATGGGCTACATCGTGCCCATGTCCGGCATGTTCGGCATCCGCTTCGTTAACACCTCTACCGGCAAGACCGTAATCTGCACCGGCAACAACACCTTCACCAACTACGACAACGAGCACTACTACTCCCAGAACATCACCGTCGTGCTCAGCAACTCCTCATCCCTCCCCGCCGGCACCTACTCCATCACCCCCGTGTGGCGCCAGAAGGTAGGCGAAGACTGGCAGGAAGTGCGTCTCCAGGCCGGTGCCACCCGCTACACCGCCACTGTCTCTGGCAGCACGATGAAGATCAACACTCTTGCCCCCATACTCAAAGCCACCAAGGTCGAGCCCTCCTCTCCCCTTTACCGCAACAACCCCTCGCTCGTGACCGTCACCCTCCAGAATACCGGCGAGGTCGACTACGTCGGCAACATCTACGCCCAGCTCCTCAGCGGCACCACCAGCCGCGGTTACGCTGCCGCTATGCAGGTCAACGTCCCCGCCAAAGGCACCGCGACTGTTGAATACTACGCTTCCTTCTCCGCTGTGGCCGGCAACTACACAATGGTCATCACTGACAAGGACAAGAAGAAAATCTCCGACCAGGTGCGCGTCACCCTCGAGAACATGCCCGAGCTCAAGCTCACCTTCGGCGATCCCTCCATCGTAGGCAACGCCAACAACGTCGATCCCCGCAACGTGCAGATCAAGATGAACCTCACCTGCACCTCCGGATTCTACAAAGGCACCCTCACCACCTATTTCTTCCCCTACCCCTCCGGTTCCTACCTCGGCACCCTCAACGTCAACGTTGACATCACCGCCGGCGAGACCCAGGAGCTCCTCTTCCAAGGCGACGTCCCCGCTCTGGAGTATGGCAAGAAATACTTCACCGACGTCTACTATAACGGCAACTTCCTCACCAAGCAGACCATCTTCACCACCGCCGCCGACTCCGGCATCAGCGACATCACTGCCGACGAAGCCGACGTCAAGAGCGTAGAGTACTACAACCTCCAGGGCATCAAAGTCACCGGCAACGCCGCCGGCCACTACATCCGCGTCAGCACCCTCACCGACGGCACACGCCGCGCCGAGCACGTAGTAGTGAAATAACCTCATATCCCTCTCCTACCCATCAGCCCGCCAGGACCTCCCCGGCGGGCTGATTCATTCTGCACCAAATAAATGGATATCATCCTCAAAATCACCACATTGTAGGGCCGCAAGTTCGTTGTGGCCGCTGATAAGCCTGACCAAAACGTTCGAAGGCCGAATACCTCCGTACGTAGGGCTGTACCACGATACAGCCCACAATACACATATTACCAAAAATTACGAATCATGAGGACACATATTTGATGCATCCACGAAACCTACATTTTCATTCGGATTTCGGATTTCCCCTTATTACTTCTTACGTCCCCTCTACTCTCACCTTCGCGAACGACGACAACGGTATATCCTCATACCGGATATCCACGTCGGCAAGCTCCGCGGGGAGCACCAGCTCGTCGATCCACGTCCACTTCACGCGCCCGAAATCATAGCTCCGCCCCTCCAGGAGCATGCGCCCCAGCGCTGGCTCGAAATAATACATACCTCCGCCTATGCAGCTCTCGCCAGGCTTGAGTAGATCCTTGTGCAGCGAGACATCTCCGTAGCGAAATCTCCCCTCGGACGTGACTATGAATTTTTGCATATTGTAAGGGGTATCGCCCTAAGCCATGCGGGCTGATGAAACACAACCTCGCCGCTGGCCACGCCCGTCACGCCGTAAGGCCTACCGTGACGGCCCTGGATGGCGTATACCTCGGCGATGCGGCGGTTTTTCAACACATTGACCAAGCACCGCTTGATGCGCGAGAGCTGCTGGTGCAGCGTGCCGTTGAGCGGGTCGCAAAGATTGTTGATGGTGTTTTCCACCTGTTCGTGCTGCGTGTTGCTGCGGATCACGCCGTAGATCTCGCACAGCTCTGCCGTATAGTCCGATATATAGCTCAGCACTATGCCCTCGGGGTGGCGCAGGAAAAGCAGGTACACCGTAGTCTGCAAAGGGTTGAGGCCCAGAGGCGCGGCAAGCAGTCCGGGCAGACATACGCGCAGCTTGCCATTCACGTCCCTGAGCTGGATATCCGACATCTGGCCCGTCTCCAAAGGCTGAGCGCCAATGATGGCGAGCACCTTCATAGGCGGCATCTTGTGGAATTTCAGCACATAGAAAGCGATGAGCTGCTGCAGCGGGTCGGCGCCTGCGCCGTGCATGGAAGCGTCGGCCGGGAGCACAAGGTTGCCTACGATGGGGTCCATGAGGTCAAACCAGCGCGATGCGAAGGCCTCCACGCGCTCGCGCACCTCGGCGTCGGTGCTCGGCAGGGGGAAGGTGATGGTCTGCAGAGAGTCCGCGTAGCGGCTGCGCACGTTCATGCGCTTGGCAGTCAAGGTGATAGAGTCGGTGTTTTGGATAGACAGTATCACCACCGGCTCCACGCCCGGACCTCGCTCGCTCTGGCCAAAGGCCTCTTTTATGAGCTGGCCATAGCGCATGTGGGGCGCGGAGACGTACACCGCGCCGGGAGCATAGCGGCTGTTTGCGGAATCGCGTTTCTGTAAATCAATCATGGCAAGCAAATTTAAGCATTTTTTATGCGCGCGGCACGCTTTCCATCCACTTTTTTTCGCTCAATCGCAAATTTTACCCCTACAGCGAACTTTCGCCGCCCCCGGGGCGTTACAAAGTTAGAAATAACCCTTTAAACAGACACACCACTATGGACATCAACCAGATCATCAACGAAGTGAAAGCAAAATTCGGCGACAAAATCGACGTCGAGAAAATCACCACCATGCTCAAAGGCATAGACCTCAGCAAAGTGTCCCTGCCCGAAATCATGGAGAAAATCAAGGCAAGCGGCCTCGCCGGCGCCTCCAACGTGCAGAGCACCATCGAGAGCCTCAAAGACAAAGCCAGCGGAATGCTCGGCGGCCTGATGGGCAAATGACCATAGCACACATATTATAATACCATAGCGTTGAACCGCGGAACGAGCGCCCCCATAGGCGTCAGCTCCGCGGCTTTTTTATCCCGGCTCCAGCCCCGCAGCCATTATTGGCGCAGGATTTAAGCCGGGGGCGGTTGCGGTTTCTGATTTTTTTCTTAACTTCGCGTTGCAAACCCTAAAACTGACCTTATAAAGCACTACACATATGGCTAACTGGTTCGAATGCAAAGTTAGATACGACAAGCTTCAGGAAGGCGGCACGTCGGTGAAGAAAGAGACCGAAGCCTTCCTCGTCGACGCCCTGTCGTTCACCGAAGCCGAGGCTCGCGTGATCGAGGAGCGCACACCTTTCATCTCCGGAGACTTCTCCGTCATGGCTGTCAAACGCACCAAAATCACCGAAATCTTCTATGACGATGACTGCGAAGACAGCCGCTGGTACCAGGTCAAATGGCTTCTGACCACCATCGACGACCGTCCCCAGGCCGAGGGCAAACCCGTCACCGAGAAGAAGGTCACCGTCCTGGCCCTCGTCGAGGCAAGCTCCCTGCCCGGCGCGCTTGAGAAATTCACCGAGCAGATGAAGACCACGATGGCCGACTACGAAATAGCCGCCATCACCGAGACCGCCCTGCTCGACGTATACCCCGCCAAGCTCGGCTGATGACACCCATCGCACAGGCCACGCGGCGCGTGCTGCAATCCCTGCCACAGGGGGTGCAGCTCGTGGCTGTGTCGAAGTTCCACCCCGTCGAGGCCATCATGCAGGCCTACAGCGCCGGGGCGAGAGCCTTCGGCGAGAGCCGCGCGCAGGAGCTGGCCCGCAAGACCCCACTCATGCCCGCCGACGCCCGTTGGCATTTCATCGGCCATCTGCAGACCAACAAGGTGCCCCTCGTCGTAGGCCAAGCCTCGCTCATCGAGAGCGTCGACTCCGAGCGCCTGCTCGCTGCCATCGACGCCCGAGCCCGAGCCCTGGGCATCGTCCAGCACGTGCTCATCGAGCTGCACGTCGCTGCTGAAGAGACCAAGACAGGATTCACACCCGACGAGGCCATGCAGCTCTTCCGCTCCGGAGCTCCGGCGCGCTACTCCAACGTCTGCTTCCGCGGCATCATGGGCATGGCCACAAACACCGACGACGACGCCCGCGTCAGCGCCGACTTCCAGGCCCTCGCCGCCGCAAAAGCCGCCATCAGCCAGCAGTGCCCCGAGCTGCAGAGCTTCGACACCCTCAGCATGGGCATGAGCGACGACTACCCCCTGGCCATCGCTGCCGGGGCAAACATGGTGCGCGTCGGCACAGCCATCTTCGGCCCCCGCGAATACTGACCATAAACATCCCTAATCCTATAATCCCCCACTATCCTTACTTTTCACCATGAAAAAAACTCAAGATGCGCCCAAGGCAAAGAGCCGGAGCACGGTGGCCATCGTCACCATGTTCTTCCTCTTCGCCATGATATCCTTCGTCACCAACCTCGCCGCCCCCGTCGGCACCATCTGGAAAAACTCCTACGAATGGTCCGGCATGCTCGGCAACATGATGAACTTCCTCGCCTACCTCTTCATGGGCATCCCCGCCGGCCGCATGCTCGCCACGCGCGGATATAAGAAGACGGCCCTCATCGCCCTCTTCGTCGGCCTCACCGGCCTCCTTCTGCAGTACATCTGCTCGCTCATCGACGGAGGCACCGGTATCGCCGCCCTCACCGTCTACCTCACCGGCGCATTTATCTGCGGCTTCTCCGTCTGCATCCTCAACACCGTCGTCAACCCCATGCTCAACCTCCTGGGCGGAGGCGGCAACCGTGGCAACCAGCTCGTGCAGATGGGCGGATCCTTCAACTCTCTGGCCGGCACACTCACCCCCTTCCTCGTAGGCATGCTCGTGGGCCAGGTCACCAAGACCACCACCATCTCCGACGTCGCACCCCTCGTGCTCATCGGCATGGGCATCTTCGCCGCAGCCGCCGTGGTCATAGCCAGCGTCCACATCGACGAGCCCAAGTCGGCCCCCGCGTCTTCTGCTCGTGGCTCGCATAGCCCATGGAACTTCCGCCACACCGTGCTCGGCGTTATCGGCATCTTCTTCTACGTTGGTATGGAGGTCGGCATCCCCGCCATCCTCATCTTCTACCTCTCCGACCCCGCCGCTTCAGGAATCACCGAAAACGGCCTCGCCATCGGCACCACCGTCGCCGCCGTCTACTGGCTGCTCATGCTCGTGGGCCGCATGGTCTCCAGCGCCATCTCAGGTCGCGTCAGCGCCCGCGCCCAGCTCACCGCCGTCTCCTGCCTCGGCGCCCTGCTCGTCATTGCAGCTATCATCACCGGCAGCTCAGCCACCATCGCCGTCCCCGCCTACAGCGTCGAAGACGGCTTCACCCTCCAGAGCGTGCCCATGGCGGCACTATTCCTCGTCCTCTGCGGCCTCTGCACCTCCGTAATGTGGGGCGCAATCTTCAACCTCGCCGTCGAGGGCCTCGGTCGCTACACTGCCCAGGCCTCCGGCATCTTCATGATGATGGTCGTCGGCGGAGGCATCCTCCCTTGGCTCATGGAAGCCATAGCCCGCGCCGCCGGATACATGACCAGCTACTGGGTCGTCGTCGCCGTCATGCTCTACCTCCTTTTCTACGCCCTCGCCGGCTCCCGCAACGTCAACACCGACATCCCCGTCACAGACGAAGAGCAGATTCCCGACGCCCTCTGATTCCCATTGGTTTACATCCTAACCACACACCCCTCCCCGCGCCCGCGCGAGGAGGGGTTTTTCATTCTCCGCAACGCCCCACGGCAGCGCCGTTGTTGATTCCCAGTGCGTTATCCCTTATTGTAGGCCCGCTTTCGGCTCAGCCGTGATATCAGGTTGAATACCAGATGGATGTAGGAATGGTCCGAGCGTCCGCGTTAACACGGAATTTGTATTGACGCATGTTCAATGAGGCGGCGTGGAGGTCAAAGACGAGAATTCAAGGAGCTCCGGAGGAGCGTGTTTTGGCAGCCGTGGTTTTTTAACCCACGGATAATGAGGTATAAAAAATCCCCCTCCCAGAAAAAAAGCGGGGAGGGGGATATAGGGGCGGGGTAATTAGAAAGTGTTTTTATCTCACTACCGCGCGGGCTGGCTGACGGCTCTCGCGGGTGGTGACGAGGTAGACGCCGGCTGGCAGGTAAATGTCTGTATTATTCTCTACCTCGGGCAGCTCGACCACGAGACGGCCGGCCACGTCATACACGCGGCACTGCGTGTGCGGCACCGGGCAACGCAGGCGCAGGCTGCCGTCCATGCCTATCACCTCGAGCGGCATCTGGTCATCGTCGACGATGCCCTCCACGCCAGCGTGGCGCACGAAGACGATGTTCGACATCGGCGAGCGGTATCCCAGGCGCGACGACTGCACGCTATAGCTCTCATAGTCGCTCTTATCGAAGCCCGTGATGGTGATACCGGGCTCCTCGGCGAGGATTTCCTCTGGCGTCTGGGCCACGCCGCCAATATATTGCGTGCGGGTCACCACCCAGTAGTCGATGACCTCGTTGGCGGGGTACGTCCAGTTGGCCTCATAGCGATCGGCTTCGATGTTGGTGGCGTCGGTGGCCGTGCAAGCTGTGAGGACGGGCTTCTCAAGACACTCGCCGCGAAGCGTCACGACAACGGATCCGGATATGCCGCCGTCCATCACTACCAGCTTAGCCTCGTGCTGGCCCAGGGCCGTCGGGGTATAGGTGACGTTGAGGTAATAGCCCTCGTCGCGGTTGGCCCAAGCGGCGGGGATGGAGGTGGAGGCAACGGAGAACATTTTCGCATCCTCCGGCTTGGCCGTGTTGTAGAGGCGCATGTTGATGTTGCCCACAAGGTTCTCGCCGTGGAAGTAGATTTTGCCCACGGTGTTGGATCCAATGGCCACCTGGCCCATGTCGAGATCCTCAGAGACCGGGGCGAAGAGCACAGCTTTGCCCGTGGGCTGCGTGCCGGAGCTTACGGTATAGGGGAGGGTCTTTTTGTCGCCCCAGATATAGTCTGCGAGGTCGGGCAGGTCGATGAAGGGGTTGCGGTTGTTCTGCTGGCGGTATACGGCCTCGTTGCGAGCTAACTCCTTCTCGCTCACGGGGTCTTCAGCCGCCCAGCGCAACAGCAGCTTGATAGCCCAATCGTTGAAGGTGGGATAAGTGCCTGTGGGATAGAGCATGTAGCAATAGTTCTTGACCCAGGTGTAGTTCTGATACACCGTGGCCATATAGAAATACGTGCGAGCGAAGTCGCCCTTGTATTCATCCGCTGGCTCGAAGACATAGCGCGCGCCGCCGCCCTGGCCGGTCACGGCATAGCCCACTTTTGTTATGCCGTTGTTGAAGTAGACGCTGGAGTTCATATCCACCTCGCCCAGAGGGTAGTTGCTCTTGGCCTGGTTGGCCTTTGCCTCTGAGGGATAGAGATGATTGAGGTCAACGTAAGCGTTTACCTCCGTCGAGCCGCCCCACCAGCTCTTTGGGAATGAGTGCTCGCGGTTGAGGCCTGAAAACGAGGGGGCGTAGAGGGGAATGTCGGAGTACATGTCGTACCACCGCTGCGAGTTGGGATACAGGTCGGTGTACTGGAACGTGTACTTCAGGTTGCTGTAGATCGTGGAGTATGAGCCGTTTAGTTTGAAGTCTTTGACGATCTCCATTGCGGCCGTCTTCAGCTCGGCGCCTTTCTTGCCATTGAGGCGGGAATAATATCCGGCAGGCGCTTCTGCGGCGGCAGATGCCGCGATCAGCAGGGCTGCTGCCGCGGCGGCTATGCGTGCGATTGGTTTAATCATGGCGTAGGGATGTGATGAGGGAGGTGAGATTAAAGAGCTTTAATGAACGCGGCGCGGCGGCGGTGCATGCGGCGTTCGAAGTATTCCCACTGCTTCTGCACGTTCTCATTGTTCTCAAGCTCGGGATTGCTCTCTGCTTCAATGAATCCGTTGCGGATGAAGGCGGGGATAAGCTCGGCGAAAAGCAAGGCATTGACGCCCTTGCTCTGATACTCGGGCTTGACGGCCACGAGCATAAGGTCCACCACGGGGTTCTTGCCCCAGAGGCCCTTGGCCAGGTGCCACCATCCGAAGGGCAGCAGGCGGCCATGGGAGCGGCGCAGGGCCTGCGACATCGATGGCATGGCTATGCCCACACCCACCAGAGCGTCTTTCTCGTCGGTGATCAGGCACAGGCAGTCAAGGCGCAGTATGCCCAGATACATGCGGATGTAGTAGTCTATCTGCTTGTCTGTCAGGGGCGAATAGCCGTAGAGGTCGGCGTAGGCCTCGTTGATAAGGTCGAAGATGGGACGTCCGTAGTCGTTCTTAAGCTTCTTGCGGGAGGCGTAACGCTTCACCTTGAGTTTGAGGCGACGCTGCACGATGTCGGCCACGCGGCGGTGCTTCTCTGGCACGGCGGCTGGCACGGCGATGCGGTATTCCACCCATTCGGCGTCCTTCTCGTAGCCCATGCGGTGCATGTGCTCGGGATAGTAGGGGTAGTTGTAGATGGTGGCCATGGTGCCCATCTGGTCGTAGCCGTGGGTGAGCATGCCCTCGTGGTCGAGGTCGGTGAATCCCATCGGGCCCACCAGGTGGGTCATGCCGTGACCCTTGGCCCAGGCCTCGGCCGTGGCGAAGAGGGCGTCGACAACGTCGGCGTCGTCGATGAAGTCTACGAAACCGAAGCGAGCGCGCTTCTGGCCGAGCTTCTCGTTGACGGCGCGGTTGATGATGGCCGTGATACGTCCCACAGGCTTGCCGCCGCGGTAGGCCATCCATGACTGCGCCTCGCAGAAGTCGAAGGCGGGGTTGAGCTTGGGTTGGAGCGTCTCCACGTCGTCGCTCACCAGGGGCGGCACGTAGCACTCGCTGCCGCGGTAAAGGTCGATGCCGAATTGCACGTACTTCTCCAGATTGCTCTTAGAGGGCGCAATGGGCTTTATAATGATTTCTTCTTTCTCTGCCATCACATTAAAAGTTTAAGGGCTATGATCACGGCCACGAGTATCGCGAGGAATATTCCGATTGCCGTGTTGATGCGTTTGTTTGAGCGGTCTTCGAGGGCCAGGTGCAGCTCGCTGACGGAGCGGAAGCGGCGCTTTGGCTTGGGGTCGATGCAGCGGTCGGCCACGCGGCGCAGCGTGGGGTCGTCGATGCCGGAGCGGTCCAGGGCCTCGCGCAGGATCAGGCCGTAGTTGTAGATATCGTCGGCCACGTCCAGAGGGCTCAGGCTGTTCTTCTGGTCGAATCCCACGTCGATGAGCTTGAGGTTCTCTATTTTATCAGTGAAGATGATGTTCTCGGGGCGCAGGGGATGGTGCACGATGTGGTTGGCCTGGATGTACTCCATGGCGCTCACAAGCTGGTGGCTGAGCTGGTGCAGATGGTGCTCCGTGACCTGCCCGGCATCTAACAGCTGGCGCAGCGATTTGCCGTAGACGTCGTCGGTGATGATGCACATGCCCAAGCCCGGCACCTCCTCGAAATCGTTAATCATCACGATGTGGGGGTGGGCCAGGTTGTAGCGCACCTCAAACTCCTTCTCTATCAGCTCGCGGTATTTGGGGTCGTCGCGCAGCTCGGGGCGCAGAGTCTTGAGCATCACCCACTTGCCGTGCTTCTTGGCCGTGTACACGTAGTAGAACTCCTCGTCCCATTGGGGCAGGTGCTCTATCTCCGTCCATTTCTCCTGTGGCGCTGTCATCGTTGTCTATATGTTAGAGCCTGTCCCATAAAATATGTTATCGCTGAGGTCGCATATCTTGGAGGGATTTTGGAGGCGAGGTGAGGGAGCAATACCGGCGCATTGTGACCGAGCGACGAATTCAAAAGCACCCAAGAGATGCGAAACATAGGTAGTCAACAGGACAAATTTAATCATTTTATTACATTTTTTCTCAATCAGTGAAATATTTCATCGCCTCGGCCATCCTTTGGCATATTCGTCCGTGTTCTTCGGTCGTGTACGTCAAGTACTCTCTCATCACACGAACAACTCTGCTCAATGGCTGACCGCCTCAGCTTTAACATATTTTATGAGACAGGCTCTTAGGGTTCAGGCTACAAATTTAGTAAAAAATCCACCATGCGCAAAGCCGAGAGCGAAAATTCCCCCGTTAGTCGAGGTAGCGCTTGGTCAGGCCGGCGTAGGCGTCTATGCGGCGGTCGCGCAGGAAGGGCCACCAGCGGCGCGTGTTCTCGCAGCGGTCCATGTCTATCTCGACGATGGCCTCGGCCTCGGCGTCGGTGGGCGCCTGGTAGAGGAACTCGCCCTGGGGGCCGGCGGCGAAAGTGGAGCCCCAGAAGGTGATGCCCCTTGTGGCGCCGCTGGGGTCGGGTTCGTGGCCCACGCGGTTGACGGCCACCACGGGCAGTCCGTTGGCCACGGCGTGGCCGCGCTGCACTGTGATCCATGCTTCGCGCTGGCGAGCCTGCTCGGCTGCCGTGTCGCTGCTCTCCCAGCCTATGGCCGTGGGGTAAATCAGTATCTCAGCGCCGCGCAGGGCCATTAGGCGGGCAGCCTCGGGGTACCACTGGTCCCAGCACACGAGCACACCCAGCCGCCCAAGACTTGTGGGGATGGGCTCGAAGCCCAGGTCGCCGGGGGTGAAGTAGAACTTCTCGTAGTAGGCGGGATCGTCGGGGATGTGCATCTTGCGGTATCGGCCGGCCACGCTGCCGTCGGTGTCGTAGACCACGGCGGTGTTGTGGTAAAGGCCCGGGGCGCGACGCTCGAACATCGATGTCACTATCACCACGTCGCACTCCTCGGCCAGGCGGGCGTACATGGCTGTCGCCTCGCCTTCGAGGTCGACGGCAAGGTCGCACAGGGCCACATCTTCCGTCTGGCAGAAGTAGAGCGAGTCGTGCAGCTCCTGATTGATGATAAGCTGCGCTCCGGCTGCCGCGAGGGCTCGGATCTTGGAGGCCAGGCGGGAGCGGTTGTCTGCAATGTCGGGGGTGTTGCGCTGCTGGATCACGCCGCAGCGGAGTATTCTTGGCATATTCTTATATTAAACGCAGAAATTATTAAGGAACGCGAACTCCGGGCTTTCCCTTTCCAGAGCCTGCGCCAGGCGGCGCAGGCTCTGCTCGGTGGGGCCAACGGGGCGCACCAAGTTGTCAACAAACACGCTCACGCGCAGCTCCGCGGGGTCGATCGGTGTCTCCCCCTCGCGACCATGCACGGCGTCGAGCAGCCGCTCGCCGGTGCTGGCCATGCGGTCGCCCAGGCCCGGCAGGTCGCCGTCTTCCACCTGGCTCTCTGTGGCGAAGCGGTAATATATGCGGTCGGAGCGCAGCAGCACATCGGCGCGGGCGCGCTCCGGTGCCTCCAACATAAATGTCAGTTGTGTCATCTCACTATATATAAATAATGTGTGATAGACGTTCGGTAAGGCCTATCCAAATGCAAAGTTAAGCATTCATAGCCAAAAATTTGCGCGAGCGCGGGGATATTTGGAAATTTTTTGTTAATTTTGCCGAAAATCTATTTTTGCGGCCTCGCCCATGCAGGCCTGCGCCTATGAAGTAAGAGATGACGTATCAGCTTAAAATAGAGCTTGAAGGAGTGGACGAGCCCCGCGTGTGGCGTCGCCTGGAGATATCGCCGAAGATGTCGCTGCTGCACATGCATAAAGCCATACAGGCCGCTATGGGGTGGCACGACCAGCACCCGCATTGCTTCGCCACCACCGCCCCAGGCGGCGAGCTGGAGATCCTCCCGGCAGCCGACGAGCAGGGTCAGAGCCTGGAGGCGCGCATCAAACGCCACATCAACCCCGACCACCCCACCCTGCTGTATATCTATGACTTCGGCGACTACTGGCAGCATACCATCACCCTGGAGCACACGCGCATGGATGTCTCGGCCATCCCAGACTGCACCGCCGGCGAAGGCGCATGCCCGCCTGAAGACTGCGGAGGCCCACAAGGATACGCCGCCCTGAAGAGCGCCGACCCGCTCCTGGCCCAGAGGCCGTTCTCGACCGACGAGGCCAACGCCGCGATCGTCAAAACATTCCTCAACGACGTCATAGGCCAGTAGGCGCGGCTACTACCAAAAATCTACACCATGAAACTAAACTACAGAGTCGACTTAGCAGAAGTCAAGACCATACAACCCCAGCGCCCCCGTGCGCAGCGCGAAATGTACCTGCGTCGCACCGACGCGCCCGAAGCCGCGCCGCGCCGTTCAGCTCAACCCACATCCGAGGCTGCCGCCATTGAGATGGAACCCGACCCCGAGCAGATGCTCGTGCAGCCCCATGCTCGCTTCGCCGAGGCCAACGACCGCCGTCCAGGCTGCCTGTGCCTAATCGTCGGCGTCATCGCAGTGGCCATCTACCTTTTCGTCACCTCCGCCTGACCCCAAAAGGAGGCTAACAGCGCACCTCCCAGCACGTTATCGCGAAGCGAGTGGCAAGAATTATGAACTTAAAAAACGCTCTCCGAAACACGGAGAGCGTTTTTTTTAATAATCATCTTCTTTCTTCAGCCGCAGTTCTTCGGGCGTATATTTAAGCTGAGGCAGCGACCAATGATATTTGATGGCGAACCATCGCAGCACGATAATCACGCCGCCGCACACCGCCTGCGCCGCCACAGGACCGAACCCCGCCGCCTGGCAGCCCCAGTAGGCCAGTCCGCCCGCCAGGCACGCCGTGGCGTAAATATCCTTGCGGAAAAACAGAGGCTCCACATTGATTAATATATCACGCACGATGCTGCCGAAAGAGCCCGTGATGATACCCATGGTTATGGCCACCCACATGGGATAGTCCACCGCAAGACTTTTCTGTATACCGATTACCACGAACAGCGCCAAGCCGAACGTGTCGAACATATACAACTCCCTGTTAAGACTCACCAGCATCTTGCGGAACACCACCACGATCAGCAACGCCGCGCCCGTGATCAGCATATAATAAGGGGCCTGCATCCAGAACACCGGGATGTCCAGCAGCAAGTCGCGCAGCGTACCGCCGCCGATGGCCGTCACCAGGCCGATGGTGTAAGCGCCGAAAAGGTCAAACTGCTTATAGGCCGCCAGGCGAATGCCGGAGATGGCGAAAGCGAAAGTGCCCACAAGCTCGATAATGAATAGGAACGTAGCGTCCATATGCGGAGAAAATGTGGAATATGCGATATGAAGAGAACCAAGCGCGCCGCGCCGGTCGGGGGCAGAACGCGGCGCGAAGGTACGCACAATTCCCCACAAATCATAACATAAAAAGCAAAATCTCAACGCCAACCTCCTATGATGAAATAAAACGTTGACTATCAGGATGTAGATACGCTCATTTTAAGCTTCCGATAAAACGCTCAAAAATTCCCCATATTGTAGGGCCGAACGGTCGGTTCGGCCGCCAAGAGGCGTTCATTCGGAGGCAACGCCTGCCAGTAAGGCCGAAGGGAAGTTCGGCCGCGGTAATCTATTTTTCTGCGTGGCGGATGAACGTGGCGGTGTCATAACGAAACTCCACCTCAATCGCCTCTGGGAATTCTTTGCCGGTCTCTCGTGCTATTTCTCTCATCTCCTGGATGCACGTCATGTAATCATCCATAGCCGCCGTCGGGGATTCTCCGTACCCCCCGAAGCTGAAGTATGGAATGTCCTCCTCCGTATATATAGAAAAGAATCTGTCGTCGCTTTTCTCAATAACCGCTGTAACCTTCATATGCATGTTAACCATTAAACTGAAATTAATCTCTTAAGCACCCGATGGGGATTACCTTCACGCCGTCAGCGCGCGTGTATGCCATTTCTCCTCCTGTGAGGACGATAAGTAAATCTGGCTCGCGAAGCCTGATTTGCTTCTCGGTCTTATTTTTTTCGGTTATAAGTCGTTTCAATTCAAGCAGGTGTTTGGCGCCTTCCTCGATTTCACGACTCCCAAGTTTAAACTCAATTAAGGCGTATCGTCCATCTTCAAGATGAAGCACTGCATCTGCCTCAAGTCCGTATCGGTCATGGTAATATGACAAATGACCGCCCAACGCCTGCGAATATACGCGGAGGTCGCGAAAACACAGACACTCGAAGATGAACCCGAAGGTATTCAGGTCAAGCTCCAGACTCTCGGGTGACGCACCTAACGCTGCTACGGCGATGGAGGGGTCCACAAAACACCGCTTTTTGCCGGTGCGAATAACTGATTTTGAGCGAATTGCGGGAGACCAGGCATCTATGTCGTCAATTACATAGAGCTTTTCCAGAGCTTCTACATAATCGTCAAACGTAGGAATAGAAATCCCTTCCATTTCCACCGAGACATCAGCAAGCATAGATGTCCTTTTTGCGAGAGTGCAGATGTTTCTGGCGTACGCGCGCAAGATCAGCCTCGCCAATGTGGGATTTCGCTGCGTTTTGTCTACTCTTGAGATGTCTTTGTTGCAAATTTCGTCAACATAATCCTTGGCTATCAGTAGTTTCGCATTTACACTCATCTCATCGAGAGATGCGGGCCAACCTCCGCGGCAGGCAGCAAAAATCAGTTGCTCGATGGATAATTGCGATATTTCACCGTCTATGTCATAATCTGGCTCATCGAACAGCTTACGCAAGGATATTGAGCCGATGGACTCCAAAGACTCGAAAAGACTCATGGGATACATTGACATCTTCGTAATGCGCCCGGTGCCGGTATGCATGATTTCATCATCATCAATCACCGTGGATCCGGTAAGTATAAACTGTCCTTTTTCTCTGCGTTCATCCACCGCATGACGCACGGCATCCCATATGACGGGCGCCACCTGCCATTCGTCAATAAGCCGAGGGGTCGCGCCCTTGAGCAGCAATGACGGTTTTGTCCTGGCTGTAGCCAGATACCCTTCCCGTCGGTCCGGGTCTTGCATCTTAATGACGCTCTCCGCCCGTCGTTCAGCGGTTGTGGTCTTGCCGCACCATTTAGGACCTGCTATTTGCACAGCGCCGAAGGCCTCAAGCCTCAAATCGAGAATCTTGTCGGCTATTCTGTTCAGATATCTTATCTCTTTCATAATCAGCTGCAAAATTAATAAGAAACACCTTCACTGCCAAACGTTTTCTGTTTTTGAGACAAATCACTTTGTTAAATTGAGTTAAATCACTTTATTAAATTGAGTTAAATTACTTTATTAAATTGAGTTAAAATGAGCCGTGCGGCCCGGGGTCTCGATCTCAGCTAAAGGCAAATAAAATGACGCCTGAATATGCGATGGGCGGTGTTTAGACGGGCGAAAGTGAATAATTCTAAATCATTCTTTGCTCGTTCGCGAATAATTCGTAACTTCGCGCATACCCCTAACATTCAATATCAACAGCATAAGCCATGAACGTAGTTGACAGATTCCTACAATACGTTAAATTCGACACTCAGAGCGACGAATACACCAACCTCACCCCATCCACCCCGGGCCAGATGACTTTCGCAAAGCACCTGCAAAAGGAGCTCCACGATATGGGCCTTTCCGACATCTCGCTCGACGAGAACGGCTACCTCATGGCCACGCTCCCCGGCAACACGCCCGGCGTGCCAACCATCGGCTTCATCGCCCACCTCGACACCAGCCCCGACATGTCGGGCCGCCACGTCTCGCCCCGCATCGTGCAGGCTTACCCCGGCGGCGACATCACGCTCAACGCCGAGCTGGGCATAGCTCTGCGTCCTGCCGACTTCCCCGAGCTCAACAAATACATCGGCCAGGACATCATCGTCACCGACGGCAACACGCTGCTCGGCGCGGACGACAAAGCCGGCGTGGCCGAGATAATCACTGCCGTAGACTATCTGATGCACCACCCTGAGATCAAGCACGGCGACATCCGCATAGCCTTCAACCCCGATGAAGAAATCGGCCAGGGCGCCCACAAATTCGACGTCGAGCGCTTCGCGGCCGACTGGGCATACACCATGGACGGCGGCGAACTCGGCGAGCTGGAGTACGAGAACTTCAACGCCGCCGTGGCCCGCGTCACCTTCAACGGCCGCAACGTCCACCCCGGCTACGCCAAGCACAAGATGATCAACTCCATGCGCATCGCTAACCAATTCGCCATCATGCTCCCCCGATGGGAAACCCCCGAGCACACCGAGGGCTACGAAGGCTTCTACCACCTCGTGGGCATGGAGGGAAGCGTGGAGAAGACCACGTTCACCTACATCATCCGCGACCACGACCGCGACCGCTTTGAGCGCCGCAAGCGCGAGTTCGAGCACCTCGCCCGCAAAATCAACCACGAATACCCCGGCTGCTGCGAGCTCGAAATCCGCGACCAGTACTACAACATGCGCGAGAAAATCGAGCCCGTGATGCACATCATCCAAGTCGCCGAGCAGGCCATGCGCAACCTCGGCATCGAGCCCAAGGTGCAGCCCATCCGCGGCGGCACAGACGGCGCTCAGCTCTCGTTCAAAGGCCTGCCCTGCCCCAATATCTTCGCCGGCGGCCTCAACTTCCACGGCCGCTACGAGTACATCCCCATCCCCTCCATGGAAAAAGCCACAATGGTCATCGTAGAGATAGCCAAGCTCGTGGGCCAGCGCTCGTGACTCCCACCCTCATCGTCATCACGGGGCCCACGGCCTCCGGAAAGTCCGACCTCGCCGTAGAGGTGGCATCGCGCCTCGGCACTGAGATTATCAGCGCCGACTCGCGCCAAATCTACCGCGGCATCCCCATAGGCACCGCCCAGCCCACTGCACAGCAGCTCGCGGCGGTGCCTCACCATTTCGTCGCATCCCTGCCTCTGACCGAGCCCTACAGCGCCGCCCGCTTCGAAACCGAAGCGCAGGAGGCACTGGGGCGCATCTGGCAGCGCAGCCCGTGGGCCGTGATGTGCGGAGGGTCGATGATGTACATCGACGCCGTCACCCGCGGTCTCGACGACCTCCCCACCATCAGCCCCGCCGTGCGATCGCAGGTGCTCGATGTATACAACTATGGCGGTCTTGAGGCCGTGCGTCGCATGCTCGCAGAGCTCGACCCCGTCTCCGCAGCGCGCGTCGACCCCCACAACCCCCGCCGCAATATCCACTCCCTGGAGATATGCCTGCAGTCCGGACGCCCAGCCAGTGAGCTCCTCACCGGCCAACGACGAGAACGACCCTGGCACACGCTCCGCTTCCACCTCGATAGGCCCCGCGACGTCCTCTTCGACCGCATCAACCGCCGCGTCGACGCTATGATGCAGCAAGGGCTACTCGACGAAGTCCGCGAACACCTGCCCCTGCGCCACCTCAACGCCCTCAACACCGTAGGCTATAAGGAACTCTTCGCCCACCTCGACGGTCAGATGACCCTCCCCGTAGCCATAGAGCGCATAAAAAAGAACACCCGCGTCTACGCCAAAAAACAGCTCACCTGGCTCGCCCGCCCTGGAGCCGACCCCTCCACACCCCTACCCCCCGCCACCGCCGCAGCCACCATTCTCCACCGCATCTCTACCCTATCAATCGATTGATGGATGTAGGGTTGGACCAAGCGTCCGCGTAAACGCCTGCAAATTCCCCGAATAGAAGGACCGCTTTCGATGCGGCAGTTAATATCGGTCACTTATGATTCAACGGAGCTGCGGGGGCATTCATTCTTAATAATACACAGGGCAACGCTAATTCCATGCACACCCCTGACGCATTAAAAAGCGGGGCGACCGGTACCGGTCGCCCCGCTTATGCTTGCGCGTGTTGCGATTGATTAGCAGACGCCTTCGCCCATCATGGCGTGCGCTACCTTCATGAAGCCGGCGATGTTGGCGCCCTTCATGTAGTTGATGTAGCCGTCGGCTTCCACGCCGTACTGCAGGCACTGGGTGTGGATGTCGCTCATGATGGTGTGCAGACGCTGGTCTACCTCCTCGGCGCCCCACTGCAGGTGCATGGCGTTCTGGCTCATCTCCAGGCCGGAGGTGGCCACGCCGCCGGCGTTGACAGCCTTGCCGGGAGCGTAGGTGGTGCGGGTCTCGATGAAGGTGTCGATAGCCTCGGGGGTGCAGCCCATGTTGCTCACCTCTGCCACCATGCCCACGCCGTTGGCCACGAGCTGCTTGGCGTCGTCGCCGTTGAGCTCGTTCTGGGTGGCGCAGGGCAGAGCGATGTCAACCTTCTGCTCCCAGGGCTTCTTGCCGGGGAAGAAAGTGGAGCCGGGGAATTTCTCGGCGTAGGGGGCTACCACGTCGTTGCCGGAGGCGCGAAGTTCGAGCATGTAGTCGATCTTCTCGTTGTCCAGGCCAGCGGGGTCGTAGATATAGCCGTCGGGGCCGGAGATGGTCACTACCTTAGCGCCCAGCTCGGTAGCCTTCAGGGCAGCGCCCCAAGCCACGTTGCCGAAGCCGCTGATAGCGATGGTCTTGCCCTTGATGTCCTCGCCCTTCTGCTCGAGCATGCTCTGCACAAAATAGAGAGCGCCGAAGCCCGTGGCCTCGGGGCGGATGCGGCTGCCGCCGAACTCCAGGCCCTTGCCGGTGAAGGTGCCGTCGTGCTGGTTCACCAGGCGCTTGTACATGCCGTACATGTAGCCCACCTCGCGGCCGCCCACGCCGATGTCTCCGGCGGGCACATCGCGGTCGGGGCCCAGGTTCTTCCACAGACCCAGGATGAAGGCCTGGCAGAAGCGCATGATCTCGCGGTCGCTCTTGCCGCGGGGCGAGA
>CAZSHV010000024.1:0-23161 GCA_964606815.1 uncultured Bacteroides sp. | reverse complement strand
GCCGTTCTGGTGGAACGAGAACCAGAAGAAGATCACGATGCCCAGCACGGCGAAGAGGGCGTAGAGGCGCTGCTTGATCTCCTTGGCCATGGCAGCTTTCTCCTCGGCGGTGTACTCCACGCTGGCGGCCTTCTCCTTGCGGCCCGGGGTGGGGAGGCTCTTCTTTGTGGCAATGAAGATGCACAGCGAGATGAGCATGGCCACCACGGAGGCGATGAAGGAGATGTGGATGCCGGTGTTGAAGACGTCGAGATATTTGGTGCAGAAGGCCTGGATATCGCCAGCGGCGTTACCGCCCACCTGGGTGATCAGGGCGTAGAAGTTGTCGATGTTCTCGGTGGCCATGGTGGCAGTGGTGCTCAGGTACTCATGGCACAGTGCGGGCAAAGCTGCGTTGTACTCCAGGCCATTGACGCCGAGCCACCACGAGCGCAGCAGAGGGGCCACGAAGGGGGCGATGAGGCCGCCGATGTTGATGAACACGTAGAAGATCTGGAAGCCAGAGTCGCGCTGCGACGAATATTTGGGGTCGTCGTAGAGCTGGCCCACTATGGCCTGCAGGTTGCCCTTGAAAAGGCCGTTGCCGAAGGCGATGAAGAAGAGGGCCACGCACGTGAGCGTAAGCAGCCACGTGGTGTTCTCCTGCGTGGCGAGCACGGGGATGGAGAGCACGCAGTAGCCCAGAGTCATGATCACGAGGCCCTGGATGATGGTGCGCTTATAATTCTGTGTGCGGTCGGCGATATAGCCGCCCACGAGGCTGAGCACGTAGATGCCGGCGTAGAACACCGAGTAAATAATGGTACTATCCTTCTCGTCAAGGCCGAACTTAGAGCACAGGAAAAGCACGAGCACGGCATTCATGATGTAATAGCCGAAACGCTCGCCCATGTTGCTCAACGCGGCGGGGATCAATCCCTTGGGCTGGTTTTTGAACATGATTATATGGTGATTAATGATTAGATTTCACAAATTCAGCCAAAGATAGGCATTTTTCGCGGAAAAAGCAGAAAAGATGGCCGATTTTTTGCCGCGACAGGATAAATTTGTACCTTTGCGGTGCTGAAAGGCTGCCCGAATGGTGGAATGGTAGACACGAGGGACTTAAAATCCCTTGGCCTCGCGGCTGTGTGGGTTCGAGTCCCACTTCGGGTACCATGTAGCCCCTAAGACTCATATAGTTTTAGGGGTTTCGTTTTTGGGATTACGCAAAGAATTCCGCACAGAATAACCTCTGGGTGTAGGGACGCACGGTCTGTGCGTCCGCGATAACGCCCGCGTTGCAAAGGTTTACGTCATGTGTGCCAGTGCGTTAGCTATAGGTCGGCACAGGTGTCGTCGCATGCGTAATCGGCGGCCGAAACGTACTTTCGGCCCTACAATTTGCTGGTTGGCCTACTTGTGTTTATGATGGCCTGGGGTTAGTACATGAGGGGTTTCTTGTCGTTTTTGCGCCAGCCGGCTTTGTATTCTTTGTCGGTGAAGTAGACTTTGAGGTCGGCTCGGTATTCCTTGTCGGTGAAGTACACTTTCTTGTCGGCCTGGTAGGAGCGGGGGCAGACGTACCAGATGCCTTTGTTCTCCTCGGCTTTGGCTTTGTACTGCTTGTCGGTGCGGTAGACCACGAGGTCGGCTTTATACTCTGCGTCGACAACGAAGACTTTCACGTCGGCCTGGTATTCATGGTCTACAGAATAGATTTTCTGTGCCTGGGCCTCGGCATGTACGGCGATCACGGCGACAGCGGCAGCGAGTATGGTCTGGAGTTTTCTCTTCATAGTTTAGAGGTTTGATGTTGATGCGAAGATACGAATTTTTCTTTGCACGACAATTGTTCCAAGTAAAAAAAGCATCGGGCTGCGCGAAAAGCGCAGCCCGACGTTGAGGGTGGGATGGAGCGGTGGATTAGTTCTCCCAGGTGAGGTTCCAGATGGCCACGCGGTCTTTGTTGTTGACTGTGGCCTGGGAGAGGCAGTCGTTGACGATCTGGATGACGAAGTCGCCGCTGACGCTGAACTCATGGCTGTAGTTGTAGACCTTGGCTTTCTCCAGGGTGTCGAGGGTGACGGTGTCGCTGGCCACCACCTTGCCGCCTTGGAGGATGTTGACGGTGAAGGCGCACTTGGTCTCGTTGTAGGGGAAGCCGTAGTTGAAGGTGAGCTTCTTAAGGCCTCCGGAGATGGTGGGCGAGGTCAGAGTGCCGGGGCGGGCGGGAGTGCCGTCGATGCAGGGGCAGAGCATCTTGGTGTCGCTGCTGATGAAGTTTGTGGCTTCAGTTCCGCCGGAGAGGATGAGGCTCCAGGTGGCGGTCCAGCCCTGCGCTGTCTTATAAGTGGCGTAGGTCGATGTGTTGGCGGTGCCGTTGTTGAAGGTGTTGAAGTCGGCGGAGTTGCCGGTGACAGGCGTGGGGTCAGGATCGGGGGTGGGGGTGTCGTTGCCGCCCTCGCCGTTGAGCTTGACGATCTGGCTGCCGGTGTTCACCTGGGGCTTGCCGTTGTAGCTGGTGAGGGCGCCGAGGATCACGACCTTGTCGCCTACCTTGATTTGATTTTCAGCGGTGAACTTGTCGCCGTTGAGGTAGTAGCCGCGGAACACTTCGAGCTGGGTGGCTGTGGTGCCGTTGTCGGAGATGTAGTAGTGTGCGTTGCCGTACTGGGTGCTGACCTCGTCAATGGCTGAGATGGTGCCGGCGATGTAGACCTTGTCGGCGGTGTATTTGCCGTCGGCGATGATCTGCAGGGCCTGGGCCACGTTGTAGGGGTTGTCAACCGTCGAGCCTGCGCCTGTGGGAGGATTGGGCACGTCGGGGGTGTCGCCGCCCTCGATAGACACGAGCTTGCCGCCCTGGGTCATCTCGGGAGTGTTGCCCTTGAAGTTGACGAGCTTGCCGAGCACCACGACCTTGTCGCCGACTTTGACCTGGTCGGTGGAGGTGAATTTGTCACCGTTGAGGTAGTAAGCACGGTAGATGAGGAACTCGCCGTTCTTGGAGCCGTCGTCGCTGATGTAGAACGTGCCGTTGCCGAAGGAGGTTGAGATTTCGGTGACGGAGGATACGATGCCGCTGACGTAGACCTCCTCGGTGGGGGTGTCGGCGGGGAGGCTGGTGGCTACCTGCAGGGCCATGGCGGCGTTGTAGGGGTTGGCCTGTGTGCCGTCGCCGGTGGGATTGCCGGGGGTGACGGGGACGTCGGGGGTGGAGCCGTCCATCTTGTATTCACTGGTGTTCTTCACGCCGGGGGCGCCGCAGTACTTCATGATGTCGCCCTTGACGGAGACGAGCTTGCCGAGGTTGCCGGGGTTGTCAGCGAGGTTGAGGCCGGAGCGGACGGAGGAGCCGGAGGGGAGCTGGACGACCACGCACTCGGCGGTGTTGGTGCAGGAGGAGGAGGGAGCGATGATGAGGTTGGAGGTAGCGGCGTTGGTGAAGCCGAACTCTGCCACGCTGAGGTTGGTGGAAGCGCCGCCGGTGGGTATGGAGCCGACGATGTAGCCGGTGACCCACACGCCGGTTGCGACGGCTTCGGTGGTGCTACCGGGGTTCATGGCGATGATCTGGGCGGTGTTGTAGGGGCTCTCCTCTGAGCCGTCGCCCTCGCCGGTGGGATCTTTGATGTCAAGGCCCTCGATGCGGAATTCGGAGGGGGTGCCGTTGTTGTTGGTGACGCCGTAGGTGCCCATCACGATGCCAGCGAGGCCGGATACCATTATTTCCTTCTGGTAGAGCTCGGGGTGGTCGGCGAGGTTGCCGTATTCGCGCAGGTCGCTGCCGGCGGGGAGCTCGATAACGAGGCAGGCGTTGAAGTCCTTGGTGTCGGGAGTAGCGCCAATTACCAGGGTGTTAGGCATGATGGGGGTGGGAGCGAACTCGATGTCGGCGTTGCCCTTCACCTCGGTGACGTCGGGAGCCACAGCGCCGACGATGTAGCCCTTCACCCAGCCACCGACGGGGTTGTTGGTCACGAGGGAGGCAATCATGTCGTCAACGGTGTAGGGGTTCTTCTCGGTGCCGGGGGTGGCGGTGGGGTTGCCCACGTTCATGACGCCGGCGTAGGAGTTGAGGATCATCTGGTAGGCGGTCTTAGAGCCGGAGGCGTAGTAGCCCATGATGCCCTCGATGTCGAAGTTGTCGGCGGGGAGGGTGTACTGCCAGAAGTTGGAGTAACCGCTGGTGCGCACCACGATGCTTGCGCCTGTGGCGTCGAGCAGGGTGCGGTCTTCGGTGTTCTTATAAGTGGCGTAGGTGGTCTGTCCGCCGAGCTCGAAGTGCACGTCGTTGAAGCGGATGTACTGGCTCTGCATCTTCATCAGGGCCTCGGGCGATGTGCCCATAGCGTTGAAGTTCTCCAGGGTGATGGTCTTGACCATGTCGGGCTCGGGAGCCCCGTTCTTCTCGGCGTGGCGCTTGAAGAGCTCGTCGGGGAGGAAGGAGCAGGAGATTATGCCGTTGCTCTCGCTGGGCATGCCGATCTGGAAGAGACCGCGGTACATGCCGGCGTAGAGGCCGGTGACGTCGACCACCACCTCCTGGCCAATGGGATAGTTGAGGTAGAGGTCATACTGGTTGATGGAGAAAGCCAGAGCGGCTGTTTCGTCCTGGATGACAAGGCTTTTGAAGACGTTGCCAGCTTCGTCGGAGGAAATCACGCGGCCGGCGAGGTAGATGTGCTCCTCGGTCTCGTTGCCGTTGGCGTCCTTGAGGCAGCCCACCTCGGTGACGTAGTCGGTGACGGTGGTGGTGAAGTTGCCAGCCTCGTCCTTGGGCCAGTAGGCGGCTTTGAAGTCGAGGATGGACATGTTGGCCTGGTGCGAGGCCACCGGCACCTCGATGTTGGGCTCTTTGCCCTCGAAGTCGTCCTGGCAGGAAGAGAGTCCGATGCCGAGGGAAGCCAGAGCGGCGAGTCCGAACAGATATATCTTAGAGTGTTTCATTTCTGGATGAATGTTGAGATGTCGATAGGCATGGGCGCCGCTGTTGGGGGTAGGGGGTGCGCGGCGCCTGGCCTAAGGATGATTTTTACTTTAAGAGCTTAATTAGTTTTCCCAGGTGAGGTCCCAGATGGCCACGCGGTCTTTGTTGTTGACTGTGGCCTGGGAGAGGCAGTCGTTGACGATCTGGATCACGAAGTCGCCGCTGACGCTGAACTCGTGGCTGTAGTTGTAGACCTTGCCCTTTTCCAGGGTGTCGAGGGTGACCTTGTCGCTTGCCACCACCTTGCCGTCCTGCAGGATGCTGACGGTGAAGCCGCACTTGGTCTCGTTGTAGGGGAAGCCGTAGTTGAAGGTTAGCTTCTTAAGGCCGCCGGAGATGGTGGGGGAGGTGAGCTTGCCGGGGCGAGCGGGTGTGCCGTCGATGCAGGGGAAGAGGAATTTGGGGTCGGAGCTGACGAAATTCGTGGCGTCGGTGCCGCCGGCGAGAATCAGAGCCCAGTCGGCCACCCAGCCCTGTGCGGTCTTGTAGGTGGCGTAGCTCATGGTGTTGGCCGTGCTGTTGTTGAAGGTGTTGAAGTCGGCGCTGTTGCCGGTTACGGGCGTTGGGTCGGGGTCGGGGGTGGGGTCGTCGTTGCCGCCCTCGCCGTTGAGGCTGACGATCTTGCTACCGGTGGTGACCTCGGGGGTGTTGCCCTTGAAGTTGATGAGCTTGCCGAGGATCACGACCTTGTCGCCGGCCTTGATCTGGTCGGTGGCGGTGAACTTCTCGCCGTTGAGGTAGTAGCCGCGGTAGATGAGCAGCTCGCCGGCGCTTGTGCCGTCGTCGCTGAGGTAGTACTCGGCGTTGCCGTAGCTGGTATCAATGCTCTTGACGTTGGAGATGATGCCGGTGATGTAGACCTCCTCGGTGGGAGCGTCGGCAGCGAGGCCGGCGATCACCTTCTGGGCCATGGCGATGTTGTAGGGGTTGGCCTGTGTGCCGTCGCCAGTGGGATCAGCAGTGGGGCCACCGCCGGTGTTGGGGTCGTTCTCCACGCCGTTGAGCACCGTGATCATGGAGCCAGTGGTGAACTCGGGCGTGCCGTTGAAGTTGACCACGACGCCGTAGACGGTGACCTCGTCGCCCACCTTAATCTCAGTGGGAGAGGTGAACTTGGCGCCGCCGAGCGAATAGCCGCGGTAGATTTCGAGCTGAGTGAAGGTGGAGCCGGTGTCGGAGATGTAGTAGACGGCGTTGCCGAAGGATGTGTCGATGTTGTCGATCTTGGAGATGATGCCCTTGACGTATACTTTCTCGGTGGGGCAGTTGTCGCCGAGGATCACCTCGAGGGCCTTGGTGACGTTGAAGGGGTCTTCCTTCACGCCAGTGCCGGCGGGGTCGACGACGGCGTCGGGAGTCCACTCGCTGCCGTTGAGGCTGACGATGATGGCGCCCTGGCCGGTCTCGGGGTAGGTGTTGTTATAATATGTGAGGGTGCAGCAGATGATGACTTCGTCGCCGACGCTGAGGTCGCCCATGGCGGTGAACTTCTCGCCGTTGAGGCCGAGACCGCGGTAGACCTCGAGCTCGTTCTTGGTGGCGCCGTCGTCGCTGATGTAGTAGGTGATGTTGCCGTAAGAGGCGTTGAACTCAGTGACTTGCGACACGATGCCCTTTACGAACACCTGCTTTGTGGTATAGTCGCCCTTGTAGATGTGCAGCAGGGCAGTGCCCACGCTGTAGGGGGCGTTGCCTGTGCCGTCGCCTACCTCCTCGGGGTAGAATACGGGCGGTATGGCTTCGTCCTGGTCGCAGGCCGCGAAACCGACAACCATGAGCAGCATAGCTGCGATGTATAATAGTTTCTTTTTCATTTTATCAAAGAATTATATAAGGTTGAATCGGAGAGGAGATTAGAAGCGCACGCCCACGTTGAACATCACGCGGATGCCCTGCGCGTAGGTGAGGCGGTTGGGATAGTAGTCCGCGATGTAGTTCTTGGTGTCGATGCGGCTCTGCTGGTAGGCGTAAGTGGCCACGTCCTTGTTGTTGAGGAGGTTCCAGAGCGAGAGGTTGAAGTTGAGAGTGCACTTGCGCAGGTAGACGGCCTTGCCGATGGAGAGGTTGAGGGTGAAGGCGTTCTTGAGCTTCTGCTGTGTGGTGAGGGAAGCCACCTTGGCGTCGAGCTCGGCCTTGTCGGGATATTTCTGCCACAGCTCGGTGAGCTCCTCGTGGTAGGGCACGCCCATCTGCACGTACGCGTTGCCCTGGAAGGTGCCGTTGAGGTCGAAGTACCAGTTCTTGGGGGCAGCGTAGTCGAGGCCGATGTTTACGTTGGTCTCGGGCACGGCGGCTCCGGGGTGGTAGTTCTTGAAGTAGACTGTAGAGGTCTTATCGGCCTCCATGCCGTTCTCGAAGGAGCGGGTGCCGGTGGGGTTGTTCTTGTAGCGGAAGTCGGCGTATGAAGCGGCGGCCAGAGCGGTGAGGTCGGAGGTGATCTTGTAGGCCGCGCCCAGCTCCACGCCCTTGTATTCGCGGGACACGCCGGTGAGGGAGAAGTTGGCGTTGGTCTGGTAGGTGTCGTCGTAGAAGACGAAGTGCTCGGTGGCGTTATTCATGCGGGTGTAGAAGCCCGTGATGGAGCCGCGGAAGCGGCGGTAGTTCCAGATGTAGCCGAGGTCGGCGGCGAAGATACGCTCGCTCTCGACGTCGCCGATCAGGTCGTTCTTGATGCGGGGAGCCACGAAGACGTTCTCGGCCACGGGGGCTTTGGTGCCGAACTGGGCGTGGGCGGCGATGTAGTTGCGGCCGTTGATTTTGAACAGGGCGCCGGCCTTGGCCATGGCGTCGTCAAAGCGGGCTATCTTGCTCTTGCCGTAGGAGTTGAGGGGAGCGCGGCCGTTCTGCATGTGGCCGTCGCGCTGATATTGGGTGTAGCTGATCTCCACGCCGTAGTTGAAGTTCCAGCGGGGCAGTACGATCTGGTTCTGCAGCCAGCCCTGGGCCTGGAGGGCGTAGATGTTGTAGTCGTAGCCGAAGCGGTCGCCCTTGCGAGCGCGGTAGTTGGGGTTGCGCAGGTCGTTGATGATGATGTCAGAGTCGATGGTGGCGAGGTCGTCGTTGAAGGGGTCGATATCGAGCCAGAACTCGCCGCCGAGCAGGTCGCGCACAGTCTTGAAGTATGAAGCGTCGGTGTAGTTGAACTGCAGGCCGGCCTGGAGGGTCATGGCGCTGTTGAGGCGCTGGTTGATGTAGGAGCTGAACTGGGTGACGAACTGGTTGCTATGGCGGTCCTCCATGATGTAGACGGAGCCGATTTTGTCCTTGTCGTCGAGCACGCTCTCGTTGTGCTTATTATTATTATAGTTGTAGCGGTACATCGCGGCCCAGTCGATCTGGCGGAAGCTCTCGTCCTGCCACAGCTCGGTGTAGAGGCCCACGACGTCGTTGATGACGCCCATCTGCGACTCGGAGACGTCGGCGGGGTTGCGGCCGTTGAGCAGGTAGTTGCGCCAGTAGGAGGGGAGGCGCTTGTAGTAAGCGGGGTCGGGGTTGGGGGCGTTGTACTGCGTCAGGGCGCTGGAGGAGTAGTTGACCCAGCGGGCCACGGCGGCAGTGTTGACGGTGGTGTTGCCCTTCTTGTAGAGCCAGTTGAGCATGACGGTGGGGTCGAAGCTCTCGCGGATGGATGCCGAGCGCTTCTTACCGTCCTGGTAGCCCCAGTTGGGGTTGTAGAGGTTAGAGCCGGCCAGGTCGTAGGCCTCCTGGTAGGTGGCCTTGGCGGTGGCGCGCTGTGTGGGGCCGCCGAAAGCGGTGAGCACCAGCGAGTTGTAGGGGTTCAGCTGCTTCTGCAGGGAGAGGAAGAGGCCGCCCGAGTTGTAGAACGTGCCCTCGATGACGCCCTCGTTGGCATATCGGCCCACGCCGGCCACGGTCAGGGCCCATCCCTTGCTGTTGAGGCCCGTGGAGTAGATGGCCAGGGCGCGCAGCATGTAGTTGGAGTTGGTGTAGGCCACCGAACCGTAGAAGCCCGGGGCGTAGGTGTCGGTGACGGTGTTGTAGTTCACCGAGCCGGCCAGGCCGCCGAAGCCGAAGTCGGCAGCGTCGAGACCCACGGTGTTGGTGCGGTTGCGGAAGGCGCGGCTCTGAGCGCCCATGAGCATGGAGAAGTTGAAGCGGCCGCGCATGAGGTCGTTCATCTTCACGCCGTTGATGTATACGCTCTGGTAGGCGTTGTCATAGCCGCGGAAGCGGAAGTACATGGGGCTGAAATTGTAGCTGCCCTCCGAGAAGTAGATGTTGTCGTTAGCGCCGGTGAGGGCTGCTACGCTCTGCGAGTTGCCCTCCTCGTCTTCGATGGAGTTCTCGTCGTAGAGCATCGACTCGAATTCGGCCATGAAGTCGTCGGCCGTGGCGTTCTGCTTAGTCAGGCGCAGCTGGCCGAGGTTGAAGCTCTTGACGTTGGGCACGTTGATGTCCAGGCCGATAGGCTCGTAACCCTCGCAAGAGATGATCACGTAGTCAGCGCCGGCCTTGGCGGCGTCGATGAAGAAGTCGCCGCTCTGCATAGAGGCGGCGCCCAGGCCCTGCGTGCGCAGAGTGACGGTGGCGCCCTTCAGAGGCGCGCCTGTTGAGGAGTCGACCACCGAGCCTTGCAGCTTGACAGTCTGTGCCAGCATCGGCAAAGCTGCCGATAACAGCAGAAGCAAAAACAATTTTAGTCGCATAGGTATATTTAAGTTAATTGTTTATTAATCAAGGGTATAGACGGCTATAGGCGCAGCCGCGGCCACGCGTTAGGGCGCAAAGACAGAATTTGACCACAAAAATAACAAAAAAAAACGAATCGGCTCAAATTTTACGATTCCTTAACACTTGCGTCGCCGCTTCCGGGGCCACGCCGCTGACTAAAAATGGGGGGTTCGCCACAGGTGGCGACCATGCTGGCGGTCTTACGCCCGAATGTTATTGCGGCCGCAACGAACTTGCGGCCCTACAATTCTCTGATTATGTTGATGTTATCCCTCGCGGCGGTCGCCACAGGTGGTGATCCTGCAATGAAGCCGTATTACGCCGTTTTTTTGAATCGTCCCCGGATTTTTTCTATGCCGGCCTTGCCAAGAATCAGTAAAGCGGAATACTGTGCTGTTTTTGCAAGTCCGAAGAAGATAAACCATAGCGTGCCTTTGGCTGCAACAGAAATTGGCAACAGCATTTGAGCGAATGAAATAATGTAACATAACGCACAAATGCCCGCAACTATCAATCCTGTACGAAATGATAGCGATGACAACCAAATTTTGATTTTGCTGAACGTTGTAGATTCCACGATGCTAATGTGCGAAATTGTTGACGTTATCCCTTGTGGCGGTCGCCACTGCGGTGGGCGTCAGGCGCCCCAGGAGAGTTTGTCGCGCAGGGGGGCGGGGAAGCCTCGGCCGCGCAGGCGGGCCAGGCGCACGGTGAAGTGGGCTCGGCGTATCTCAACGGTGGTGCCGCGGGGCAGCGCTTCGCTGCGGCCGTCGAGGGCGAGGAGCACGTTGGTGCCGCGGGTGTTGGCGATTACGCTCAGGGTATGGCTGTCGCTGACCACCAGCGGGCGTATGCCCAGGCTGTGGGCCGCTATGGGCGAGATGGCCCAGACGGGGGCTTGGGGCTCGATGATGGGGCCTCCGGCCGAGAGGTTGTAGGCCGTGGAGCCTGTGGGGGTGGAGATGATGAGTCCGTCGGCGCGGTATGTGGCCAGCGGCGAGCCGTCGAGCCAGGTCTCGGCATGAATCATCTGCATGGAGTCGCACTTGCTCAGGGCTACCTCGTTGAGGGCGTAGGGCCACATGTGCAGTCTGGGGCTGGCCACGTGCATGAGCCCGCGGGGCTCCACCTCCAGTTCGCCTCGCTCTATAGCTCCGGGCAGAGCGGGGAGGTCGGCTGCAGTGGCGCCGGCCAGGAACCCCAGATGGCCCGTGTTGACGCCGAGGATGGGGATCTCGCGTGAGCCTACCCACATGGCAGTGCGCAGGATGGCGCCGTCGCCTCCGAAGCACACCACCAGGTCGGCCTCCAGCTCCTGGCCTTTCTCCCACACCCGGCAGGCGCCGGCGGCGGGGGCGAAGGGCTGCAGGGCCGAGTGCAGCTTGGGGTGTATGAGCAGGCTGGCGCCCATGCGGCGCATGTCGTCGATGAACTGGGCCACGGCCGGGGCGAAGTCGCGCTGGCGCGAGTTGCCGCAAAGAGCTATCTGCATGGTGGGGCGGGGGGGTGAGAGGTGAGAAAAAGGAAGGCGGGCGGGGCTACATCTCCAAGTAGCGCAGCAGCTCGGCGGCGCGCATGCGCAGACGGGCGGTGTCGTCGTTGTCGGGGTGCTTGGCGTCGACCACTTCGTAGCCGTAGCGCGACAGGGAGCGGGTGATGCTGTCAGTGCCGACGATGTTGACGCGGGCGGCCACGAGGAGGTCGCCCTCCGAGCCGGGGTCGAGCGAGGTGACGTTGAGATTCATCACCGCCGCGCCGCAGTCCTCGATGGCTCGGCTCATGATCGACGCGCTATAGTCCATCTTGCGGCAGCGTATCAGCAGCCGGCTTTCCTCGCCGATGGGCGGGAAAAGATAACTATTTTCGGCGTCGTCAAAATCTTTTGGCAATAAATCTTTCGTCATACGGAAAATTCTTGGTATTTTTGCGTTCGAAAATCGAACACAAATTTAAGAGTAATATTTCAAATATTAAAACGTTTCCACTGAAATTGTGACTCATCTAAGCGTAAACATCAATAAAATAGCTACTTTGCGCAATGCCCGCGGGGAAAACACCCCCAGCGTGGAGCAGGCCGCCATCGACTGCCAGGCCTTCGGCGCTGACGGCATCACCGTGCACCCTCGTCCCGACGAGCGCCATATCCGCTACGCCGACGTCTACACTCTGCGCCCGCTGGTGACCACCGAATTCAACATCGAGGGCTATCCCAGCGACGACTTCATGAAGCTAGTGCTGGCCGTGCGCCCCGAGCAGGTGACGCTCGTGCCAGACGCCCCCTCCGCCCTCACCTCCAGCGCGGGCTGGGATGTGGTGAAGAACCTCGACTTCCTCGCCGCCGTGTGCGACCGTCTGAAGGAATCCGGCATCCGCGCCTCCATATTCGTTGACCCCGACGAGGCCCAGATCCGCGCCGCCGCCAAGGCCGGGGCCGACCGCGTGGAGCTATACACCAAGCCCTACGCCGACCTCTACCCCACGGCCCCCGACGCCGCCGTGGCCCCCTACGTGGCCGCCAGCGATGTGGCACACCGCCAGGGCCTGGGCGTCAACGCCGGCCATGACCTCAACCTCGACAACCTGGCCTTCTTCCACCGCGCGCTGCCCTACCTCAACGAGGTCTCCATAGGCCACGCCCTGATCAGCGACGCCCTCTACTTGGGCTTGAGCCAGACCATAAAGAAATATAAGGAGGCCCTGCGATAGCCCGGCCCCCGCCCCATTAGCCAATTCATCACCTCCCACCCCTTTCACCTTCCATTCACCCCTCCCCACCATGAACGAAATCTCCGTATGGCAGCTCTGCCTCGATGGCGGCTGGATCATGATCCCCCTGGCCCTGCTGGCCGTAATCAGCATATTCATCCTCATCGAGCGCGTCATAGCCATGCACCGCGCCGGCGAGGCCGACGACGCCTTCATGAAGCGCATCCGCGACTATGTGGCCCAGGGCGAGACCGACAGCGCCATGCGCCTGTGCCGCTCTACCGACACGCCCTACTCGCGCCTCATACTCAAGGGCCTGCAGAACATGAACCGCCCGCTCTCCGACGTGCTCGTCACCATCGAGAACACCGGCAACCTCGAGGTGGCCGCACTCTCCAAGGGTCTCCCCTGGCTGGCCACGACGGCCGCCGGAGCCCCCATGCTCGGATTCCTCGGCACCGTCATCGGCATGGTCCAGGCTTTTTACGCCATCCACCAAGCCGGCAACACGGCCTCCATAGGCGACTTCGCAGGCGGCATCTACACGGCCCTGGTCACCACGGTGGCAGGTCTGGTGGTGGGCATCGTGGCCCTGTTCGCCTACAACTATCTGGTGGCCCGCATCTCCACCATCGTCAACCGCCTCGAGGCCAAGACCCTGGAGTTCATCGATATCCTCGGCGCCCAGCTCCCTTAATGCCCTGCTGATATGTCACTTAAGAGGCAAAACGACATGCAGGCGACGTTCTCGATGGCGTCGATGACCGACGTCATCTTCCTGCTGCTGGTGTTCTTCATGGTCACCTCCACCTTCGTCTTCCCCACTGCTCTCGACATCAACCTGCCGCAGGGCGTGGAGCAGACGCCCTCCAAGCCCAGCACCATGGTGTTCGTCGACTCGGCCGGTGCCATCACCGCCAGCTATGCCGACGGCGAGCGCCTGCCCTACGACGATGCCGCCGACCTGGCCCTGTTCCTCAAGACCTCCCTCGAGCAGGACACCACCCAGACCGCCGTGGCCATCTACGCTGACGCCGCCGTGCCCTACGGCCGTATCGTGGACGTGCTCAACGTCGGCGCCCGCGAGGGCATCAAGATGGTGCTCGCCACCAAGCCCGGCGTGCCGCAGGCCGAAGAGAACCCCCTATTACCTTGACCCCCTCACACTCCTCCTCATATAATATATATATGACCCAACAGAAAGCGCGCATATGGGCAGCTGCCGGCACCGCTGCGGTGGTGGCCATCGCCATCGCCGTGATGATGCTGTGCAAGCTCAGCTTCCAGGCCATGCTGCCTGACCTCCACCCGCCCGGCGAGATCGAGCTGGACGCGGAGTTTGTCGAGGTGGAGCCGCTGCCCCCCGTTGTGGCTGGTACAGCCAAGCTCGACCCTGCCACGGCCACTACCCCCGATCCCAGCGACGCCCCCTCAAAGCCCGCCCCGGAGAGCGGCACCGACACCCGCGACGCCGGCCCCAAAGGCGCGGCCCCCACGCCCGTCAACACCAAGACCGAGCAACCTATGCAGGTCGACACCCGCAAGAAGCCCCAGAAGCCCGGCCCCGAAGTGGACAAGAAAAAGGCCGAGGAGGAGGCCGTGAAGCGCCAGGCCAACAACCAGGTGCAGAACGCCTTTGCCGGAGCGCAGGGCAAGCATAACACCGACCACGGCAACGCCGACGAAGACAACGCCGGTAGGCCCGACGGCACCGCCCACCAGGGCGGCGTGCGGGGTCGCGGCACGGGCAGCGTGGGAGGCGGATGGCGCATACCGCAGTATGCCGCCGTGCCCAGCTCCGTCACCGGCAGCGTCAAGATGACCGTCAAGATCGATCGCGAGGGCCGCGTCACATCCGTCACCCTCACCGGCGGCGAGGCCCCGGCGGCCACCAACAGCGCGGTGTGCCAGGCCTGCGTGGCCGAGGTGAAGTCGCGACGCTTCACCCGCCCTAACGCCGACGACGCCCCCGAGACCGCCACGGCCTACATCACCTATCGCTTCAAATAACCCCTCCCTCTCTATCCCCTCCCTCTCATCCCTGTGCCCATGCCCCAGAGCCTGCGCCCCTCTCTGCCGCGCCGCCTCTACGAGGCGCTGCCCGCCGCTGTGGTGGTGCTGATCGGCGTGTGCTATGTGCTGATTTCCAGCACGGTGAGCCTGCAAGGCGATGATTTGGACATCGCCATGTCGTCTTCGTGGGTTTCCGGGCGACATTTTTGGCTCTTCCCCCGCTACTGCGCCCGCTTCTGGCTCTTCGTCAACGGACGCCTGCAGAACGTCCTCGCTCCCTTCTTCTTCCAGTACGTGCCGCCCGCCGCGCTGTGGGTGTGCAACGGTGTCTTCACAGCCCTGCTCTTTTGGATGGCCGTGCGTTGCGCGGAGCTGCGGTCCGTGGCGGGGCGTATGCTGATGATCGCCCTGCTGGCCTTCACCCTGCCGTGGTGGGACGTCTTCCTGCTGTTCGACGTGGCCATAGGCTACTGCTGGGGCTCGGCCATAGCCCTGATGTTCCTCTACGCCTTTCTCAACGTGCGCCATCTGCCCAGCGGGCGCTGGATGCGCGCGGCTCTGATGCTGCTCTCGCTCCTGGCGGGCGGCATGCACGAGTCGCTGTTCTTCTCCCTGGCCTGCGGCCTATGCGCGTACCTTATTATAAATAGAGAATGGACAGGCTTGGGGCGCGACCGCCGCTGGATGCTTGCGGCCTTCTGCCTCGGTGGCCTCTACGCCGTGTCCTCGCCCGGCATCTGGGGGCGCCTTGCCGGCGAGAGGATCGTGGACGGGCCATGGTGGCAACTGCTGCTGGTGTCGTCGTTCTATTGCCTGGTCCTGCTCGGGTTGGTCATCTTTCTGGCCATTGCTGCCCCCGCGAGGCTCAAGGCCCTGTGCCGCGGACCGTGGGTGGCCTACGCCGTGGCTGCGCTCGCGTCGCTCCCCGTGGTGGCTGTCGGTGGCATCGTTGGCCGTCCGGGCGTGTACGGGCAGGTGTTCGCCTTGGTTGCCATCGCCCTGTGGGCCCGAAAGGCGGTGCCCTTCCCCGCAGGCAGGCCCGGCGCCGTGGTGGCTCTGGTGCTTACTGCCGCCTTGGCGTTCCATTACGGCGAGTTCCTGCGTTACCAGTGGCAGGTGGGAGCCGAGCAGAAGCGTGCACTTGAGCTTTACGCCGATAGCCCCGACGGCACGGTGTACATGGACTATACCTCCGACCTCGACATCCCTTGGTGGGTGCTACGCAAGACCCGCGGCGTGCCCGACGAGGATGATTTCTACATTAATTATATATATACGTGTCATCTTGGCGACACGACGAAGGTGTGGCGCGTGCTCCCGGCCGAGCTTGCCCACCTGCCGGCCGACTCCCTCACCGATGGCCGCAGGGTGGGGCGGGGGAGGGTGGCCCTAACCCCGCGGGGTCAGGAGGCGAAGTTGGGATTCGGATCGCTGTTAGTCACAGCCCCTGGCCAGCCCGACAGCGTGGCCGTGCCCATCACCGGCACCGCCGCCTACTACCTCGCTCCCCGCGACTACGACCCCAGCGGCAGCTGGTGACATCATGTCGTTAAATAAAATTAACTAATAAAATCAAAAATTTTTTATCTCAACTATTGCACAGCACGATTCAACGCGCTAATTTTGCCCCCGAATAACACCCGCTGACCGCTTAGACTGGAATATTTACAACAGCTGATAGCAAATAGGACTAAGCAAAGCGCTCGAGATGCAGCCGCCGTGAGGCGTTCACGCTATAGAGTAGAGGTGTTACAGAAAGTACGTATGATATAATCTCTACACTTTAGTGAAAGAATTAAGGCTCGCGCCTTATTGCTTAGTTCCTCCGATCGCTGCCGAAGCGCTCGGGGGTTCGTTCTTTTTGGGCCCACGACAACGCACACCGAAGCGCCCGCGAAATCACCCGATCGTAGGGCCGCAAATTTGTTGCGGCCGCCAACAACGCCACCACAACGCCACCACAACGCCACCACAACGCCCACCACAACCCCACCGCAACGCCCATGGCAACGCCCGCGAAATCACCCGCGATGCCCCCAAATCGTAGGGCCGAACGGTCGGTTCGGCCGCGGAAACATCAGGGACGAGCAACGAATAGTAGGGCCGCAAATTTGTTGCGGCCGCCGATAACGCCCACCACAACCCCCGCGATGATTTTGTTGGCCTGCAGTTGACGTGTCGGCCTTCCTCTGCAAACGCCCGTGAAAGAGATTTTTTCTAAATTTTTCTTAAGGACGCTGAAGAGGATTAAAGAAAAATTTGTTAAAAAAGTTGCTTGTTTCAAAAATCTTGTATAAATTTGGGGCGTGCAAATGCGCTCATCCCTGAAATGTGCCCATTCGGCTTATATTTTAATAGTTTATTAGTGTTAATTTTCTATTTTGTTAACCGAACCCCGCGTTTCCGAGCGCCGCGCCCCTGAAAGAATCCTTAATTTCTATACCATATCCTAACATAAAAATCTACTAACCGGCCGAGGCGCCGCATGCGACGCTGAGGTATTATAAACCAATTCAAAATTTTATGAGAAAACATCTATTCGTGACTTTGATGCTTCTCGCCGGCATGCCCCTCTCAGGCGCTTTCGCAGCTTGGGCCGAGGCCGCTCCGCAGACTCAGAGCCAGTCAGTCGCTACCATCACTGGTACCGTACTCGACGAGAACAATGAGCCCGTGATCGGTGCTAATGTTACTCCCAAAGGTGCTACTAAAGGTGTCAACACCGACGCTTTCGGTAACTTTACCCTCAAGGTGCAGCCCGGCACTCCCCTGAACGTGTCGTACGTTGGTTACAAGAAGATCACCGTCGCCGCCGCCGCTGGCATGACCGTCTACATGCAGCCCACCACCGAGCAGCTCGAGCAGCTCGTCGTCGTGGGTTACGGCTCGCAGAAAAAGGCTAACCTCACCGGCGCCGTCGCTACCGTCGACGTGGCCCACACCATGGAAAGCCGCCCCCAGACCGATGTGGCCAAAGCCCTGCAGGGCGCTGTCCCCGGTCTTACCATCACCACCAACAGCGGTGATATCACCTCGGCCGGTAACGCTACTATGAGAATCCGCGGTACTGGTACGCTCTCCAACTCCCAGACCTCCAACCCCCTGATCGTCGTGGACGGTGTGCCCGTTGACGACCTCTCTTTCGTTAACCCCGAGGACATCGCCGAGATCTCCGTGCTCAAGGATGCTTCCTCCTCCGCTATCTATGGTAGCCGCGCTGCCTTCGGTGTGATCCTGATCACCACCAAGACCCCCAACACCAAGGACCGCGTCTCTGTGAAGTACACCAACAACTTCGGTTGGAGCGGCGCTACCGTCCTCCCCGAGTATGCTGACGTGCCCACCCAGCTGCGCACCATGATCGCTCAGCAGAAGCGTTCCGGCGGTGACACCGAGCTCTTCGGTATGCACTTCGTGAACCTCCTGCCCTATGCCGAGCAGTGGCAGGCCGCCAACGGCAAGCCCATCGACAAGCTGGGCCACGTGATGACTCCCTATGTCGACGCTAACAACCCCGGCGACTACTACATCATGCCCAACGGCGAGACCCTCTACTACGCCAACTACGACGTGGCTAAGATCCTCTACAACGACGCCGCTCCCAGCAACAAGCACAACGTCAGCCTCGAGGGCGCTTCCGGCAAGACCAACTACCGCGCATCCTTCGGCTACGACAAGCGCACCGCTCTGGAGAACATCCGCCCCGGTGAAATGCGCCGCTACACCGCCGCCGCTATGGTCAACACCGAGATCTTCAAGTGGCTCCGCGCTGGTGTCCGCTTCAACTACTCCTCCAAGGAGTACACCGGCCCCCAGGGTATCGTGGGTCAGGCTACTCCCGGCTACGCTTGGCGTTGGGGTTCCTACTTCAACCCTTACGGCATGCGCGAGTATGATGGCAAGAACTACTACTACAAGTGCGTAGCTGGCCGTATGGACGCTGGTGAGTACAAAGACTGGGCATCCGACACCAAGCTGCAGGCTTGGATGGAAGCCGACATTATCCCCGGCCTCACCCTCCACGCTGACTACACCTACGACATCCAGTACTGGAACTCCCAGACCAACACCCTCGCCGTCTACGCTTGGAACAACTGGAGCAACTCCGCTACCGCTCCCGAGTACATCTCCTCCACCACCAGCGCAGGCCAGAGTAACTCCCGCTCCGTCCTCTGGACAACCAACGTCTACGGTACCTACAACCACACCTTCGCCAACGACTACAACCTGAAAGTCATGATCGGTGGTATGGCCGAGCAGTACAACTATCAGGACTTCGGCGTGACCCGTCAGACCCTCCTCGACACCAACCTCCCCTACCTGGCACTGACCACCGGCCTCAACGCTAAGGGCGAGACCGTGGCTCCCACCATCTCCAACTCCCTCAGCCACCGCGCTACCGCCGGTTTCTTCGGCCGCGTCAACTTCGACTACAAGAACATCTACCTCTTCGAGTTCAACGGTCGCTACGACGGTTCTTCCCGCTTCCCCGCTAACGACCAGTGGGCATTCTTCCCCTCCGGTTCTATCGGCTATCGCTTCACCGAGGAAGGCTACTGGAATGACAACAACCTCAAGCAGTACGTGAGCAACGGTAAGATCCGCGCATCCTACGGTGCTATCGGTAACGAGGCTGTCGGCTCCAACATGTTCATCTCCACCATCTCCGGCCCCAGCAACTACTACTGGTTCCAGAACGGTAAGATCGACCCCACCAAGTACTCCAACACTCCCTCTCTCGTATCCTCCACTCTGACTTGGGAGCGCGTTGAGACCCTCGACCTCGGTCTTGACCTCGGCTTCCTCGACAACTCCCTCAACCTGACCTTCGACTGGTTCCAGCGCGACACCAAGGACATGCTTGCTCCTGGTCTCACCCTCCCCGGCGTGGTCGGTGTATCCTCCGCTCCCTATGAGAACAAGGGCCACCTCCGCACCCGCGGTTGGGAGCTCGGCCTCTCCTACAACCACAGCTTCGGCGACTGGGATGTATACGGCAGCTTCAACATCTATGATGGCAAGACCAAAGTCGTTGAGTACTACAACGAGAACATGATGATCAACTCCTTCTACTCCGGTGCCGAGTACGGCGCAATCTGGGGCTTCGAGACTGATCGCTACTTCACCACCGACGACTGCAAGCCCGGCACCTTCACCCTCGACTGGACCGACCAGCCCGGCGGCGCTCTCCCCAGCCAGACCTACCTCCAGAACGGTTCCTTCGTCTATGGCCCCGGCGACGTTAAGTTCAAGGACCTCGACGGCAACGGCCGCATCGACGGCGGTATCCGCACCGAGGCCGAGGCTAAAGAGCACCCCGAAATCTGGAAGGACCCCAACGACTTCTCTAAAGGTTACTATCCCGCAGGCTCCGAGAAGAACCACGGTGACCTCAAGAAGATCGGTAACACCATGCCCCGCTACGAGTACTCCTTCCGCCTCGGCGCTGCTTGGAAAGGCTTCGACATCGACGCTTACTTCCAGGGCGTGGGCAAGCGCGACTTCTGGACCGTGTCTTCCTTCGTAGTGCCCCTGTCCCGCGGTGCTGACTGTACCTACGCTAACCAGGAGAACTACAACAAGATCCTCTACGATGCAAACGACAAGGTCGTCGGCTACGAGATCTCCCAGAGCAACGACTATCCTTGCCTCTATCCCGGCGCTGCTGGCGCAGGTAAAGTCTCCGGCCTCTTCGTGGGTTGCCAGAACTTCTACCCCCAGACCAAGTACCTCTCTGACATGAGCTACCTCCGCTTCAAGAACCTGACCTTCGGCTACACCATCCCCGCTCAGTACACCAAGCTCGCGCTCATCCAGAAGGCTCGTATCTACTTCTCCGCTGAGAACCTCTGCTTCCTCCACAACGGCATGAAGGGTAAGTACATCGACCCCGAAATCGATGGCTCCACCCGTAAAGGTCTCTACAGCACCAACCAGGACTACGGTCGCACCACTCCTATGATGCGTACATTCTCGTTCGGTGTTCAGGTAACTTTCTAATCCCTTTTCACCTCAAGAATTCCTTACCACTTATAACGTAAATCTATTATGAAAAAATCTATTATACTGGGTGCACTTGCTCTCGTAGGCATCTCGTTCGCTTCCTGCGACGACTTCCTCGATGACAACCGTTACCCCCTCACCGTCGAGACCGATAGCCCCGCTTATTGGAACAATCCCGACAACGTCCAGCTCCAGGTGGACCAGATGTACCAGTACTTCACCGGCTACTCTTCCGGTAGCTCCAAGGGTGAGTTCTACTTCAACACCCTCGGCGACGACCAGTGCGGCTCCGGCTTCATTGACTGGCGCAACACCTCCGTCCCCTCCAGCGCTGCAGCCTACACCTCCCCCTACCAGAACCTCCGCCACTCCGTCACCATCATCGACCGCGTGGAGGCTTCTTCCCTCGAGCCCGAACAGAAGGCTAACTTCCTCGGCATCGCCCGCCTCTGCCGCGCTTACCAGCAGTATCTGCTCGTGCGCCGCTATGGTGATTGCAACTTCATCGAGCATGTCGTTGACCCCGCTGACGTTGCCTTCACCGAAGGTCCCCGTCAGAACCGCGACTATGTGGTTGACAAGATCCTCGAAGACCTCGACTTCGCTTGCGCTAACATCGCTACCCAGAAGGCCGCTCAGTCCTGGTCCAAAGACCTCGCTTACGCTATGAAGAGCTACATCGCTCTGTGCGAAGGCACCTACCGCAAATATTGCACCCAGGCCGACAACGGTCTCGCTCCCGACCCCGCTCGCGCTAAGACCCTCCTCGAGGCTTCCGCAAAGGCTTCCGAGTACCTGATCAACTCCGGCCGCTACAGCCTCTCCGCTAAGTATCGCGCCAACTATCAGGCATTCTACACCTCCGACAGCGAGGTGCCCGCCATGACCAAGAACCCCGAGATGATTCTCTTCCGCGGTTATGCCGAGAACGTGCTCATGAACTGCGTGCAGGACTACACCTGCGGTTCTACCCCCATCGACGGTCTCACCAAGGACGCCTTCGACGCATACCTCTTCAAGGATGGTAAGCCCCTGGCCCTCACCTCCATGGACACGAACGACGCTGCTGAGCTCGTAGTTGTCGGTAAAGATGACGAAGGCAAGGATATAACCCAACTCTCCATCGAGAAAGTCCTCGCCGTTCGCGACAACCGTCTCACCCAGACCACCGACCCCGTTGTCTACTACTATCCCAAGACCTGGAGCCGCGCCGGCGCTATGCAGATGACCTCCTCCACCGGTTACGGCGTCAGCAAGTACGACAACACCGCCCTCGCTGCCAGCAAGCGTATCACCACCGAGAACACCGTCTGCGCCCCCATCTACTGGTACTCCGTCGTTCTCCTCGAGTACGCCGAGGCTAAGGCCGAGCTTGGCACCCTCACCGATGCTGACCTCAACAAGACCCTCAACCTCCTCTACGCTCGCGCTGAGCTCCCCGCCCAGACCGTGGCTTCTCTCTCCGGCATGAACGACCCCGCCAACAACATGGGTGTCAACTCCCTCATCTGGGAGGTGCGCCGCTGCCGCCGCTGCGAGCTCATCATGGACAACGATTTCCGTTACTGGGACCTCATCCGCTGGCACCAGCTCGACAAGGCTGACACTAAGAAGAACCCCAACCTCCTCCTCGGTGCCAACGTCTCCAACACCGACGTGCCCATTGCTAACGAGAACGGCTACCTCAAGGGTAACATCAACTATCCCACCCGCTTCCGCGAGTTCAAGAAGGAGTACTACTCCTATCCCATCCCCTCCGGCCAGATGTCTCTCAACGCTGAGCTGAAGCAGAACTACGGTTGGAACTAATCCCCCGATTGCAATAGCAACCCATAACCCCGGCGCGGGCCCCCTCCAGGGCCCGCGCTTTTTTTCCAATTACCCCATATTGTATGCCGAACGGTCGGTTCCGCCCCGAGTATATCAAAGACGAGACCCCAGGATGTAGGGACGCACGGTCCGTATCATGGGCGTTATCGGGCTGCCGAACCGACCGTTCGGCCCTACAATTCGCAACGCAGAATCTTGATATCTGTACTCAGATTTGCTCGTCATTCGCCCACTTTCCATTCGGGGAACTCTTAAAATTTAGTTAATTTTTGGAATCAACTGGTTTTTAGCGTAACTTCGCGATAGTTTTCCTTAATAGACGCAACTATGAACGTTCTCGAACTCAGCGAACAAGAAATCATACGCCGCGGCTCGCTGCAAGCCATGCGCGATCTGGGCATTGACCCGTACCCCGCAGCAGAATTTCCTGTCAACGCATATTCTGACGATATCGTCGCACAATTCACCGACGACGCCGAGCCACGCCAGGTGAGCATCGCCGGCCGCATCATGAGCCGCCGCATCATGGGCAAGGCATCATTCATCGAGCTTATGGACTCCAAAGGCCGCGTGCAGGTGTACATCTCGCGCGACGACATCTGCCCCGGCGAGGACAAGGAGATGTACAACACCGTCTTCAAGAAGCTGCTTGACATCGGCGACTTCATCGGCATCGAGGGCCACATCTTCCGCACCCAGACCGGCGAAATCACCGTGCATGCTAAGAATCTGACTGTGCTGAGCAAGAGCCTGCGCCCGCTGCCCATCGTGAAGATGAAGGACGGCGTGGCCTACGACACCTCATCGCAGAGCCTAAATCTGACGATCCTGATATGGATAAAGAAATAGGAGATTCATCTGCTTTAAAGCCGGTACTATCCGATTTCTTCGCCCTGCATCCGGATTTGTCTTACAAGACTTTTATCGGCGATTCCGCTTTTGACT
>CAZSHV010000023.1:0-23370 GCA_964606815.1 uncultured Bacteroides sp. | reverse complement strand
ACATGAGGCGTTCATTCGGAAGCGATGCTTCCGCTCGTAGTGCTGTACCATGTTGCAGCACGTTAACGTCCTAATTGTCAACCCCATGGATGTAGGGACGCTCATTTTGAGCGCCCGCGAAAACGACCACGACAAACGCCTAAAATTTGGATTTTCTATTAATATTTTATAACTTTGTCACCGCGGTAATAATTACCGTGGTAATAAAACATGAAATTCTACAATCGCACAAAAGAAATAGAGGAGCTAAGGCGCATTCAGGCCCGCGCGTTCGACTCCCGTTCAAGGTTGACAGTAATCACCGGACGCCGACGCATCGGCAAAACGTCCCTTGCGCTCCTAGCCTCCAAGGGCGAGCACCCCACTGTTTACCTGTTCGTTAGCCGCAAAAACGAAGCCGCTTTGTGCGATGAGTTCGCAGGCCTGATTTCTGCTGCACTTGACTGCTACGTGCCCGCGGAAATCAAATCATTCAAGTCGCTATTCCAGATGTTGATGGAGCTCGGGAAGACTCGCAAGTTTAATCTGATTATCGATGAATTCCAGGAGTTTTTCAACATCAACCCATCCGTTTACAGCGACATGCAAAACATCTGGGACACGTACCGCAACCTCACACACGTCAACCTGCTCCTCATGGGTTCCGTGTATTCAATGATGCACAAAATCTTTGAAAACTACCACGAGCCCCTCTTCGGACGCGCCGACGCCATGATCCGCCTTTCAGGTTTCGGCACAGAGACAATGAAAGAAATAATGCGCGACTTCCGGCCCAGCTACACCAACGACGAGCTGCTGCTCCTTTACACCATCACCGGCGGCGTGCCTAAATATATCGAGCTGCTTTGCGAAGACACAGACCTTTCGATTGACGGAGTGCTCGACTATGTAGTGCGCGAAAATTCACTCTTTATCTCCGAGGGTCGGAACATCCTAATCGAAGAATTCGGAAAAGACTACGGCCTCTATTTCTCCGTGCTCAGCTGCATCGCCTCCGGCATAAACACCCAGGGCGCGATCGAAAGCGCGTTGGGGGGTGTCACCGTGGCCGGACATCTGAAACGACTGATCGAGGACTATTCCCTGATTCAACGAGTGCGCCCGATCCTATCAAAACCGCGCTCGCAGAATGTGCAGTACGAGATTCGCGACAATTTCTTGCGCTTCTGGTTCAACTACTTCGACCGAAACCAGACACTCGTTGAGCTAAACAACTTCGACTATCTCCGCCAAATCATATCTACCGACTACCCCACATTCTCCGGACTTACGCTTGAGAAATGGTTCAGGCTCAAGATGATGGAGAGCCATAAGTATTCCGACATAGGCTCGTGGTGGGAACGAAAAAAAGGCCTCGACGCAAACGAGATCGATATCATCGCCATCTCTACCGACGGGCAAACGGCCCTTGTAGCCGAAGTAAAACGCCAACGGCGCAACTATGACCACAAACTCTTCATGGAGAAAGTCGACCGCGTCAAAACCACCATCCTCGCAAAATACCAGGTCGAGACACGTCTCTTGACCCTTGACGACATGTAAAGCACTTCAGGCCGAAGCGGCCTGTTCGGCCACAAAAACGCCCACAGCGGAACCATTCGGGCATAAGCCCGCACGTAGGGCGGCACCACGGCGCAGACCCTGATAACATCCTCAAAACCAACAAATTGTAGGGTCGCCACCTGTGGCGACCGCTGCGAAGGATAACGACCTAAATACCAACCTATCGTAGGGCCGAACGGTCTGTTCGGCCGCGATAGCACGTGCGATTGATTTCCCCTCGCCCTCAATATTATACTATTCATTGATATTTATTAACAAATTTTCTTGAAATATTTGTGTATTATAAACATTAATTGTATCTTTGCAGCGTCAATGTGTTCTCATATCTTTATCTATCTAATTGTTTAATTATGATTCTACGTTCTATTTCTTCTCCGCAGGCCGGCGCTAATGTGTGTTCCAACCTGCGACCTGCGAGCCTCGACTCTGAGGCTCTCACTCCAGTTGAATGGCATAAAATGCTGATTACAGGGAGTTTTTGTTTCGGCCTGTCGACTTCTGAGGGGGTGCTGGCCTACGATGACTCCAGAATAATCTGCATCACCGCCACGGGCCACTATACCGTAACCGACCTCGAGGGCTGGCATCCGCTGACCTTCGCCGACGGCGGCTGCCGCATAATGGTAGCCTGCCAAGAGGGATGGCTCGGGCTGAAAATGGCGGGCGACCGTTGGACGCGCGAAGGAATCCTTAATGGGTGGGACGCCATGCCGCACATCTACGCCACGCCGGCCGAGGAGGTCTCCGTGACCATACCTGGTAGACCGCTGCGCAAGAGCTGCGCGGACGGCGCGCTGTTGAGCGCTGCCGACGCTGCCGACATATCCGACAGCGTGGTCGAGGCGCACGCTCGCATCGCCGCCCTCACCGCCGCATCGGGGGCCATGCTGCAACCCCGCGCCGTGGGCTACCGTGTGCTCGACGCCGCCGGCAACGTGCTGTTCTCCTCGCCCATGCTCATCTACGGCTCTCCGCAGCTCGCTGGGGCGTGGACCATAAAGGCCAACCAGGAGGCCGACACTATCGAGGCGATCACCATCACCGCCACAGGCTATCGGCTGCACTTGCGCGTACCGCCCCAACCCTCGGAGCTGCTGCGCGCCATAGGGGCGAGAATAGAGGTGGTGGCCAGCCCCCAGATGCAGGCTTTCGACGACCGCGCGTCCAGGAGCGTGCGTCGGCTCTCTGTGCTTGCCCGACCCTCGCTCGTGAGCGTGGCTCTGCCGGGGGCGGAACTTGGCAAGCTATCGCCCGGCGCGCCCTCGGCCATGGACCTCGCGGCGCGACTGGCCTCATGCGACGCGGAGACGCGGGTGCTGTGCACCATCGAGCGCCCTTTCTCCGCAAATGATGCCACGGAGCGTCTCATACCCGCCGAGGCTGCAGCCCTCGATGACGACCGCGCGGCCCTGCGCCGCGTGTGGGCCTGGAAACCGCGCCGGCAGACCGCGGCCCAGGCTTGGGCGCGCTCTCCACACATGCTGCGCGCCGCGGCGTGCGCTTCTGGCTCGGGAGCATCGCTGATGGCGGGCTTGACGGTGATGCCTTTCCGCGGCTACGAGCTGCCCATGCTGGCCGTGGAGACGGAGCGCAAGGCGTGGCGCGCCGTGGTCACCACCACCTTCGACGACGGCTCCATCATCTCGCAGGCCGCGGAGGGCGCCGACCATGCCCCCACTCGCCTGTCGCCGCTGCTCTCCTTCCCCGCGCCGGGGGCGGTGAGGCTGTCGGTGCAGCTGAGCGTGGAGGGCGAGCCGCTGCGCGTGGCGGCTTTCGACCTCAGGCCCGACATGCGTTGCCGCGACGCGGTGTGGATGGCCTCGGAGATTGCCTCGCCGCAATGGCGAGAGGTGCAGGGCTCTCTGGTCGTGCCTTCCGACACAGCCGGGGCCCGGCATTTCCCCGCCGCCATCGCCGTCTGCGCGCAGGGTCAGCCGCTGTGCGTGCACACCGCCAAGGAGTGCGCCGGCCACGAGCTGCGCGCCGCGGTGCCGGTGGCCAAGAGTCCGCAGGCCTGGGACTTCGGCCGCGCGCGTTTCCTCCTGGGCGGCGACGGCGGACTGCAGTGCGCCGTGGTCAGCGCTGACCGTCGCGAGGTGTCCGTAACGCTCATCGACCCGCGCCCCGTGGCGCATAAGCGCGCCCTCACGGCCTCGACCGACGGCGAGGCAGCTGCTCTGGCGGGCAGCGACCTGCTCAGGGTCAAGGCTAACGTGGTCTCCACCATCGCCACAGGCCTGGAGGCCGACATAGCGGCCTGGGACCCCACACGCCGCGAGCTGTGGGCCTTTCCCGCGCCGGGCGACGACCAGACCTCTGAAGACGGCACAGTCGAGGCGCGGGTCTATCCCCTCGGCCGTCTGGGGGAGTGGTACACTGCCCGCGTCGGAGCCGTGCACGACGTCTCGGACAGCCCCGTGGCCCTTCTCGCTGCCACCCATGATGGCATCGCCCGCGTCTCCGCAGATACTGACGAGGATCCCGACTCCTCGCTCGTGCCTGTGGCATGGAGTGGCACCGTCAAAGCTCCCCGCGTCGCCCACGGCTCGGGCTTGGCGGCGGCTGTCGTGCCCATAGCCGCCACATGCTTTGAGGGCACTGTCACCGTGGCCCACGCCCATGCCCCCGGCCCCGAAGGCGTCATCGCCCGCTACCGTTGCTCTGGCCCCGTGCTCTCGCCATTGAGGTTGCTCATTCGCTCTTATCCAGCCAGTGATTTCACCATAACCATCGAAGGCCTCCTCAGCGCCGACGGCTATCTGCGCGCCCCTTTTATATAAACCCACTAAAACTATGGAAAATACTATCGAAAACATAATCAAGGAGAACGAGCGCCGACGCGCCGCGGCTCTCAATGTCCACTACGACCCCCTCACGGGCGACGGCTGCGGAGGGCGACGCGCGCTGGTGAGCACGCCCGTGCCCTCAATGCCCCGCGCCTGCGTGCCGGAGACCATGGTGGCCGACCCGGACTTCGCCCGAGCCGTCACCCCTCAGGCCTGGGAGCGTCTGCGCTGCCGCCACGATTTCGAGTTCTGGTGCGCTCGATGCGTGCGCATCAAAGACAAGGTCACGCGCCGCGAGGTGCCCTTCACCCTCAACGCTCCCCAACGCCGCGTGGTGGGCATACTCGAGGGGCAGAGGCTCAGCGGCAAGCCCCTGCGCGTCATCATCCTAAAGGCGCGCCAGTGGGGTTGCTCCACGCTCATTCAGATGTACATGGCTTGGGTGCAGAGCTGCCTGCGCCGCAACTGGAACTCGCTCATATGCGCCCACGTCAAAGACTCTGCGGCCAACATCCGCGGCATGTACACCGACATGCTCGCGGCCTACCCCGCGGCTCTCTGGGAGGGCGAGGAGGATGCGGAAGGGCGCCCCGTCAAGCCGGAGTTCAAGCCTTTCGAGCGCAGCCAGAACTGCCGCGTGATCGCTGGCCGAGGATGCCGCGTCACTCTGGCGTCGGCCGAGAATCAGGACTCAATCCGAGGCGCGGACATATCGATGGCCCACCTCACGGAGGTGGCCTTCTGGCCGGCCACGGGGCGCAAGACTCCCCAGGCCTTCGTGCAAGCCATATGCGGAGCAGTCACGCGCGAGCCGCTGACGCTCATTGCCATGGAGTCCACGGCCTGCGGCGTGGGCAACTTCTTCCACACCGAGTGGCTGCGATGCAAAGAGGGCCAGGGCGACAAGACGGCCATCTTCGTGCCCTGGCATGAAATAGCCATCTACTCGCGCCCCGTGTCAGACCCCGTGCGCCTGTGGCAACAGCTCACGCCCTACGAGCGCGGGCTCTGGGACCGAGGCCTCACGCTGGAGCAAATCGCGTGGTACCACGACATGGCGCGCTCTTACAGCAGCGAGCTGCAGATGCACGCCGAGTTTCCCACCGACGATATCGAGGCCTTCGCATCCACGGGGCGCAACGTGTTCGCATCGGCCCACATCGAGGCCCTTCGCGAGATGTGTCAGCAGCCCGCCCACCGAGGCGAGTTGCGCAGCGACGGCTCGCCCGGTCTCCCGGCCAATGGCCCTTACGAAGAATGGGACGCGCCCCAAGCAGGCAAAAGCTATATCGCGGCGGTGGATGTGGGCGGACGCAGTGCAGGTGCCGACTGGTCGGTGATCGTTGTGCTCACCCGCGAGGAGGCCCCGCGCGTGGTGGCGCAGTGGCGCGGGCATATCGACCACGACAGGCTTATCGATATCGCCATTTCCATTGCCACCCGCTACAACAAAGCCCTGCTCGCCATCGAGAGCAACACCCTGGAGAGCGAATGCGACGACACGTCCGACCCCTCGCAGTTCTGTCTGGCGCGTGCCATGCGCAGCTACACCAATCTGTACTATCGTCAAGCGCCGCTCGGCTCCCCTGGCCGGATGCGCCCCGGATTTCACACCAACCGCGCCACCAAGACAACGATAATATCAGAGATGGTGGAGCGCGTCAGAGAGGGCCGGTTCGTAGAACGCAGCCACGAGGCATGCAACGAGCTCGCCACATACACCCTCACCGACCGCGGCACCTACGAAGCCGCGCCCGGCTATCACGACGACATGCTCATGGCCCGCGCCATCGCCCTGCACATCTGCATCGAACAAACCCTCAACACCACCCGCAACCCCCCTCTAACGATATCCACATGGTAAAATTTGATGTATGGACGCTCATTTCGACCGTCCTGAAAACGCCAAAGACGAGAATCAACGAAGCCCCGGAGGGGCGTGGATAAGGCAGCCGTGGGTCTTTGACCCACGGAATATGAAGGTTTTTTTAAAAGAATCCCCCCTCCCCAGTTCCGCTGGGGAGGGGGTCAGGGGGTGGGGTATCATTATTCCCAATCATTTTCATGGCATTGAAATCCATATTTCATTGCCATCATTTGAGCTTCCTCCATGAATGTTCGCATTCTATGGTGTTCTTCCTGGTTGTTGATATACTCAACACATTTGTCCACATGCGACGGGCTTAGACTTCCCGCATAATAACCATCCTGCCAGCCATCAAACAAACCGATGAAATGGCTCTTTCTATTCATCGAGGTTGACTTCGCCTTCAATTCTTTCACAAGGGCTGATAGCGCGATCGTGGGATGCAAATCGAAGAGAATGTGCACATGGTCGCGATGACCGCCAATCGCCTTGACATGACATTTCCGTTCTGCCAAAGTTGAGGCAAAGAATGCGAAGAATAGCTTTCTCCCCTGAGGAGTGAGCATTCGTTTGCGTTGCTTCGTTGCGAATACCATATGAATAAAAATGGCGGTTTTGCTCATAATGCAATTTGCTTTAATAATGCAAATATACAATTCGCATCCAAAAATACAAAATATTAAGGATTCATTGCTCAAGCCCCACCCCCTGACCCCCTCCCCAGGCGCGTTCCGCGCCCGGGGAGGGGGGATATTCTTTTGGGGCGCTCCAGTTCCCGGGGGTTGCAACCCCCCGGCTAACATGCCCAAACCCCTCCGGGGTTTCGCAGGTGTACACAAAATTTGTAACCAGCGACGAGGAGCAACGAAGCCCCGGAGGGGCGCGTTTCGGAAGCCGTGGGTCTTTGACCCACGGAATATGAAGGTTTTTAGAAGATTCCCCCTCCCCGCTTGGGCGGGGAGGGGGCCAGGGGGTGGGGCAAAAAACTTTTTATATTCGCATTTATCACCTTCTAATCAACGCTCTATGGTATCAGCGGCAGCAACAAATTTGCGGCCCTACTATTCGTTGGTTTTATGGATGCGCGGGCAATTACCTACTATGGGGAAACTATACCCATTGTGGATATCAAAAAGCCCCGAGCGGGCGGCTCGGGGCTTAGGGTTATGGAGGAGGCAGCTGATTACTGCTTCTCAAGCATCATGTAGTAGGGCAGAGCGGAGAGGTCAACGGTGATGACATAGGTGCCATCGCCCTCGAAACCGGGCAGGTTAGAGTCGCACTTGATGTTGTTGCCATCGAGCACGAGCTCATCGAGGTTGTAGTTGTCGTCCTTAGCGCCGAGGTTGATGCCCCAGTCGTCGTTCATGCGGATCTTGAACTCGGTGCCCTCGGTGAGGGTGACGATGCCAGTCCAGATGAGGAAGTCGCCGCCATGCTCGAAAGCTTCCTGAGCGCCCCAGCCGTTGAAGCCGCCGATAGCACCGAGAGAGGTGATCTCAGTGATGCTGTAGGTGAGCTTGGGCAGGTTGACCTTACACCAGTAGAGAGCGTCGGCGGGAGCGTTGAGGTTGCCAGCGCCGCCGTCGTCGGAGAGGGTACCCTCTTCAGCGCCAGCGCCGAGGTTCTTACCGTTCCAGTTGGGCTGAGTGGAGAACTTGAAGAGACCGTTCAGGTGAGCGAAGCCCATGTAGTCCTCATAGTTGTAGGTGTAGAGGAGCTGGGAAGCGCCCTGGTTCCAACCGTTGGAGTTACCGGGGGTGTAGAGGTTCTCGATGGCGAGCATGAACTCGTACTGGTGAGTCTCGATGTTGACAGACACGTTGTAGGGGCCGGAGCTGGTGATCTTACCATAGGTGACATCAGCAGCGGTGGTAGCTACGAGCGCGCCTTTGAGCTCGGAAGCGGTCTCGGGGCCGTAGGCCAGGCCAGCGCCGGCAGCCACGGTCGACTCGGGCACGATAGCCCAAGTGTAGCCGTCGAGGGCCTGAGCGTCGGTGATCTCGACCACGGTGGTGAAGCGAGGATCGTCGTAGGGGCTTGCATCGCTGTGCGAGAGCTTGATACCACCGGTGACAGCGCCGTTGGAGGCGGTGCCGATCAGGTAGTAGGTATCCTCGATCACGTTGGCGGGAGCGAAGGGCTTGATGGTGATGGTGCCGGTGGCGAGATAGTAGTCGAGGGCACCGACGCGAACCTCAGCGTTGCCATTCACCAGCATGGGGATCACGCGGCAGTGGATGGTAGCGGCGGCGGGGTCGCGGGTAAAGTCCTCAACGTACACGCCCTGGAGCACATCGGGCTTGACGGAGATGTTGCCGCTCTCGTCGTAGGAGGCAGCGATGGTGTCGCAGGGCGAGAAAGTGTCGTCCTTGGCGATGACGAGCAGGGGACGGAAGGTGTAGCCCTCGGGGAGGTCCTTAACGGAAGCAGTGGTGATGTTCACCAGCTGGTTGGCGTTGTTGAGGGCCTCGAGGTCGAAGGTAGCGGTGGCGGGAGCGCCGGCAGTGATGTTGCTTGCGTCGAACATCACCTCCTGGGGGTTGGTCTGGGGCTGGGTGTCTACTTCGCCCACTTCGTCCTGGCAAGCGACGAAACCCATGCTCAGAGCAGCCAGTGCAAATAATGATAAGAATTTTTTCATTTGTCTTTGTACTAATTAGCCCCCCGGCGGGGAAGGAGGGGAATCGATCCCCGCGGGGCGCATGGATTTGATGATTAGTTGCCGGCCATTACGGTGAAGTTCATACTCTTGGCGTCGGCCATGTTGACGACGATCTGCATGGAGCCGCCCTGGAAGCCGGGGAAGTTGAACGAGCCCTTACCCTTGACGATCTTGAAGGTGCCCATGCCGTTGCCGTCGAGCTCCACGTCGATGGGGTTATCATCGACCTGCGAACCATAGGAGTCAGCGTCCCAACCGGTCAGAGCGGTGTAGAAGCGGAACATGGGGGCAGCGGGCATGTCGAAGGTGCCGTAGAACACCTTGGAGCCGATCTCGTCAGACTTCTCGGTGAGCATCCAGTCAGCATAGTGGTCAGCCTTGTCGGCGGTGGGGCCTACCCAACCCTCGGGGTTACCAACGAGGTAGATGGAAGCGGCCTTGGGCACTGCGTAGTAGGGCTTGACGGCAGAGAGGGTGATCCAGTTGGAAGCGATGAAGGAGTTCTCGTGGTCGCCGAGCATGGAGGTAGCGCGGACGAAGACGGGCATGGGATCGGGGTTGTCCCACTGCTCGGGCTCGGTGATGCCGAGCATGGAGCACATAGCCTCAGACATATCCTTTGCAGACACCTCGATGGTGGCGGAGGTGGGCACAACGGGAGTGAGGGTCTTGGGGTCGGCCTTCTGCTCGTCGGTCAGAGCGATCTGAATGCCGTAGGTGGCGGAGGCCACGAAACCATAGTCGGCCTGCGAGACGGTGAAGATGAGCGTGCCGTCGGGGGTGAGCTCATAGGTCTGGTCAGCGAGAGCCGGGGTGTTCAGCACGAACTTCGTGGGCTTCTGAGCCACCGGGGTCTTATCGTCCTCGCAGCTCGAGAAACCGAGTGCCACGGCGAGGACTGCCATTATGATTGATAATTTTTTCATTGTCAGTTACTGATGATAGGAGATAAGACAATTAATAACCGGGGTTCTGGCCAACGGTAGCCTCGTACTGGTAGGGGATAGCGAACAGAGCGCGGTACTCGGGGATGGAGGCGCCGGCGTAGGTGCCGCCCTTCCAAGACCAGGTGTAGGTAGAACCGGTGTATTTGCCGAAGCGGATAAGGTCGCTACGACGCCAGCCCTCGAACCAGAGCTCGCACTGACGCTCGTGGAGCACAGCGTTGTCGCTGAGCACGGCGATGGGGCCGAGGCCTGCGCGGTCGCGCACCTGGTTGAGGTAGCTCAGACCGTTGCACTGGATGCCGTGGAGCTCGCACTCGGCCAGCATCAGGAACACGTCGGAGAGGCGGAACAGAGGATAGTCAGCGTTGCAGACCTGGTTGGAGAGGCCCTTGTTCTGCTCGTTGTAGTAGTCGTCTTCGGTGGTGTAGGTGTACTTGATGCACATGTAGCCGTCGGAGTCAGCACCGTAGTTGTCGAGGTCCTCGACACCGGGCTGGAAGTCGCCCTCGTAGATCAGGCGACGCTTGTCACCGCTCTCGAAAGCGTTGGAGATCTCGGGACGCATGCGCACGCCAGACCACACGGAGGGGCCGACCAGAGCGGGCTCGCCGTCGACCACGCCGAGGCTGCCGCAGCCCAGGGAGGCGAGCACGGCGGGATCAGCGGTCTCGATGAAGCAGCCAGCGGTCATGTAAGTGGTGCCGGCCCAAGTCTCAACAGCGCCAGCCTCCTGGGGCACAGCCCAGAGGATCTCGCCGTTGCCCACGTACTTGTCGTTGCTTGCGCAGAAGAGGTACTTGTACTCGGGAGCGAGGGTGTTGATGGTCTTGAGGATTTCCTGGCACTGCTCGGCGCACTCTTTCCAGCGATCCACGCCGGTGTAAACCTTAGAGTTGAGGTAGAACTTGGCGAGGAGGGCGCGGGCGGCCTCGCGGCTCACGCGGCCATAGACCTGCTGAGCGGCGGGACGGAGGTTGCCGGAGTTGATGGCAGCCACGAGCTCGGCGGTGATGGCGTCGAAGAGCTCGGTGCGGTTGTACAGGGGAGGAGTGTCGCCGGTGACGGAGTTGGAGTCAATCCAGGGGCCGCGGCCGAAGTTATCGATCATCCAGTAGTAGCCGTAAGCGCGGAGCACGGAGCACTCGGCGATCATGGCGTTCACCTCAGCGTCGCTCAGATACTGGCGAGCCTCGTCGGCCTTGGAGATGAACTCGGCGGGGTTCTTAGCGAGGCAGAACTCGTTCTCGAACGCTGCGCGGATCCACTCGTTATCGTTGAGCCAGGTGTTGAAGTTGAGCACACGATAGCCGGGGTCGTTCCATTTGTTGGAGATGATGGCCTCGTCGGCGGTGAGCTCCTGCAGGTTCCAGTGGCAGCGGGTGAAGGTACCGGCACCGCCGTCGCTGAAGTTGTACTTTCCGGAGTTGAGGAAAGTCACGTAGAGGGAAGCGAAGTACTCGTTCCACTCCTCAGCGGAAGTGAGTTTGGTTTTGGTGTTACGGTCGATAGGCTCGAGGTTGAGGTCGTCGACGCAAGAGGTGAAGGTACCTGCGCCGAAGGTCAGAGCCAGACCACACACGATATATTTGAAAATTTTCATAAGAGGTCTATTAGATAAAGTTTATCACTGTCCGATGAATCAGAAAGTGGCAACGAGGCCAAGAGTGAAGGTGAGGGGACGGGGATACACGCTGTTGTCGATGCCGGAAGCAACCTCGGGGTCAAGACCGTTGTACTTGGTGATGACGAAGGGGTTCTGCACGGCGCCGTAGAGGCGGAGGCGGAGCTGGTTGGCGATCTTGGGCCAGGTGTAGCCGAGAGTGATGTTGTCGCAGCGCAGGAAGGAAGCGTTACGCACGAAGTAGTCGGAGCTCAGAAGAGTGGTCTCGCGAGTCGAGGTCCAGAGATAGACGTCGTTGAGGAGGTTGCTCAGAGGAGCCTCGGCGGTGACGGAGGTGAAGCAGTTGTTCTTCTCGTTGGCGTTGTACACCCAGTTGCCGATGTTGGCGCGGAGCACGAAGCCGAAGTCCCAGTTCTTGTAGTTGAAGTTGTTGCTCCAGGTCATGGTGACTTTGGGATCCTTGCTGTGGAAGATGTACTTATCAGCGTCGGTGATAGCGCCGTCGCCGTTGCGGTCAACGAACACGCCCTCCATGGGGGTGCCGTCCTCGTTGTAGACCTGCTCGTAGACGAAGTAGCTGTAAGCGGGGAAGCCCACGGTGTGCTTCATGATGTTCACGCCGTTGCCGATGGCGCCGGTGGTAGCGTCGTAGCCGTCAGCCAGGCGAGTGATCTTGTTCTGGTTCCAACCCACATTGTAGGCAGAGGTCCAAGTGAAGTCCTTGGTGACGACGGGGCGCACGGTGAGGGTGGCCTCGATACCGGTGTTCTCCAGGTCGCCGAGGTTGATGTTACCCATGTTGGAGAGGTTGGAGCCTGCGGGGTAGTTAGCGTAGGTGAGGAGGTCTTTGGTTTTGCGCTTGTACCAGTCAACGTTGGCGCTGATGCGGTTGTTGAGGAAAGCGACGTCGATACCGGCGTCCCAAGTGGTGGTTTCCTCCCACTTCAGGTTAGCGTTGTAGGCAGAGGGGGTCCAGAGGTTCACGTATGTGCCGTCGCCGTTGGGGTTGGGGTAACGGTTGGAGAGGCTCTGGTCGTAGGTGTAGACGGGCAGGTAGGGGAAGTAGTCGCCGCCGAGGTCCTGCTGACCGGTGATACCGTAGGTACCGCGGATCTTCAGTTCGTTCATGAACGAGCGGGCGCCCTCCATGAAGTTCTCTTCAAGCAGCTTCCAGCCGATAGCCACAGCGGGGAATGTACCCCAGCGGTTGGTCTTGGAGAAGCGGGAGGTACCGTCGCGACGCACGGTGGCGGTGAGCAGGTATTTGTTGAAGAAGACGAAGTTCACGCGGCCGAAGTAGGAGAGGAGCTGATGGATGGAGCGGCCGTAGTATGTGGGCGAGTGCTGATAGCCGTTGATGCTGCGCAGATAGTCGAGAGCGGCGGGGATGCTGATCTCGTTGATGGCGGCATACTGGGCGGCATACTGGTCAGGAGCGTAAACGTAGCCGAAGCTGTGGTTTTTGTTCTTGAAGCGCTGCCAGGAGTAACCAGCGGTGAGGTCGAGGTTGACGGGGCCGAAGGTGTCGTTGTAGTTCAGGTAGAAGTCCAGCAGAAGGTTATAGCGAGTCTGGTTGTTGAAGCTGCGGTGGGGCAGACCGTCGCGGACAGACTCGGTCTCACCGGGGATGTAGTGAGTGCCGTTCCAGGCGCTGGGCGAGAAGGGAGTGTCGTAGGTGGTGTCCATACCGTGGCTCCAGTCGTAACCGAGGTTGAGGTTAGCGCGGAGGGCGCGGAGGAAGGGCATCTTGAGGTCGAACTGGATGTTACCGACGCTCTGGTAGACATTGGAGGTCGACTCGTGCTCGTGAGCGATAGCTGCGGGGTTGAGAGAAGCCAGGGTGTTGATAGAAGCACCGGGGGTGTTCTCGCCAGCCAGGGCGCCACCAGCGATGTAGGTGGTCCAGTTGCCGAACTGGTTGTTCATGTGCACGGGGAGGGTGGGGTTGAACGACACAGCGCCGCCCAGAGCGCCGCCCTCGTAGCCGTTGCTGATGTAGCCGGCCTTGATGTTGGCGTTGACGGAGAGCAGGTCGTCAAAGAAGGTGGGGGTGAGGTTGACGGAGGCCGAGAGGCGGTCCATCTTGGTCTTGCGGATGATACCGTTGTTGTTGGTATAACCCACGGCGACGCGGTAGGGGAGCCAGCCGGCGGTACCGCCCACGCTGAGGTTGTAGTCGCTGGAGACGGTGGTGCGGAGCACTTCCTTCTGCCAGTCGGTGTTGTAGATGACACCGTTAGCGCCGAGGGCAGCGTACTGCTTGGAGTCCTTGCCGTAGTGCTTGGCGATGAAGGCGGCGTACTCGTTGCCGTCCATCATGTTCATGTAGTTGCGGGGGGTGTTAACGTAGACGTTAGCAGAGAAGTTGACCTGGGGCTTGCCGGACTTACCCTTCTTGGTGGTGATGATGATGACACCGTTAGAAGCGCGGCTACCATAGATAGCGGTTGCGGAAGCGTCCTTGAGGATGGTCATTGACTCGACGTTCTCGGGGGATACGAGAGAGAGGGGGTTAGAAGAACCGGTGACGGTGCCGCGAGTCATGGGCACACCGTCGATCACGATCAGAGGCTCGTTGGAAGCGGAGAGCGAAGCACCACCGCGGATCACGATGGAAGCGCCGCCGGAGGGGTTACCACCGTCGGTGGTCACGACCACGCCAGGGCTTGCGCCCACGAGCATATCCTGGGCAGAAGTGGCGAGACCGGCCTCGATTTCGTCGGGCTTGACGACGGAGACAGAACCGGTGGCGTCGTCTTTCTTGACGGCACCGTAGCCGATGACGACGAGCTCGTCGAGGGCCTTGGACTGTGAGGCAAGCTGGATGTCGATGTGCGTGCGACCGTTGACGGGCACGGTCTGGGTCTCGTAACCCACATAGGAGACTACGAGAGTGGCGTTGGGCTCAACCTGAAGGCGATAGTTACCGTCGATGTCGGTGTTGACACCTACGCCAGCCTGGCCCTGCACCATGACGCTCACACCGATTGCGGGCTCACCGTCAGGCTCGGTAACCGTACCCGAGACGGTGATTTTCTGCGCAAGGGCGGGGAAAGCCATGAGCATGACCATAAAGGCGGCCAGCCAGACTTTCCGACTCATTTGTAAACAAATGTTCTTCATGCAAGAGTTGTTTAGGGAATTTATTAATAGATAGAATTAGAATATGCTTATAATGCGGGGGGATTCGTTTTTCTTGGCTATGGCTTGAATTGCAAGTATGGTATTAAATTACTGAAAGTTAGCTTTATTATTCATAAATAACCGATGAGCCCGCGTTCGCGCCCAGAACGGGCGGGGGCAAATCGATTGCAAATTAAGTAATAATTTTCCAAAAATTAATCAAAAAGCCTATAGAAAAACGCGGGAGGGCATCGCTTTTAACCTAATTAAGTTAAAAGCAACACTCAAAATTAACATAAATAAAGTTAACCAAGCGCTCGCTGCAATCCCCCGCGGGGTCAGAAGCCCTTGAGGATGATCTCGCGGGCCTCGGCAAACGACAGCCCGGCCACGTCCTTGGGCGAGAGCAGCACGGGGCAGCCGGCGTCGGGCCAGGAGATGCCCAGATCGGGGTCGTCGTAGCGAATGCTCATCTCAGAGGCGGGCACGTAGTAATTGTCTACCTTGTACTGGAACTGAGCCACGTCGCTGACCACGATGAAGCCGTGGGCGAAGCCCTTAGGGATGAAGAGCTGGCGACCGTTGGCGGCTGAGAGCTCCACGATCACGTGCTGGCCGAAAGTCTCCGACCCGGGGCGAAGGTCAACAGCGCAGTCGTAGACGGCGCCCTGGCTCACGCGCACCAGCTTGCTCTGGGCGGCGTCGCCCTTCTGCAGGTGCATTCCGCGGAGCACACCGCGGGTCGAGAACGACTCGTTGTCCTGCACGAACTTAACTCCGGGGATGTGCGCCTCGAAATCCTTGAGGCGGAAGCACTCCTGGAAATAGCCGCGGTCGTCGCCGTGGCGCACGGGCTCGATGATCCAGCAGCCCGGGATATGCGTTTCTATGAAATTCATACCTTGAATTGTAAAATGCAGCGCGAAATTAACAAAAATTATCGTAACGGAAAAACTTTCCTCCAAATCATAACGGCACGCCGACGCGCGGCGGGCCACATCCAGGCCGCGAGCAGCATCAGTCCCGGCAGCCCCGGCAGCGCCAAGCGGTCAAAATGATTCGGAGCGTAGAGCAGCGACGAGGCCACCATGCCCGCCTCCATCAGCCATGCGAAGACGGCAAGTGCCGGCATACGCCTGTGCCTGCGCCAGGCCACGACAATGGCTACCCCCGCTACAGCCATCGCGACGTAAATCAGCCAGAACTTGAGCCAAGGAAACAGCCATCGGTTCACGGCATCGCTGTAGGGGGCATGCTGCTGGAAGTACTGATTAAAGCCCAGCGTCTCGTCGTCCATTATCATATGGTAGCGCGTGGCGCTGTCTATAATCCTGTGGTCGAGGCCACACCATGGCGCGCCGGCTTGGCGCACCACGTCGCCTACCTCGCGCAGGCCGTAGTCCTTCACGCTCTGGTGGCCCAAGTTCATCACCCACGGCCCGTAAGCGTCCATGCCGCCCGGCTTACTGATGAAATAGTACGCGCTGTCTATTCGGCTGGCCAGCTCGGGGTTGTCGGTGAAATCCGTCGAGAGCGTGCCTTCGATCACGGTGATGGCCCACATGTTGTCCACGCCCACCTGGCTGGGGGTAGGCACGCCCGTGTGGCGCCACATCAGCCCCACCTGCACGCCCATCGGCAACATCGCGGCAGCGCACAGGGCGGCGAGCAGCCACGCGCGCCTGTACTTATTATATATCACCCACACCACAAGCACCGCCACGGCGGGGAGCATCGACGCGAGCGAGGGCCGCAGCTCAAGCATCAGCATCAGCACCAGGGCGAAACCGGCGCAGGTCCCCCACCCGGCCCCGCGACGCGCGACGCGCCAGGCGAAGAAGAGCAGAAACACCGACAGCATCACCGCAGGGGCATCGGTGAGAAAAGCGATTAGATACAGCGCAAAGGCTGGAGCGACGGCGTAGAAGGCGCAGATGGCCGTGGCCACGCGCCGGCTCGACGATACGCCAGCCATGGTGTGCCACAGCGCCACGATCGACACCAGGTACACCACGCACTGCACGGCTACTGCCAGATAAAGAAACTTATCGCCAACGAGCAAACTGCACACCCACAGGAACATAGGATACAGCGGCGTGCGGTAAAGGTCGTAGCCATTGTACAGGATATTGGGGATAGCGTTGATGTACGACCACGTGTCGCCGCCCCAGAACGGCCCGTCAATCAGGCCCTTGAGGAGCAGGTTCACCGCTGCCACCACAAGCACCCACACCAGCGGGCGGGGAAATATATATCTAAGTCTAACTGCCATGTTTACAAGTTTTTTAGACCACGCCAATCCGCCTGCACCGACCATGCCGCGAGAAGCAGAGCCCAAGGCAGCGCGGGCATCAACAGACGGTCAAAATGATTCGGAGCCAAGAGAATGGACGCTGACAAAACGCCTGCGAGGGCAGTCCATAACACTATCTCGAACCACGGTGCCCGGCTCGAACGCATCCACTGCCACACAATAGCCGCTGCCGAAAGGGCCAAAACCGCATAGACCACCCAGAAAGGCACCCACGCAAAGGGCGTGCGCAGGTTCAGACGTGCCGCGCGGTTATAGACCGATGGGTACGTTGTGTCGTCCATGTACAGGGCAAAGTCCGTGGCCGAGCGGCACAAGCGGTCGCCGAGCCCGCGCCAAGGCATGCCTGCGCGGGCGCAAACGGCCGCGATGCTGTCGTGGCCGAAGCGCGAGGCAAGATCTTGATATTCAGTGAGGAAATCATCGGCTGGGTGAGCCTCGTAGTAAGCGAAGGCCCGCGCCATCTCGGGTGTGGAACAAAAGGAATCCAACGGAATGGCAGCATCGCGCGCCATCATATAGCTATTGGTCGCGCCCACCACGCTCGGTGCCGAGACGCCTGCGGCGCGGCGAACCATCAGCGTCTGGAAAACCGTAGGCAGCAGCGCGGCCGCCACGGCGATCACCGCCCAATATCGCAGCGCGGCGCGGCGCAGGAAAAGGGCCGCGAGTAGCACCAATCCAGCCGGGATGACGGCCGTCATGGCCGGCCGCAGCGACAGCAGCGCGGCCAGCGAGACGAAGAGTCCAAACGGAGCCCACGCCGAGAGTCCTCCTTTATATATCACATATGAGAAATAGGCCACGAAGACAGCGAAGCTAGCCGTTATCGATTCGGTGAGAAGCACAGGCACGAAGCCCGCGGCGCCACCCGGAGCGAGCGCGTATAGAGCCGTGACTATAGCTGCTGGCCAACGGCGGCCGAGCATGCCGCGGGCGATGGCCCACAATGCCGGGATGGACAGCAGAAACGCCGACAGCTGCACGAGCACCAGTCCCCACTCCTGCCATTGATAGCCGAAGATGCGGAAGGAGAGCCAGATGCAGATCGGATAGCCCGGTGTGCGGGTTAGGTCGAATCCTTGGGCCGAAATCGCGTCCACAGCCTGGTAGTACGACCCTGTGTCGCACTCCGCCACGGGGCCCGACGCCAGGCACAGGCCGCCGACCAGCCCAGCCGCCAGGAGCATAATCCAGAGCAAGGGGTGAGAGAGGGCGCGTTTCACGGACGTCGAATTATTATTAGCAGCAACAGCGGCGCGAGGGCCGGCTGCGCGAGGCGGTCAAAAGCATAAGGGGCATAAAGCACCGGGCCGAAGACGAAAGCCGCGGCCATGAGCCACAGCGCGATCAGCGACCATGGGCACTCCCTCCGCGCCCGCCAAGCGCGAACCACCACCCACGCCCCGGCGAGCAAGCCTAAGGGCCAGAGCGCCCAAGGCAACCAGCCCAGCGGCGTGCTGCAGCCCACGAAGCGAACATAGGCATTATGGCCCTCGGGCGAATCGACGGGGTTGAAGAACGCCCGATAGTCCGTGACCGCCATCTTCGCTCGGGTTTCCACCCCAACCCACGGCGCGCCGGCGGCTCGAGTGAGCGAGTCGCAAGCATCTCCGCCGAATCGTTTGACGATGATGTAGCACTCGAGATAGGGCTCGCGGTAGGGCGCACTTTCAGCCGAGTCAAGGTAGGCCTTAAGCTCTGGATTCTTGGCCAAGGGCGTGAGGCGCGGGGCGTGGTAGAAGGCGATGAGATAACGGTTATACTGCGTGACCACGCTGGGCGACATCAGCCTTATCTCTTTGTAGACGTGATAAGTCTGAAACACCACGGGGGCGAGGCTGCATAGCGTCAGCAGCAGAGCCATGCGGGCTTTAGCCTTGCGCCTGACGAACATGCCTATGAGAAAAACGGCGGCGGCGGGGAGGAATGCGGTGAAAGCGGGCTTGAGCATGCCCACTGCGGCCAGAGCCACCAGATAGAGCCACGCGCATCGACCAGAGGTCCAAAGCTGCCATGCGGCGAAAATTACAGCCGCTATGGCCGAGAAGAAGAGCGAATCCGCGATCAAAGCCGTGGCGTAAGTGCTTGGGCCTCCGGGCACAAGGGCGTAGAACAGCGTCACCACCGATGCCAGCACCCTCGATCGGCTCAGACCTGCGGCCACATGCCAGAGCAGGGCCACGGCCACGAGGAATGCCGCAATCTGAAGCACAGCCAAAAGCTCGTGCCAATGCCCAGGCATGAGCTTGTAGCACAGCGACATGCAGAGCGGATACAGCGGCGAGCGGAAGGTGTCGTAGCCATGGTTGAGAATCCTATCCACGGCGCTCTCGTAGGTGGGGGAGTCGGGCGTCGATGCAGCCCCACCCACGCAAAAAGAGACGATGACGTTGGCCGCTGCCACCACGAGCACCAGCGCGAGCGGCCACGGCAGAGCGCGCCTAAGAGCCTGTCCAATAAAGAAACTGGCTCTACGCCTGGCTGCCAGACTGCTCATGATAGTCTTTTTCTGTGTTCACGTTCCACACCGCGGCGCGTGAGGGCGAGCCCGAGGCTGCGCACCGCACGGCCTCAAGGGCGGTGAGCATGGAGTGGTCCATGTTGTTATAGCGGTGCTGGCCGTTGCGGCCTATGCAGTAAAGGCCGCCGATGGAGTCGAGGAACTCGCGCACGGCGGGGAGCTGGGCATAGCTGCCGTAATAGGCAGGGTAGGCCTTGGGCATGCGTATCACAGTGCTGTCGAGCACCGGGGCAGCGGGGTCGAGGATGCCGATTTTCACCATCTCGGCCGCGGCCATGGAGGCCAGCGCCGAGTCGGGCATGCTCCAGAGCTCGTCGCCCTCGAAGCAGAAATATTCCAGACCGATCCACGTGGTGGAGCGGTAATCGGCCACCATGTAGGGGCTCCAGTTGTTGAACACCTGCAGACGCCCGGCGCGCACGTCAGGCTCCTGGATGTATATCCACGTGTCGGGCACGCGGCCCGCGAAGGTGGCCAGGCGCGTGCGGTTGCGTATCTTCAGCTCCGGCACGAGCAGGCCCACGGTGATGAAGTCGCGGTAAGGCAGCTCGGCTGCGGCGCGGGCCACGTCGGCGGGGACGTCCACGCCTCGAAGGGCCGCCACGAGGTCTTTGATGGGCATGGATGAGAAGACGCTTGTGCAGGGGCGCGTCTGGCCGTCGGCCGTGGTGACAGACTGCACGCGGCGGTCGGGGCCCACGCGCACCTCCACCACTGGCGCGTTCATCACCACCTGGGCGCCTCGCGCGGTCACGTCGGCCGCCATCGTCTCCCACAGCTGGCCGGGGCCGAGCTTGGGATAGCGGAAGCGCTCGATCAGCGATGTCTCTTTTTTAGCGTCCTTAATATGCAACGCGCGCAGAGCCACGTCGCGCAGTATCGCGGTGACCGACAGGCCTTTGACGCGCTGCGAACCCCAGTCGGCGCCGAGCTGCGAGGGGTGCACGCCCCACACCTTGGTGGTGTAGTCCTCGAAGAACATGCCGTAGAGCGGCCTGCCGAAGCGGTTCACGTAGAAATTCTCGAGGCTGGTCTCCGGCAGCGGAGCCACGCGCGATTTCAGGTAGCCTAGGCCCGCGCGAAGGGTGTTGCCGAGGCCCAGGCCGCGCAGGGTGGCCATGCTCAGGCTCACGGGGTAGTCGAAAAAGGAGCGGCGGTAGTAGATGCGCGACACGCGGCGGCGGTCGAGCATCACGCGGTCGGCGGCGTCAGGGTCGGGCCCGGCGGGGTCAAGGTCGATGGGGGAGGCGCCTATCAGGCGGTCGTCCAGGGCCGGCGCGCCCTGCAGGGGCATCATGCGCTGCCATATATCGTTGACTTCCTGACTCTTAGAAAAAAAGCGATGTCCGCCTATGTCTATGCGGTTGCCGCCGTGCACCACCGTGCGCGAGATGCCGCCGATGGTGTCCGTGGCCTCGAGCACGACGGGGCGCGAGCCGTCGCCGCGGTCAAGCATGGCCAGGGCGGCGGTGAGGCCGGCAGGGCCGGCACCGATGATTATGGGCGCGTGGGCAGACATAGGGTCGCAAATTTACGCGTTTTCGCCGATTTTTTTATAACTTCGCGGCAGAAAAATTAGAAATTATGGAGACACGTTCCAGCCATGTCCTCGTAGACGACCCCCAGGTGTGGGAGAGCCTGCTGCCTCTTACCTACACGCGCCCCATCAGCGAGCTGCGCCTCGGTATCACCACCATCCGCGAGAAGTGGGAGGCTGCCATCGGCGCCCCCTGCGCCGTGGAGACGGCCGACTATCTGCGCGAGCTCTTCCCCGCCAACGGCGCCGATGACGCCGAGCGTCACCCCTCCCACCAAGTGCCGGGCATAGGCACCGTGGAGCGGGCCTACGACCTCTTCCTGCTCAACGGCGCAGCCATACGGGCCGACTTCCAGCGCCTCACCGCCGGCCGCTCGTCGCAGCCCGTAAGCCCCACGTGCACCGTCATCGGCGACCCCGCCCTGGTGTTCGTCGAGGAGGGCGCATGGATGGAGGGCGCATGCCTCAACACCCTCGGCGGCCCCATCTACATTGGCCCGCACGCCACTGTGATGGAGGGGGCTTGCCTGCGAGGCCCCGTGGCCGTGTGCGAGCACGCCACCGTCAATATGGGCGCGAAAATCTACCCCGACACCACCATCGGCCCCTGGTGCAAAGTCGGCGGCGAGCTCAATAACGTGGTCATGCAGGCCTACTCCAACAAGGCCCACGACGGCTTCCTGGGCAACGCCGTCATAGGCGCCTGGTGCAACATCGGCGCCGGATGCGTGGCCTCCAACCTCAAGAACGACTACACCCCCATCAAGCTCTGGAGCTACCCCGCGCAGCGATTCACCCCCACGGGCCTGCAGTTCTGCGGCGTGATCATGGGCGACCACACCAAATGCGGCATCAACACCATGCTCAACACCGCCACCACCCTGGGCGTGGGCGTGAACATACACGGCAGCGGCTTCCCCCGCCCCTTCGTCGCGTCGTTCAGCGAGAGCGGAGGCGCCGGGTACACCGACGTGTCCATGACCAAATTCTTCGACATCGCCTCGCGCATGATGGCCCGCCGCGGCATAGAGCTCACCGACGCCGACCGCCGCATGTTCCTCGCCATCCGCGCCCGCGCCGAAGCCTACAGATAGCTCACTCTGATTTCTTTTTTGCCTCATGAAGCGATCGCAACTCGTCACCTTCTTCCGCGGCTACGCCATGATCACCATCGTGCTTATGCACCTGGTGCAAGGACTCTTCAACAGCGGCGCCCTCAACAACTGCCTATCTTTCGGCGGCGCCGGCGTCCACCTTTTCATCCTCTGCAGCGGCTTCGGCCTCTACCTCAGCCACCTCAATCACCCCATCGGCTACGCGCGGTTTCTCAAGACCCGATTCTTCCGCGTCTACCTGCCTTATGCCATCGTCGTGGTGATATCCTTCCTGACGCCCTTCTACTTCGCCAGCCCGCACAAGTTCCAATGGCTGCTCAGCCACTTGCTGCTGTACAAGATGTTCTTCAGCGAATACATCGAGACGCTGGGCGTGCAGCTGTGGTTCGTGAGCACCATCATACAGTTCTACATTGCGTGGCCCCTTATCGTGGCCCTCTTCGAGAAAGGCTCACGCAAAGGCCGCTGGCTCCCCATCGGCATAGCCCTGGCCATTAGCCTGGGATGGTCCACCATAGTGCTCCTGACCCACCATGGCGACCTGCGCAACTGGGGCAGCTTCTTCCTCCAGTACCTCTGGGAATTCGTGCTCGGCATGTACATGGCCAAGTGGTATAAAGACCGCGACGCGGAAATCTCCATCCCGCGCTGGTACTGGTTCGCCCTGGCCGCAGCCATCGCCATGCCCGCCACCTACCTCATGGCCACGCGCAGCGAAGCCCTAAAGCTCTACAACGACATCCCCTCTATGATAGGCTACACCTCGCTCGCCGTGCTCATCTACAAAGCCCGAGTGCTCAACCGCCTGGTGGAATGGTTCAGCCCATTCTCTTACGAATGGTACCTGGTGCATATCTACTGCTTCAACGTCGTGGCCTACGCGCTGGGCCTCAGCCCATATGACGGGGGCACCACAGCCCAGAAGCTCACATACGCCGCCCTATCCCTGGCCCTATCAATCATAGCCGCCATAGGCTACCACAGCCTCATTAACGCCATCTACCGCCACCTCCCTACCAACAAACGTTAAGGGGAATCTCCGGCATGCCAGGATGTGCCTGTCCCAAAAAAAGTTGACTGTTTTATCACACGCCACTGGCGTCCCCCAAATCCGTGCCATTTCCCCCGCGAATTTGAACAAAATGGCGGGGATTTTTGGCTGTTAGGCGGTTTTTGTGTAATTTCGCGTATCTATATGCGCGTGTGGGCCGTACCCACGCGTCGGTACTAGAGCCAGTCCCATAAAATATGTTAACGCTGAGGTCGCATATCTTGGAGGGATTTTGGAGACGGCGGGAGGGAGCAATGCCG
>CAZSHV010000022.1:0-23934 GCA_964606815.1 uncultured Bacteroides sp. | reverse complement strand
TGGTCATTGTTGTGTGTGTTTTTGACAGTGTATAATATTGTGCAAATATAAATATTATATTTGCATTAACCAATATCAAAACACACAATTAACAAGAATTAACGATATTTGCCTTCGGTAGCGTCGTCGAGGATGGAGAGATAGGATGCGTAGCGGGATGCTGCTATGCGCTGCTCGTCGAGGGCTTGGCGCACGGCGCAGCCGGGCTCGTGGGTATGGGTGCAGTTGCCGAAGCGGCAGTCTTTGCCGATTGCGAAAATCTCCGGGAAATAATGGGCCACCTCGGCCTTCTCGAAGTCGATGGTGCCGAAGCCGCGGACGCCGGGGGTGTCGATGACGCAACCTCCGTCGGGGAGGTGGAACATCTCGGAGAAGGTGGTGGTGTGCATGCCCTGGTCGTGGACAGCTGAGATCTCCGCGGTGCGTAGGTTCAGGCCGGGGATGAGACGGTTGATGAGTGTGCTCTTGCCTACACCGGAATTGCCGGAGAGGAGCGTTATCTTGTCCTTCAGCACCTGCTGCAACTCCGAGAGGCCGTCGCCGTCGAGGGCAGAGACGTGCACCACGGGGTATCCGATGGAGCGGTAAAGATATGTGACAGCGTCGAGAAGCTCGCGGTCGTCGGGGTCGGTGAGCAGGTCAACCTTATTGATAGCGATGACGGCTGGGACGTTGTATGCCTCGGCCGTGGCGAGGAAACGGTCGATGAAATTGGTGGAAGTGGTGGGGTGCGCCAGGGAAATGATGAGCAGGGCCTGATCGACGTTGGCTGCGATGATGTGGGCTTCCTTGGAGAGGTTGCTGGCTCGACGTATGATATAATTCTTGCGCGGCTCGACCTCGGTGATGTAAGCCGTGCCGTCGGGGCCGGGGTCGCCGATGCCGACGTTGTCGCCAACGGCCACGGGGTTGGTGGTGCGAATGCCTTTGATGCGGAAGTTGCCTTTGACCTTACAGGGCACTGTGGTGCCGTCGGGGAGCTCGACCACGTAGTGCGAGCCGGTGTTGCGAGTGATTTTGCCTTTGTTCATCAATTTGCTGGGGTATTACGGCAGCAAAGGTAAGGAAAAAAAACGAGCGCTGGCGCGGGGGAGAGCAAAATAGTTAGGCTTATATTTGGCCAACACGATAGATTTTGATAAATTTGCGCATGCGATTAATCGAACTGCACCCTCACGACCTGCGTCCGCTGCCCTTCTACCTGGCTCTGGAGCAATGGTGCGCCATGCGCTGGGCGGGCGAGGAGACGGTGTTCACCTGGCGGGTGCTCCCGACGGTGATATGCGGGCGGCATCAGTGCATCGAGGCTGAGGTTGACCTTGGCTATTGCCAGGAGCATGGGATAGACGTGGTGCGACGCCGCAGCGGCGGCGGGTGCGTGTACGCCGACCCCGACAACCTGATGATCAGCTGCGTGGCTCCGACGCACGGCAAGCCCGTGGCAGAGGTGTTCAGCAGCTTCGCCAGCCGCGTGGCCTCTCTGCTGCAGAGCCTGGGTGTCAAAGCCGAGGTGCAGGGCCGCAACGACATCGCCATCGAAGGACGCAAGGTGTCGGGCTGCGCCTACTATCAGCCCTCGCCCACTATGGCCATCGCCCACGGCACGATGCTCTTCAAGGCCGACGCCGCCACCATGTCGCGGGCCATCACCCCGCAGCGGGCCAAGCTCGTAAGCAAGGGCGTGCCCTCCGTGGCCGCGCGAATCACCACCCTGAGCGAGCATGCCCCCGGGCTCACCATCGAGGCCTTCCGCCAAGCCCTGCGCGACAGCGACGACTGCGAGCTGGTCACCCTCACAGATCAGGAAATAGCCGAAGTAGAAAGCATAGAAGCTGCCTACCGCGACCCCGTCTGGATGGCCGACCGACGCCTGCCGCTGGCCGACGACATCATCTCCCGCACAGGCCGCGTGGACGGAGCCGGACTAGTGCACATCGACGCCCGCCTCAAGGACGGCACTATAGAGGAGGCCCGCATATCGGGCGACTTCTTCTGCCCCCAGGGCGGCAGCGTGGCCGACATCGAGGGCCAGCTCAAAGGCCAGAGGCCCGGCTCCGTGAGCATCTGCGACGCCTCCGCCATCAGCGGCTTGGATACAAAGCAATTGGAAGAGATAATCAACAGTACACCTTAAATCTACCAAATACCACACCCCTACTCCTATGGATGAAACAATGAAAAAAACATCACTCCACAGCCGCCACGTGGCTCTGGGCGCGCTGATGAGCCCCTTCGGAGGCTTCGACATGCCCATACAGTACGCGGGCATCGTGGAGGAGCACCAGGCCGTGCGCACCGCCGCGGGAGTCTTCGACGTCTCGCACATGGGCGAAGCGCTGGTGAGCGGCCCGGAGGCTGAGAAATTCGTCAACCATATCTTCACCAACGACGTCACCGGAGCCCCCGACGGCAAGATATTCTACGGCATGATGCTGCGCCACGACGGCGGCACGGTCGACGACCTGCTGGTGTACAAGCGCCACGACCACGAATTCTTCCTCGTGCCCAACGCCGCCAACATTGCCAAGGACATGGCTTGGATAGACGAGCAGGCTGCGGGCTTCGACGTGAAGGTGGAGCACCTGAGCGAGGACTTCAGCGAGCTGGCCCTGCAAGGCCCCCACGCCGAGCGCATCATGCACGAGGCCCTGGGCATAGACGGCAGCGACCTGGCCTTCTACACCTTCAAAGACATTGACATCGACGGGATACCCTCGATCGTGAGCCGCACGGGCTACACGGGCGAGGACGGCTTCGAGATCTACTCCAGCCACGAGGTGATAGCCCGCCTGTGGGACAAGCTGATGGAGGCCGGTGTGCAGCCCTGCGGCCTGGGATGCCGCGACACACTGCGCTTCGAGGCCGGCCTGCCCCTCTACGGCGACGAGCTCACCGACAGCATCACGCCCATCGAGGCAGGGCTGGGCATGTTCGCCAAGCTCGACAAGCCTTTCATAGGCCGCGACGCCTGCGCCAAGCAGAAAGCCGAGGGCCCCGCGCGCAAGGTGGTGGGTCTTGAGATCCTCGGCCCGGCCATAGCCCGCCACGGCTACGACGTGCTCAACGCCGAGGGCGAGAAGGTGGGCGAAGTGACCACCGGCTACCACTCCATCACCCTCGACAAGAACCTGGCCATGGCCCTCGTGGACGCCCGCTACGCCGCCCTGGGCACGGAGCTGCAGGTGCGCGTGCGCCGCAAGGTGTTCCCCGCCGTGGTGGTCAAGAAGCGCTTCTATACTCCTAATTATAAAAAGTAACTAATTATAAAAAGTAACATCTAACCTCATAAGCTATGATCAAATATCTGAAATCTCACGAATACGCGAAAATCGAAGGCAATGTGGCCTATGTAGGCATCTCTGAATACGCAGCCAAGCAGCTGGGCAACGTGGTGTATGTGGACATGCCCGAGCAGGGCGACGACGTCACCGCCGGCGAGGACTTCGGCGCCATCGAGTCGGTGAAGGCCGCCTCCGACCTCTACGCTCCCCTCACGGGCGCCGTGCTGGAGAGCAACGAGCTGCTGCTGGACAACCCCGGCCTGGTGAACAAAGACCCCCTGAACGCCTGGATTATCAAGGTGGAGATCACCGACCCCTCCGAGATTGACGCTCTGATGACGCAGGAGGAATACGACGCCTACCTCGCCACTCTCTAACCCCCAGCCCCCGCATATGCACCAATACCTGCCACACACCCAGGCCGACATCGCGGCCATGCTGGAGCGTTGCCACGCCGAGGCCATCGACGACCTCTACCGCGACGTGCCCGAGCAGCTGCGCCTGCGCCGGCCCTACGACCTGCCCCCGCAGATGAGCGAGAAGGAGGTCCGCGACTATTTCCACCGCCTGGAGAGCCAGTGCACGCCGCTGGTATGCTTCGGCGGCGCGGGATACTACGACCACTACACGCCCGCCGCCGTGGCCGCCATCACGCAGCGCAGCGAGTTCCTCACGGCCTACACTCCCTATCAGCCCGAAATCTCGCAGGGCACCCTGCAGTATATATTTGAATACCAGACGATGATGGCCGAGCTCACGGGCATGGAGGTGTCGAACGCCTCGATGTACGACGGCTCCACGGCCACTGCCGAGGCCATGCTGATGTGCGTGGCCGCCGCCCGAAAGAAGCGCCGCGTGCTCATCTCCGAGACCGTCAACCCTGCCGTGCAGGCCGTGGTGGCCACATACGCCCGCTATCATGGTGTGGCCCTGGAGGTGATACCGCAGCACGACGGTGCGACCTCCCGCGCCGACTTCGAGCAGCAGATGGGGGCCGGAGACGTGGCAGGTGTGATCGTGGCCTCGCCCAACTTCTACGGCATCGTGGAGGACTACACCGGCTGGGCCGACTACTGCCACGAGCGCAAAGCCCTCTTTGTGGTCAACGCCATGGCCTCCGCCCTGGCCGAGATACGCACCCCCGGTGAATGGGGAGCCGACATCGCCGTGGGCGACGCCCAGAGCCTGGGCATGCCCATGAACTACGGCGGCCCCACCCTTGGCTACATGTGCACCAAGAAAGCCCTGATTCGCAAGATGCCCGGCAGAATAGTGGGAGCGACGAAAGACCGCGACGGCAAGCGCGTCTTCGTGCTCACCCTGCAAGCCCGCGAGCAGCACATACGCCGCGAGAAGGCCACGTCCAACATCTGCTCCAACCAAGGCCTGATGGCTCTGCACACTGCCGTGTACCTCTCTCTTATGGGCCCGCAGGGACTCAAGGACGCGTGCCGTCTGAGCCGCGACGGAGCTCACTATCTGTGCTCGCAGCTCGTGGCCACGGGCCGCATGCAGCAGGCCTACCCCGACAAGCCCTTCTTCAACGAGGTGCTGATGCGCGTGCCTGCCGGAAACGTCGACGCCATCCTCGCCGCGGCCCTGAAAGAGGGCATCTTCGGCGGTGTGAAGCTGGCCGACGACCTGCTGCTGGTGGCCGTCACCGAAATGCAGTCGAAGGCCGACATAGACCGTTATGTATCAATCGTTAACGCCATCCCAGCCATATGAACAGAGAATACTACAGCAAGCTGGTGTTTGAGCTTTCACGCCCCGGCCGCCGCGGCTACAGCCTGCCCCGCAACGAATATCCAGCCGCCCCCGAGCTGCCCAAGGAGCTGCGCCGCGAACAGTCGCTGGAGCTGCCCGAGGTGGACGAGCCCACGGCCGTGCGCCACTACACGAACATGAGCAACAACAACTTCGGCGTTGACACTGGCTTCTACCCCCTGGGGTCGTGCACGATGAAGTATAACCCGAAGATCAACGAGGAGGTGGCCGCCTCGCGCGTAATCTCCCGTCTGCACCCCCTGCAGCCTGCTACCACCACCCAAGGTGCCCTGGAGGCTTACCACATGCTGCAGACCGCTCTGTGCGAGATAGGAGGCATGGCTGAATTCACCCTCAACCCCTACGCCGGTGCCCACGGCGAGCTCACGGGCCTGATGGTGATTCACGCCTACCACGACAGCCGCCACGACATAGAGCGCACCAAGGTGATCGTGCCAGACTCTGCCCACGGCACCAACCCCGCCAGCGCTGCTGTCTGCGGCTACACCATAGTGGAAGTGAAGTCAATGCCCGACGGCACAGTCGACGTTGACGACCTGCGCTCCAAGCTCGGCCCCGACATCGCGGCCGTGATGATGACCAACCCCAACACCACAGGTATGTTCGAAAAGAACATTCCCGCCATAGCCGAGGCCGTGCACGCAGCCGGTGCTCTGCTCTACTACGACGGAGCCAACCTCAACCCCATGCTGGGCATTGCCCGGCCGGGCGATATGGGCTTCGACGTGATGCACATCAACCTGCACAAGACCTTCTCCACCCCCCACGGAGGTGGCGGACCCGGTGCGGGCCCTGTGGGCGTGCGCAAGGGCCTGGAGCAGTTCCTGCCCAACCCCAGAGTGGTGAAAGGTGACGACGGGAAGTACTCCGTGGAGTGCTCCAGCGACGCTCTGGGCCGCGTGTCGATGTTCCTGGGCAACTATGCCGTGGAGCTCAAAGCCCTGGCCTACATCCTCGCTCTCGGAGCGGGGGGGCTGGCACAGGTGGGCCCGCTGGCCACGCTCAACGCCAACTATATCATGGAGAGCCTGCGCGACCTCTACAAGCTCCCCATCGAGGGCCCGTGCAAGCACGAGTTCGTGTTCGACGGCCTCAAGGACAAGAGCACGGGTGTCACCACCCTGCACGTGGCCAAGCGCCTGCTGGACTTCGGTTTCCACGCTCCCACCATCTACTTCCCGCTGCTCTTCCACGAGTCGCTGATGATCGAGCCCACCGAGACCGAGACCATCGAGACACTCGACAGCTTCATCGCTGCCATGCGCCAAATCGCCGACGAGGCCGCCAACGACCCCGAGACGGTGAAGAACGCGCCCCATAACACCCCCATCTCCCACCCCGACGACACCGAGGCGGCTCTCCACCCCGCGGTGACATATAAGGAGTTATAATACTTATTTATGAAGCACTACGACCTCATAGTGATAGGCGCCGGCCCGGGCGGCTACGAGATAGCCGCCGAGCAGGCCGCCAAGGGCAAGAGCGTGGCTCTGTTCGAGAAGGACAAGCTGGGTGGCACCTGCCTCAACCGCGGCTGCATACCCACCAAATGCCTCTGCGCCACTACTGCTGCCTTCGACTCCGCGAAGCGGGCTGCTGCCTTCGGAGTGATGCTGAAAGACGACCCAAGGTTAGACTTCTCCATAGCCACAGAGCGCATGACAAAGGTGATAAACCAGCTGCGCGAGGGTGTGGAGGGCATGCTCCGAGGGGTGGACGTGATTCACGCCGAGGCATGCCTCGCACCCGGCCGAGTGGTGGCCGATGGAGAGGAGTACGAAGCCGACCAGGTGCTTATCGCCACGGGGTCAAAGCCCGCAAGTCTGCCAGTGCCCGGAGCCGAGCTGTGCATCGACAGCGACCAAGCCCTGAGCCTCGCCCAGGTGCCAGCTTCTATGGTGGTCATAGGCGGCGGCGTAATAGGCCTGGAGTTCGCATCGATATTCAGCACCCTTGGAGCGGAGGTGACCGTGGTGGAATACTGTCCGGAAATACTGCCGCCCTTCGATGCCGAGGTGTCTAAGCGTCTGCGCACGTCCCTCGCCCGCCGCGGGGTGAAGGTGGTGGTGGGAGCTGCCGTCACGGGTATTGAGAAATCTCCTGCCGGGGTTGTCGTATGCTATGAGGGAAAGAAAGGGTCCGCGATGGTTGAGGCCGAAGTGGCCCTTATGGCCGTTGGCCGCAGACCTGTGCTGCCCAAGGGTTGCGAAGAAGCCGGAGTAAAGCTCACGTCCAAAGGCTACATCGAGGTGGACGAGCATATGCGCACCTCCACCCCTGGTGTCTACGCCGTGGGTGACGTCACTGGACTGCGCATGCTGGCTCATGTGGCCTCGGCCCAGGCCCGCGTGGCCGTGGGCGAGAAGGTGAATATGGACGTCATTCCGTCGGCCGTGTTCACCATCCCCGAGGTAGCCATGGTCGGAGCCACGGAGCAGGAGCTCAAAGCCAAATGCGCAGCCTACCAGGTGGGCAAAGCCATGATGGCCGGCAACGGCAAAGCCCTGGCCATGGGTGAAGGAGAAGGATTCGTGAAGGTGCTCGTCGACGCTGACACCCAGCGCCTTGTGGGATTCCACGCCATAGGCCCGCACGCCTCCGACCTCGCTGCCGAAGCTGCTGCATTGATGGCAGGTAGCCTCACTGCCGACGAGATAGCCGTGGGCCTGGTGCACAACCACCCTACCCTCTCAGAAACAATCCCTGCTGCTCTCTCTGCAAGAAAATGATGCACACATTTGTAAACCTATGAAAAAAATCTTTGAAGACCTGTTCGACCAGTTAGGCAAATTCCTTATGCCGAAGGTTCCGCCCACACAAGAGGGAAACGTCACAGAGACTCAGCCCGTGGCGGAGGAGGCTCTAGCAGAGGAGACTCCCGCGCCTATGACCGAGCCAGAACCCGAGGCTACAGACAACGTTGACCTGCCGGAGCTGCCGGAAATTCCCCAGTCTGTTCGTGACATACTCGACACACCTAATGTCCCCGACCCTGTAGTGCCAGAGCCGGTGAAGCCTAACCCGGTGAAGCCCGAGCCTGTAAAGCCGGAGCCGGTGAAGCCGGAGCCGGTGAAGCCGCAGCCTGTGAAGCCGCAGGGCCCGAAGCTGGACATGCGCCCTGCCGGAGTACAGAACCTTGAGAACGCCTCCAAAATAGCCGAGTTTATCGCCGGCCAGCTAGGCGACTACCCCGACCTGGAGAAGAAGACACTCTGCATGATCAGCGACGTAGACCTGGTGTTAGAGCGTCTTAAGTCGCAAGCCTTCAAGACGCAGGTAGACCAGACCATGGCCGCCAACACCGGAAAGACCTTCGCCGCCGTCGTCGTCGTCAAGCGCGACCCTGCGAAGCACTCCGGAGCGCTTGAGATAGCCCCGCACGTGTGGTTCACCGTGCCCGAGGCCACGGAGCTCAACCCGGACCCCGTACCTATACCACGTCGCATAGCAGCCGTGACATTCGACGTGATTCCAGGCACCGGCTCCCTCGTCGGCGGCCCGGTCACCATCACCGAAGGAGGCACCTACAACATCGGCCGCGGAAAAGCTCCGCAGCTTGACAACGGCGCCCTGCGCATCAATGTGATAGCCGTTGACGATAATCCCGACGGCCCATACATCGAGGCTGCGCGCTATGTGGCCCGAGATCACGCCAAGGTGCTGGTTAAGCCTGAAAGCGGAGTGTACCTGTTCGCCGAGCAAGCAGGCACATCATTGGCCGGTCGCCGCACGAAAATACTCCGCGGCTCGACAGAGTCGCCGTTGGAAAATCCGCAGATGCCGCGGATGTTGCAAAACGGCGACGTGATCGCTCTTTCGAAGCATGTGTTAATAAGCGTATCCATCACATTTCAAAACTAATATACTATGACACAAAACACAAACAAAGACTCCAAGCCTGGAATCTGGAGCCGCATCATGGGCATCTTCTCAAGCTGCGCCCCCGACGAAACAAACAATAACGGCGGAGGCAAACCTACGCCAGGGAAGCATGAAGAGACCGAAGAACTCGGCTTCATGGAAAACTTCCTGGAGCAAGTGCGCCTCAACTTCATCCGCGAGATGAAAGACTCGTCGGCAAATCGCCGCGTGCTCTACCCCATGATGTACTATTTCTACATCCACCCCAGCGACTGGTACAAGCACCAGCATGAGTTCCAGTTCATCATCGACGAAATCGTGAAAATCTTCCACGAAGAGATCGCGAAGAAATGCAAAAGCGTGGTGGACCGCCGCGGCTACTCCCCGGCTGAAATCGACTACTCGCCCATGTCGCCCAACTGGGCCTTCTGCTTCTCCGGCCTTGAGGACGGCGAAACCCCTATGGCCAACGGTGAGACGCTGCGCATCGACAAGCCCGGCCAAATTATCGTTATGAGTTCTTCGCTGCCCCCATCGCCTCCGAAAGTGACCAATGCCTCGCAATCGAACGTGCGCCTGTCGCTGACACTGCGCAACTCCACGCAGAACGACACCATGGATGTCAACGTCTCGGCCCTGCTGCAGATTATCGACTTGGGCGGCGGCCTGCGCAAGAAGAAATTCGACCCCGCACTCGGTGGTAAAATCGGCGCAGAGTTCAAGCACCCAAGTGTAGGGAATTTACCTGTACCTGTACCTGTACCTGATCCTGATCCTGTACCTGATCCTGTTCCTGATCCTGATCCCATCCCTGTTCCTGATCCCATCCCTGTACCAAAGCAGCCTAACAAGGCCAAGGTGACATTCCGCCTCATGGGTCAGGATTTTGAAAAGGTGATAGAGAACGGAATGCTGGTAGTGACCAACGGCGAGGACACAATGGAGGGGCCATCGGTGCTGAAGATCAAGCTGCCTGACGTGCAACGCAGTCATTTCAGAATCCGTTACAAAGACGGCGCATGGTACATCGAAGTGCAGCACAAGCTCTTCCTCAACCACAGAAGGTTTGACCCGGCCCCCGGAAAGCCGATTGTTGCTCCTCTGCCCAACAAGTCAGCCATCGCCGTGGGCGAGGACCTCATCATTAAATTCAACCACACTGAAGCACCGCAGGCATGATCGACGCAGAGTTCATAGGCCTCACCGATATGGGGTGCGTGCGCACCAACAACGAGGACAGCTTCCAGGCCATGGGGCTTGACTACGGCAGGCGCATCCTGGCCGTGGCCATCGACGGCGTGGGCGGTTACGAGGGGGGCGAAGTGGCCGCGGAGATAGCTCGCGACACTATTACATCAGTCGTGGTCTCCCACCCCGACGCAAGCATCGTGGACGCCATGATGCACGCCAATAACGCCATCGTCGAGCAGCGCCGGTACCGCCCCACCCTCAGCCAGATGAGCTGTGTGGCCACTGCTGTGGTGGCTGACCTTGAGGCAGAGCGATTCACATTCGCCCACATCGGCGACTCTCGCCTATACCAGTTTGTGCCTGGGGCAGAGAAACCGCTCACGAAGCTCTCGCACGACCAGTCGCTCGTGGGGTACCAGGAGGAGCAGGGCATACTCACCGAGTACGAAGCTATGCACCACCCGCAGCGCAACGTCATCTCGCAGGTGCTCGGCCAGCAGTGGCTCACGCCTGCCGACAATCCCGATTTTGTGGACACCGCTGAATATCCCATCATCCCCGACTCCACGCTGCTGCTATGCTCCGACGGCCTTAGCGACATGATCGACTCTCAGGCCATCACTGCCATCCTCGCCAATACAGGGCTGAGCCTGGAGCAGAAAGCGCAGTCGCTCATAGACAGTGCCAAGACTGCCGGTGGCCGCGACAACGTCACCGTGGTGCTCGTGCACTTCGCCTCCGAGGAGTTAGACTTGGTCGATGACGACGAGGAGGAAGAGATGAATATCGATATTGACACCTATGATGATTCCGATGTGCTGATCGAGCTTAACACCGACTCTGATCTGCCTGAAGAGGAGGATGTGGTGCATGTCGCCGAAGAAGAGGCTGCTGCCGAAGAATCACTGGTGTCAGCTCCTGAAGTAAATACAGACGCTGCTGCTGCGGAAGAGCACGACACGTCTATGGCCACTGCCATAAGCGTGCTCCTGGGACTGACCACGGTAGCAACCATGCTAACCGTCATCGCCTTGATAGTCTGATGCAAAACCCCATTAACAAAGCTATCTGCCCCGCAAGCTGTCAGAGCTTGCGGGGCGGAAAATTTTTACAACGTTATCAATCCAAAGCGGAAAGAGGGGTAGGCGTCACTTCTTGTCGATGCGCACGACTTTGCCCTCGATGAGGCTTGCCCAAACGGAGCCAGTGGCGGGATCAACGTCGATGCCGTTGATTTCGCTCACGCCCACCGCCTTCTGCCAGAGCACCTCCAGCGTGGGAGCGGAGACAGCTGTGATGATGCCGCGGCGCGAGCCGAGATAAATCACACCGTCAACCTCCGCGATGATGCAGGGCGCATGCTCATAGCCCAGGCCGAGGTCAACGAGAGCGATCTCTTTGAATTCAGGCACAGTGGCGTCAATGACGGCCAGCTCACCGTCCATGGTCTTTGCATAGATGCGCGAGCCGTCGGCACTCATGCCCATGCTCTCGCGGTAGCGGTGGCTCTTGTCACGCCAAAGCTGCTTGCCGGTGTTCAGGTCAAGGGCCGTCATGAAGCGGTCGGGGGCCACGATGTAGACGCGGCCGTTGGTGATAGCTGGCACAACGTTGCCGGGGCCGAGCATGTTAGCACTCTTGCCATTGTTCCATTTCCAACGCAGCTTGCCGGTGGCAGGGTCGAGGTTGCGCAGGTAGGTGTCCCAAGCGCCGAACACGAGGTTCTGGCCGTCGGTGACGGGTGCAGCTTGCAGGTAATTGTTGATGTCGTCATACACCCACACAAGCTCGCCAGTGCGGGGGTCGCGGCTTTCGATGCGCTTGTATCCGCCCTGAATGTAAGCGTCAGCCGTGAGCAGACCGTCGGCCACATAGGGGGTTGCTTTGTCAGTAGCCAGAGTGTCTACAATCACACCCTCGTTCTTGTCAATCAGGAGGATGCCGGCATGGTAAGGCATAGCCACGAGGCCAGACTCCAGCACCACGGGGCGAGAGAAGATGGTAGCGTCGGTGTCAATGGTCCACTTCTCAGCGCCTGTCTGCTTGTCCATAGCCACGACCTGACCAACGGAGTTGGCAAAGTAAAAATTGTCGTCGTCAAAGCCAAGACGGGTGAAGATGGAAGCGTCGCCGATTACCATCTCGCGGATGTCGAAGCCGGGTGCGCTGAGGTCGTAAGAGGCCGCTTTCTCTCCGCCCTGCACCATGCGCTTCTCGGTGTCGGAGACGTCGATGGTATATAGTAGCACGGGGTCAACGCCCTGCAGGGGCTTGTCGTAGACGTTAATCTTGTCGCCGTCAACCTCAACGATGGAGTACTGGAACCCGGGAGTTTTTGCGGGGATGAAGGAGCGGAGCATCACGCCGGGGATAGCCCCGATATCGTAGCGCATATTGGTGTGGTAGTGGCCGTTGATGTGGGCCATGGTGGGATAGCGCTCTATGAGCTCTTGATAGGCCACGTAGTTGTCGAGGTCGTCTTTTTGGATGGGATAGTGGCAGAACGAGAGGAAGCGCATGCCGGGCTGGCACAGCGAGTCGAGGGTCTGCTTTAGCCACACGAGGTCTTCCTGCTTGATGTGGCCGTCGCCCATCTTCATATATGGGCCGCAGTTCACGCCCGCGATGATGGTGTTGCCGTATACAGCGGAGAAGCGGTCGTTGCCCCAGAGGTGGGGGAAGGTGTGCGTCGCGCTCTGGCTCCAAGTGTCCTCATGATTGCCAGGGAGCACGTAGAGGGGGTGTCGGATTGCGCCGAGCTTGGCCTTCATGTTTGCCAGCTCCGCGTCAGAGCCCTCGTTGGTGAGGTCGCCGTTGATGATCACAGCGTCGAAGTTCTGGTGGTTGATGTCGCCCACAGCAATGGTAAGCATGGAGTCGGCCTTGTTGCCCGGGGTGACATGGATGTCGTTAAGCACTGCGAAGCGTTGGGCGGAGGCCATGGTCGCGCACGCGCATGCACACGAAAGAATTAGGTATTGACGAAGTCGCATAGGTTAGAGTTTTTTACACAGCAAAATTACGGATATTCTTCGCAAATTTATGTATAAAATTCTTAACATACGCAAAAGAAAAGATACAATTTGATTCACTCAGCGTGAAAAACAGCCCTCGTGAAACATTTAACACAGAGCCGGCCAGAAATTTAACACTATGGTGCGATAGCCTATTGAATTTTTCGCTAAATTTGCGGCGTAAACAGAACTATGCTGTTGCTATGAAAACAATCTTCGCCCTCCTCCCCGCAATATTGGTATCAATCACTGCCACTACGGCCGCCGCTCAAGCTCCTCAAGGGCTGCGTTATGGATCTTTCTCAGGCACGGAATTCACGGCTCAATGGGACGCCGTACCCGGTGCAGAAGCCTACGAGCTTTCTATCGGCGAGTACGACACCGATATGCATCAGATGTACGGAGAGCCTCTATCTGTCATCACCACCGAGGGCACTTCAGCCATAGTCGACGACTTGCAGCCCGGCCTGTTCTACTGCTTCCGCCTCCGCACCGTCATGACCGACGGTTTCTCGGAGTATTCTGAGCTAAAAGCTGTGCTGGAGCTTCCCGTGCCGGGCAACGTATCGGCAAGCGTAGAGAGCAACGTCCTCACCATCGCCTGGAGCGAAGTGCCGGGAGCGCACCACTATAATATTATGGTCACCGACCTGCGCGGCTCCCACCCCGGCCTCGCATCTATTCCCCAAAGCGACACCTACACCACCTCCGGCCTGAGCTACGACGTGGCCGTTAATGGCTATGGCTTCAGCAGCTATGTAATTGGAGTTAGCGCTGTAGCATGCGACTCCGAAGGCGAGCAGATTGCCCAGAGCGACTATGCCGGAGCCAGCGTCACCGTCAGCTCGGCCTCCGACATTGCCGCTGACAATGCCAGCGCAGAGTACTACGACCTCTATGGTCGCCGTGTCGCTGTCCCCTCCTCCGGTACAGTCTGTGTGAAAGTGCAGGGTGGCAACGCTACGAAAGTAGTTGCCCAGTAAGAGCCTGTCCCTTAAAATATGTTAACGCTGAGGCGGTCAGCCATTGAGCAGAGTTGTTCGTGCGATGAGGGAGTGTACTTGACGTACACGACCGAAGAGCACGGACGAATATGCCAATGGATGGCCGAGGCGATGGAAATTTCCACCGCCCACGAAACTCATTGTTTGGCTGGTTGAAACGTAGTTGTTTGACGAAGCTATACGTGCTTCAGAAGTATCATCAGGAAAGCCATTTTCGCCATTGCCGTCGCCGTGTGCAGCAGCTGCTCATAGCCGCGGCATAATCTGCTGAAGCGGTCAAGCCATGCGATGGTCCGCTCCACCACCCAACGCCCCTCCAAGGGAATGAATTCCGACGTTCCGTAATTTGATTTAACGCACTGCAAGTCAATAGACAGGGCGGTTTTTGCAACCTCAATTAAGCCGCCCCTGTAGCCGTAGTCGACTTTGATTGTCTTGACGTAAGGATGTTGAGCGCATAGAACGCCAATCAAAGGATAAGCCTCTTTTGAATCGTGGATGTTGGCCCTCGTTACAACCACGCCGAGCGTCAAGCCGCCGCTGTCCGCGGCTATATGCCGTTTAATTCCTTTTATGCGTTTGTTGCCATCTACGCCTTTCCGTGATTGAGGCAATCCGTCCCTGACGCTCTGGCTGTCGATTATCGCCATCGTCGGGTTTCTGCGTTCATGTGCGTGTGAGCTTTCCCGCATGCGTAGGAGCAGCCTCTTCAGCATTTCATCAAACCATGGGGATTCGCTGATTCTGCGGAAGCGATGATATACGCTTTTCCACTGCCGAAGCAATCGGGCAACAACCGCCATTGACGTCCGGTCTTTAAAACATATATTATGCCCTCTAATTGCCTTATGTTCAGCTTGATGTTCAAGCGAGCGCTGAAGGCGGAGAGCCAGCGCTTTTGATTCGTTTTAAGTAAAGAGCAACGTGTCACATATCATTAACGTGCTGCAGGAACGGATATTACCTCCGCCGTCGCATCTCTCGGGCGCTTTTGAAGCCGTCGCTCGGTCACAATGCGACGGCATTGCTCCCTCACGCCGCCTCCAAAATCCCACCAAGATATGCGACCTCAGCGTTAACATATTTTATGGGACAGGCTCTAAATCCCCTATTCAAGCCGCATAGAGTCAATAATCTGCTGGGGCAACACGACATGAACGCCCTCAGCAGCATCCCTTGGCTCACTCTTCAGGAACAGCACCGGCACAATCTCCTTCCCCTTTAGCAGAATTCTCGCCTCTGCAAAAATTATATTTGAAGAAAATTATTTTTCTCAAATATAATTATTTTGACTCCAATATTGGTACAGTCTGTGAGTATTACGAAATATCTAACCTAATCGCTCTCGCGAATTGTATGCCCGAACGGTCGTTTCGGCCGCGGTAAAATGAAGGAGGATGAAAAGACAATTCCTACAAATAAACTCTGTGTATAATTGTGTTTTATATCACCTCACCAACGAAAATTACTTCAACCTCAAATGAAGATGAAATATCCGGCGAGGCCGGCGGCGGCGATGACGGCTATGGGGTGGATTTTGGTGAAATAGACTGTGCAGAAGGCTGCGACGCACAGTGCTATGCTCCAGATGACGTCGCGGGTCTCGGTGCCGAAGTTTGCTTGGTTCATCAGCAGCAGGGCCGCAGAGGCAATAAGGCCCACCACCACTTTCCGCAGGCCGGAGAAGATGCCCTTCACCACCACACTGTCTTTGTGCCTTTGTATCAGATGGCTTGTGTAGGCCACAAGCAGGAACGACGGAAGCACCACCACGAGCGTGCACAGCAGCGAGCCAAGCAGCCCCCACCACACGCCGTCGAATCCGTTAAGGCCAGGGGCCACGTAGCCGATATAAGTTGCAGAGTTGATACCGATGGGGCCGGGGGTCATCTGGGAGATGGCGACGATGTCGGTGAACGTTTTCTCTGTGATCCACCCAGGGGTGACGATCTCATTCTCGATAAGGGCAAGCATGGCGTAGCCGCCGCCGAAGCCAAAGAGTCCTATCTTAAGATAGCTCCATATTAGACGCAGAAAAATCATGACGCGTTATTGCTGTTTTAGGCTGCGGCGCAGGGCGAGGTAGCCGCCGGCAGCGCCGAGGATGATCCACAAAATGGGGTTAGACACAACAGGCAGTTTCGACCATATCAGCAGGGCCACCACAGCTGGAATCCACACCGACTTCCAGTCTATCTTGGCCGCCTTGGCCGAGGTGATGACGGGGGCTATAATCAGCGCCACCACGGCGGGGCGTATGCCCTTGAAGATGGCCGTGAGCGTGGGGTTGGAGTTGATAGCCTCGGGGGTGAGGAATATGGCGATGGCCAGGATGATGAGGAACGAGGGGAGGATAGTGCCCAAGGCTGCAAAGATGCTGCCAAGCCGACCGCGGAGCTTGTCGCCCACAGCCACGGAGATATTCACGGCCAGGATACCAGGCAAAGACTGAGCGACGGCCAGCAGGTCGAGAAACTCCTCGCGCTCCAGCCAGCGGTGCTTGGTGACAATCTCGCGCTCAATGATTGAAATCATGGCCCAACCGCCTCCGAAGGTGAACAGGCCAATCTTAAAGAATGTGGCAAAAAGATTCCACAGCATAAGCTAAACAGTTATGAATAGACCCCGCCGCGGTGCCCTTCGACCCGAGAGATCTCGGCATGGCGGCCGCGGCGAGGTGTTATGTGTCAGCCCTCCCGTCAACCCTTGAGGGCAGCGAGGGTGGCTTCAATGTTTACGATTTTCTGCTCGGAGTCGGCCAGCTTCTTGCGCTCAACCTCCACCACTGCGGCAGGAGCGTTGTTGACGAAGCGCTCGTTGGAGAGCTTCTTCATCGCCGCGGCGCGGAATCCGCGCAGATAGTCCAGCTCCTTGGTGAGCTTCTCGATCTCTGCCTCCACGTCGATGTTGGCTGCGAGGGGAACGTTGTACTCACTGGTGCCAACCATGAACGAGGCTGCTGCTGCGTCCTTCTGCGCACCGAGCACGATGTCAGAAAGGTTTGCGAGCTTGGCCACAATCTGGGGCATAGGCACCCGGGCGTCGCCCACAGCGTGGAGCTCCATAGCCTCCTTTGGGGGGATGCTGCGCTGAGCGCGCACGGCACGCACGCCGGTGATGATCTCCTTGGCTTTCTCCATAGCCTCGAGCACTGCTGCATCGGCCTCTTTGGCTTGGGGCAGAGGGGCGTACATGATTGACTCGCCGTCTTTGCGCTCTGCCATGTGCTGCCACAGCTCCTCGGTGATGAAGGGCATGAAGGGGTGCAGCATGCGCAGCAGGCTGTCGAAGAAGCCCAGAGTGGCATCGTATGTGGCCTTGTCGACGGGCTGGCCGAAGGCAGGCTTCACCATTTCGAGGTACCAGGACGAGAACTGGTCCCAGAACAGCTGGTAGACCACCATCAGTGCCTCGTTGAGACGGAACTTCTCAAAGCTACTCTCCATCTGCGCAAGCGCGCTGTCGATCATTGCCTCCATCCAACGCACGGCCTCGCAACTTGCCGCGGGCTGCTCGAGGTTGGCGTCCACGTTCCAGCCTTTGACGAGGCGGAAAGCGTTCCAAATCTTGTTGCAGAAGTTGCGGCCCTGCTCCACGAGCTTGTCATCGTATTTAATATCGTTGCCTGCGGGGGCTGCGAGCATCAGGCCCATGCGCACGCCGTCAGCGCCGTATTTGGCGATGAGGTCGAGGGGGTCGGGCGAATTGCCGAGGCTCTTTGACATCTTGCGGCCGATGGCGTCGCGCACGATACCGGTGAAGTAGACGTTGCTGAAGGGCTTATCGCCAGCGTATTCATATCCAGCCATGATCATGCGTGCCACCCAGAAGAAGATGATGTCGGGGGCCGTGACGAGCGTGGCAGTGGGATAGTAGTACTTAATCTCCTCGTTGTCGGGGTCAAGGATGCCGTTGAAGAGGGTGATAGGCCAGAGCCAGGAGGAAAACCAGGTGTCGAGAGCGTCGGGGTCCTGCTCCAGGCCGTCGAGCTGCAGCTGGGGCATATTGGAGGCGTTGCGAGCGCGCTCCAGGGCTTCCTCCTTAGTAGGAGCCACTGCTATCTGCTGCTTGCCCTCGGAGTCGGTGTAATAGTATGCCGGGATGCGGTGGCCCCACCACAGCTGGCGGGATATGCACCAGTCTTGGATGTTTTCGAGCCAGATGCGGAAGGTGGTCTTGTATTTCTCGGGCACGAATTTGATGATGTCGTCCATCACAGGCTGCAGAGAGAGGTCTGCGAAGTGCTTCATCTTAATGAACCACTGCAGCGACAGGCGGGGCTCGATGGGCACCTTGGTGCGCTCGGAGCAGCCAACCTTGTTCTCGTAGTCCTCCACGCGCTCCATCAGGCCGGCAGCCTGCAGGTCTTTGGCAATCTGCTCGCGCACGGCGAAGCGGTCGATGCCCACGTACATGCCTGCCACCTCGGCCACTGTGCCGTCTTCGTTGAAGATGTCGATGGTCTCGAGGTTGTGGGTCTTACCCAGCATGTTGTCGTTCTTATCGTGGGCGGGGGTGACCTTAAGGCAACCGGTACCGAACTCGATGTCGACGTAGCGGTCCTCGATCACGGGGATGACGCGGCCCACCAGAGGCACGATCACGCGCTTGCCCTTGAGCCACGCGTTCTTGGGGTCCTTGGGGTTGATGCACATGGCGGTGTCGCCCATGATGGTCTCGGGTCGCGTGGTGGCCACCAGAGCGTAGCGTCCGCGCTCGTCGCGGCGCACCACCTCTTCAGGGTCGCCGGTCTCGCCGCTGAGGTCGTCGTCGGCCACATAGTATTTGAGATAGTAGAGCTTGGAGTGCTCGTCGACGTAGAACACCTCGTCGTCGCTGATGGCAGTGCGGTTCTCAGGGTCCCAGTTCACCATGCGCAGGCCGCGGTAGATGAGGCCCTTGTCGTAGAGGTCGCAGAACACCTTGATGACGCTCTCGGAGCGAATCTCGTCCATGGTGAAGGCCGTGCGGTCCCAGTCGCAGGAAGCGCCCAGGCGGCGCAGCTGCTTTAGGATGATGCCGCCGTGCTTGCGGGTCCACTCCCAAGCGTGCTCCAGGAACTGCTCGCGGGTGAGGTCAGTCTTCTTGATGCCCTCGTCGGCCAGCTTCTTGATCACCTTCGTCTCTGTGGATATGGAGGCATGGTCTGTGCCGGGCACCCACAGGGCGTTCATGCCCTTCTGGCGGGCGCGGCGCACGAGGATGTCCTGGATAGTGTTGTTGAGCATGTGGCCCATGTGCAGGATGCCCGTGACGTTTGGCGGGGGGATGATGATGGTGTAAGGCTCGCGTTCGTCGGGCACAGAGCGGAAGAGGCCCTTGTCCACCCAGTAGGCATACCATTTATCCTCCACCTCGGCGGGGCTATATTGGGGAGCTAATTCGTTCATAGAGCGGCGTATTAATGAAAATAATCTGCGTTAAAGATATTGGAATCATCGCCCTTGCGAAAATTCCGCGCAAATTTACGAAAAATTTCCATTCCTCCCCCACACTCCCCTGCATAAAAACCACAGAATCTGTCTAATTGACCCAACAAGCACCGCGCGGGAAAAAAGATTTGGCTGCTTTGAAGAAATTCATTACCTTTGCACGGAAAAATCCGCTCTCGTGGCTGCTCAGGCCGCCAGCGGCGGACGCCAATCGTTTCACCCCCAGCCGGCCCCGGCCGCTGATATCATGAGAATTAACCTATAATCATTAATAAACCCTCATTATGGAAATATCCCACATTGAGCACATCGGCATCGCTGTCCCCAGCCTCGATGAAGCTATCCCCTTCTACGAAAACATCCTCGGTCTCAAATGCTTCGCCATCGAAGAGGTGGCCGACCAGAAAGTGCGCACGGCCTTCTTCCAGGTGGGCCAGACCAAGATAGAGCTCCTCGAAGGCACCTCCGACGACAGCGCCATCTCCAAGTTCATCGCCAACAACGGCGGCCGCGGCGGCATCCAGCACGTGGCTTTCGCTGTGGAAGACGGCGTGGCCAACGCCCTGGCCGAGGCTGAAGAGAAGGGCTGCCGCCTCATCGACAAGGCTCCCCGCCGCGGCGCTGAGGGTCTGAACATCGCCTTCCTCCACCCCAAGAGCACCGTCGGCACCCTGGTGGAGCTCTGCGAGGACCCCAAAAAGAAATAACGAGCCCCTGTGCCCGCTATCAACGCTCAAGCGTAAGAAACTACAAAACCAACTCATATAAATAATATAATGAGCAACCAGTTAGAAAAAGTAAAAGAGCTTATCGAGCTCCGCGCCGAGGCCCGCATGGGCGGCGGCCAGAAAGCAATCGACAAGCAGCACGAGCGCGGCAAATACACCGCCCGCGAGCGTATCCTCCAGCTCCTCGACGAGGGTTCGTTTGAGGAAATCGACATGTTCGTGCGCCACCGCTGCACCAACTTCGGCCAGGAGAAGAAATCCTACCTCGGCGACGGCGTGGTCACCGGCTACGGCACCATCGAGGGACGCCTGGTGTATGTCTTCGCACAGGACTTCACCGTGTTCGGCGGCTCGCTCTCCGAGACGATGGCTCTGAAAATATGCAAAATCATGGATATGGCCATGAAGATGGGCGCTCCCATCATCGGCCTCAACGACTCAGGCGGCGCCCGCATCCAGGAGGGTATCAACGCCCTGGCAGGCTACGCAGAGATCTTCGAGCGCAACATCCTGGCCTCTGGCGTGGTGCCTCAGCTCTCCGCCATCCTTGGCCCCTGCGCCGGCGGCGCCGTCTACTCGCCCGCTCTCACCGACTTCACTATCATGGCCAAGGGCATCAGCTACATGTTCCTCACCGGCCCCAAGGTGGTTAAGACCGTCACTGGCGAGGACGTCACCCAGGAGCAGCTGGGCGGCGCTCAGGTGCACGCTTCCAAGTCTGGCGTGGCACATTTCGCTGCCGAAGACGGCGAGGAGGCTCTCAAGATCCTGCGCAAGCTCTTCAGCTACATCCCCCAGAACAACCTGGAGGAGCCCCCGCTGGTGCCCTGCAACGACCCCATCGACCGCCTCGAGGACTCTCTGAACGAGATCATCCCCGACTCCGCCAACCGCCCCTACGACATGTACGAGGTCATCGGTGCTATCGTCGACAACGGCGAGTTCCTGGAAGTGCAGGCTGACTATGCCAAGAACATCATCATCGGCTTCGCTCGCTTCAACGGCCAGAGCGTGGGCATCGTGGCCAACCAGCCCAAATACCTGGCTGGCGTGCTCGACTGCAACGCTTCGCGCAAGGCTGCCCGCTTCGTGCGCTTCTGCGACGCCTTCAACATTCCTCTGGTGACGCTGGTCGACGTCCCCGGCTTCCTGCCCGGCACAGGCCAGGAGTACAACGCTGTGATCCTGCACGGCGCCAAGCTGCTCTACGCCTTCGGCGAGGCCACGGTCCCCAAGGTGACCGTGACCCTGCGCAAGAGCTACGGCGGCAGCCACATCGTGATGAGCTGCAAGCAGCTGCGCGGCGACATGAACTATGCATGGCCCACGGCCGAGATCGCCGTGATGGGCGGCGCAGGCGCCGTAGAGGTGCTCTACGCCCGCGAGGCCAAGGACCATGAGGATCCCGCCAAGTTCCTGGCCGAGAAGGAGGCTGAGTACAACAAGCTCTTCTGCAACCCCTACAACGCTGCCAAGTATGGCTACATCGACGATGTGATCGAGCCCCGCAACACCCGCTTCCGCATCATCCGCGCCCTTCAGCAGCTCGCCACCAAAAAGCTCACCAACCCCGCCAAGAAACACGGCAACATACCCCTGTAATGAGAATGAAAACCAAGATCATCGCTCTCATCGCAGCCCTGCTTTGCTGCGCCGGCGCTTCGGCCCAAAACCGCCGCGCCCTGCGCATCAACGAGGTGATGGTGCAGAACGACTCAAGCATTGTCGACGAGTACGGCAACCGCTCCGGGTGGATCGAGCTTTTCAACGCCAACTACGGCCCGCTCGAGATATCAAGCGTGTTCCTCTCTACAGACAGCACCAACAAGACCATGTACCCCGTGCCCATGGGCGACGAGCTCACCAAGATGGGCAAGCGCCAGCATGTGATCTTCTATGCTGACGGCCACCCCGACCACGGCACCTTCCACACCAACCTGCAGCTGGTGCCCGGCCAGGATAACTACATATTCCTCTACGACGCCGACGGCATCACCGAGATCGACCGCGTGCTGGTGCCCGCCACCTTGATGCCCAACCAGAGCTATGCCCGCGTAAGCGACGGCGGCGAGGGCTGGGAGGTGCGCAACGGCCTGGGCGAGAAGTACATCACGCCCTCCAGCGCCAACATCATCAAGGACACCAACAACAAGGTGGAGCAGTTTGCCCGCCTCGACGGCCACGGCTTCGGCATGGCTGCCATGGCTATGGCCATCGTCTTCGGAGCCCTGCTGCTGCTGTGCCTGGCCTTCTACGCCATCAGCAAAATCGGCGCTGCCGCTGCCCGCCAGCGCAAGGCCGAGGCTCACGGGGTGGAGCTTGACGACAACCTCAGCCACGACTCCGGCGAGGAAATCGCCGCCATCGTCATGGCCCTCCACGAGCACCTCGACGCTCACGACACCGAGAACACTATCCTCACAATCAACAAGGTGAAACGCGCCTACTCGCCCTGGAGCTCCAAAATCTACGGCCTGCGCGAAATGCCACACCGCTAAACATTCACTCACAAAATGAAAGAATACAAGTATAAAATCAACGGCACCGAATACAAGGTGACCATTGGCGATATCGACAACGGCGTGGCCCAGGTCGAGGTTAACGGCATCCCCTACAAAGTGGAGCTTGGCCAGGCCGCTCCCGTCAAGAAAGTGTCCGCTCCCCGCGCCGCAGCCGCTCCCCGCACTTCGTCGGGCGAGAAGGTGATCAACAAGACCGCCCCCGCCTCTGCCGGCGAGCACGTCGTGAAGGCTCCCCTGCCCGGCGTGGTGGTGTCTATCAGCGTCAAGGTGGGCGACACCGTCAAGGCCGCTGACACCGTGGTCATGCTCGAAGCCATGAAGATGGAGAACGCCATCCATGCCGGCAAAGACGGCGTGGTGAAGGCTATCAACGTCGCTGCCGGCGACTCCGTGCTCGACGGCGCAGCTCTGATCACCCTTGGATAATACCCACATAAACATCACCACCAATGACGTTTAACGAATTTATCCAGGGAAACCTGAAGCAGTTCTGGGAACTCACAGGTTTCGCCAACGCCGAATGGGGCAACTTCATCATGCTGGCCGTGGGCCTCTTCTTCATATGGCTTGCCATCAAGAAGAACTTCGAGCCCATGCTGCTTGTGCCCATCGGCTTCGGTATCCTCATCGGTAACATCCCCTTCAACACAGGCGCCGGCCTCGAGATCGGCATCTATGAGGAAGGCTCCGTGCTCAACATCCTCTACAATGGTGTGAGCGCCGGATGGTACCCGCCCCTGATTTTCCTTGGCATCGGCGCCATGACCGACTTCTCGGCCCTGATCGCCAACCCCAAGCTCATGCTCATCGGCGCAGCCGCGCAGTTCGGCATCTTCGGTGCCTACATGGTGGCTCTGGCCCTGGGCTTCGCTCCTGACCAGGCTGGCGCTATCGCCATCATCGGCGGCGCCGACGGCCCCACGGCTATCTTCCTGTCGTCCAAGCTTGCCCCCAACCTCATGGGCGCCATCGCCGTGTCTGCGTATAGCTACATGGCCCTCGTGCCCGTGATCCAGCCCCCGCTGATGCGCCTCTTCACCACCCACAACGAGCGTCGCATCAAGATGAAGCCCGCCCGCGCCGTGTCGCAGAACGAGAAGATCATCTTCCCCA
>CAZSHV010000021.1:18270-24054 GCA_964606815.1 uncultured Bacteroides sp. | reverse complement strand
TTCTCGATTATAATGGCTGAATTTTCTTTGCTTGACAGGCTTGAGGGCTTTGATGCCCGCTTCGAGGAGGTGGCCACGCTGATCACCGACCCCGATGTCATCGCTGATATGCCTCGCTACGTGCGCCTAACCAAAGAGTACAAGGAGCTGGAGCGCATCACGGCTGCCGCGGCGCGCTATCGCTCCCTGCTTGCTTCCATAGATGAGGCCAAGGAGCTGCTCGAGGCGGAGTCTGACCCGGAGCTGCGCCAGATGGCGCGCGAGGAGTTGGACAGTAGTCGCGAGGCGCTTCCGGCCCTGGAGGAGGAAATAAAGCTCCTGCTCGTGCCGGCCGACCCCGACGACGCCAAGAACGCCATCCTCGAAATCCGCGCCGGCACGGGCGGCGACGAGGCCGCGATCTTCGCCGGCGACCTTTGCAAGATGTACACCCGCTACTGCGAGGCGCGCGGATGGCAGATGTCGGTGTCCTCGGCCAGCGAGGGCGCAGCGGGCGGATTCAAGGAAATCATTATCTCTGTCACGGGCGACGGCGTCTACGGCATACTCAAATACGAGAGCGGCGTGCACCGCGTGCAGCGCGTGCCCGCCACCGAGACGCAGGGCCGTGTGCACACCTCTGCCGCCACCGTGGCCGTGCTCCCCGAGGCTGAGCCCTTCGATGTGGAAATCAACGAGGGCGAGATCAAATGGGACACCTTCCGCTCCGGAGGCGCCGGCGGCCAGAACGTCAACAAAGTGGAGAGCGGTGTGCGACTGCGTTATATGTGGCGCAACCCCGTGAGCGGAGAGACGGAGGAAATCCTCATCGAGTGCACCGAGACCCGCGACCAGCCCAAGAACAAGGAGCGCGCCCTCAGCCGTCTGCGTTCGTTCATCTACGATCGTGAGCATCGCAAGTACAAAGACGACATCGATTCCCGCCGAAAGACCCTCGTTAGCACCGGCGACCGCTCGGCCAAAATCCGCACTTACAACTATCCCCAGGGTCGCATCACCGACCATCGCATCAACTACACGGTCTATAACCTTGCCGCCTTCATGGACGGCGACATCCAGGATGTTATCGACCACCTCATAGTGGCAGAGAATGCCGAGAAGCTCAAAGCCGCCGAGTTATAATATGTAATATATAAACCCAACATAATGAAACGCAACGAATTAGTAGAGAATATACGTCGCAAAGGCTCCTTCCTCTGCGTGGGCCTGGACCCCGACATCCGCAAGATTCCCCGCCACCTGCTCGAAGCCGAAAACCCTATCTTTGAGTTCAACAAGGCCATCATCGACGCCACCGCCCCCTACTGCGTGGCCTATAAGCCCAATAGCGCATTCTACGAGGCCCAAGGCATGGCAGGCATCGAAGCTCTGCATCGCACCGTGGCGTACATCAAAGAGAACTACCCCGACCAGCTCGTCATCCTCGACGCCAAGCGCGGCGACATCGGCAACACTGCCCGCATGTACGCCGAGAGCGCGTTCGAGCTCCTCGGTGCCGACGCTTGCACGGTGGCTCCCTATATGGGCGAGGACAGCGTCAAGCCCTTCCTCGACTATGCCGATAAGTGGACGGTGCTACTTGCTCTCACCTCCAACCCCGGCAGCGAGGACTTCCAGATGATTCGCGACGCGCAGGGTCACGAGATTTATCAGCGTGTGATCAAACGCGCGCAGCGTTGGGGCTCGCCCGTCAACCTGATGTTCGTGGTCGGTGCCACCCATGCCGAATATTTCGAGGCTGTGCGCAAGCTCGCTCCCCGCAACTTCCTCCTCGTTCCCGGCGTGGGCGCCCAGGGCGGAAGCCTCGAGGACGTGTGCCGAGCAGGCTTGATTGACGAGTGCGGACTCCTGGTCAACTCCTCCCGCGCCATCATCTTCGCGTCGCTTAAGGAAGACTTCGCCGAAGCCGCCGCCGCCGCCGCCGCCCGAGTTGCCGCCCGCATGGCCGACATCCTCGCCAAGTACGCCGCCGGCGAAACCTTCTGATTCATCAAAACTTTCCCACCAATCAACCCCCTCCCCGGCAAGCGCCAGGGAGGGGGAATGTTTTTCTTATTATCAATGGGTTGAAACCGAGTCAATTCATGATGCATTATTTTGGGGTGGTGTCGAGGATGTTTTGGCGGCCGCAACAAATTTGCGGCCCTACAATTAGCTGGTTCCCATTGCGTTAACGTCATGGGGTCCCACTAAGTGGGAATATCCGTTGATTGTCTTTTTGTGCATGTATAGCCAACCGTCCCTATCTCAAGATTTAACGTGGGCGAAGTTGAGTGGAGCTATTTGGTGGAGTAATCGTCACCGTAAAGGGGGTAGATGGGTTTGTTAGGGTCGAATAGATATAATCCCGAAGACATTTCTTTATTATAGGAATGGTTAGTAGATTGTGTGGGTTCTTCCTCCATCTCTTCTTCCTCATCGAAACTTTCAACACGCGCAAATTCAATGTTTGATATTTTGAAGGATCGTCTATTATCTCTAAGATGGCAGTAAGCCTCGATATATCCACTCCCATAAGTTTGGCTGAATTCGATTTCAGAAATTTCGCGTGTGGTTCGCATGCCAGTCCTATCTACATATACAATTTCCAAAGTTAGGCAATGAGAAATAGCGTCTTGGACAAGTCGAAAAATTTCTTGGTACGTCATATTCACGGAATTTAAATTGGACGAGCACAGCGAATAAGATAGCCAAGAGCTTCTGACTCATGCGAGTTGTTTCTTATATAATTGGCATTACCCAATACATACAACGTTTGTCTTGCGCGTGTAACGGCAACATTAACAAGATAAGGCACCACGTGGTCAATCCAACGGATTTTGCGTTCGGGTGAGTTGTCGGTTACCACTAGGCTGAAAATTATCACATCTTTCTCGTCTCCTTGGAAACCATGTACCGTGCTGACAGTGACATAATTATGTAGATTCGGATCAAGCGTCCTTGCGATATGGTCGGCTTGAGCGCGAAATGGAGTTACAATTCCAATGCTCAGAGAGCTGTCCATACCGTGAATACGGTTTGCAAGAGCAATGGCCTCATTTGCTTCGTCAATGTTTATCGCGTCGTTCTCGGAAACTTGCGAGCCCTGTATGTCAACCATCAAGATTCCTTTCTCTGGCAAGTGCATACGACTCTCGTCAGTACAGACTTGTAGTTGTCTTGACAAGAAGCGCTCATAGAACTGATGGTTGGAATAAGCAATAATATCTTGGTGGCATCGATAGTGATTTTCCAGCACCAAAGTAGAATTATTCTCTGTGGCGTGAACCAAAAGGTTAGCGGCGTAATCATATAGCGAATGTTCAGCATATTTGAGGTGGTGGCTCTCTGTCAAACGAACATGTTCTCGGATTGCCCTTTCCTCATCTCTCTTTACGGAGGTGATATGTCTTAGTTGCAGGGGGTCGCCTATTATGACAACCTGCTTCGCACGCATGATCAGAGGTATCGCGGATGCGACATCACATTGCGAAGCCTCGTCGATAATGACAATGTCGAATAATTCTCCCGACAGGGGGAATCCAGACTTCACCGATAGATTTGTAACCGAAACGAGTCGGCAAATGGATAGGAATTCTTTGGTCTTGCGTATAAATGTGGGGGTAGATGAAGTATTATCAGGGATGCAAAGTTTGTATGCATTAATCTTTGCAGAAGCATGCGGCGTGCTTTCAATTTGGATAATTTTAGCGGCGACAAGGGCAGAACTATTGGCTTTCAGCCAGTTTTTGCAATTGATAATGGTTGCTTCAAAATCTGCTTTATGGGCTTTTAGATGCTCCAACTCGTTAGCTTCTTGGCGAAGAAGACTCTCCACATTGTTCTTTTTCGCTGTGAGATCAGAGATTTTTTTGGTGTAACGCTTATTCTCATTTTCAACAGCCTGCCGATACGTCAATATTTTTTCCAAGTAGGATATCACAACCTGTAAATCAGCAATAATATCTTTGCCAGACTTGAAGTCGTCAATATTTTTCGGATCGGTAGATTCCGGATATGCTTCTTGATGGAATAAGGTAAATCCTCAACATATTCAAGGAACTTCAAAGCATGATTCCTTTTTGCGAACAGATTATACATGAAGCCGAAAAGCCCGCTGTATTTACGTTGTAGAGAATTTCTGAACTTGATTAATTGACTTGTGATTTCACTGATAGCCTCAGCACTCAACTCTATATGACAAACGTCTGAATGCTCGTGTCGGAGAGCCTCGATTGTTGCGAGGGTCAGGGCTTCTTCTTGTGTTATCTTTGTCTCAATTTCTGACTTTTGGGCGCAAAGTTGAGGAATGCTTACTTCCAGATTAGATAAACGTTCTAACTTCTCTTCTGCATGTCTGATCTCTGAAATTTTGCGTTGAAAAATTGAAAGCAGCTGGTCGGCTTCTGTGGGGTTGTCTATATTCGCATCAATATGATTTATGCGCGCGTCTAAAGCCGGAACGGTCTGAGAGCGCACATGGGATTTCGAGCCGAACCGCAAAAGATAGCCACTCGATTCGATCTGATCGAAACGCTCTTTGACATTGTCAACGGCCTTATTGTTCTTGCTCGCTACCAAGACTTTTTTATCTCGTAAGAGCGCATTGACAATGATGTTTAGAATCACTTGCGTCTTGCCAGTTCCCGGAGCACCCGTTATTACAGTAAGCCTGTTATTCAAAGCATGAGCAACCGCCGCCGCCTGACTGTTGTCGAGCGTGCTGACTGAAATGAGCTCTGCTAAAGAGATGTTTCCAATTGCGTTGTTAAATGCCGTGTGCGTGAGGAAGTGCCGCAAAAGCTCGTTGGCATTTACACTTGCTGCCGTGAGTCTTGATATTTCAGAATAAATTTGTGCAAGTGCTATACTCTTTGAGCTTAATGCCAGATTCAGCTCGGTTTCAAGCGTTACGCCTTGGCCGAAAAAGTTGTGAGCGATGCTACTTAGGTCATTGAAATTATTAGCATTGCTTACGGCTCTTTCAATTTCAACTTGTTGATCCGTTGCTATTTCCAGCTTTTCAAATAAGCGGGGGTCAATCGAAAGATCTGCAACTCGAATCGGGAGCAATTGACTCATCGGATCAAAATCCTTTAGATCCGTGTAATCGATTATCAGGCTAAATGCAAAAGTAAGATTACGATTATTAGACGGAAAGAAAGCAACCTCTACATATAAATCCTTATGAAAAGCTTGATGGGCATTTTCATTGTACAAGCGCAGAAAGGACTCGTTGCAAGGGAGATCTATCAAAATAGTTTTGCGGTCAGGGCCTTGATAATTAAATGGATAAGGAAAGGTCTTATCAACATCGGCTTCCTTTTCGCGCTCTATTTCTAAAATCATTTTGAAGAAATCCATGGTTCTCCCAATCTCGGAAGTGTCCAGCGGCGAATAAGGCTTTGAAAGCAGATGTTGGAGTGGGGTGTTTTCAGGCATATAGTGTTAATCGAATAGAGTTATTTGCAAAGGTACGCATAAAAAGCAACATATGCCATGTGAGAATAAATAATTTGATCTCTGCAAGATAATCTGAGCCAATGTGGGATGGCACACTGGTTCGCATTGTGTTAACATCAAGGGAGCCCACGGAGTGGGCGGGTGCAAGGTAGCCCCGGACGAGAGTCCGGGGTTAGGAATGCCCTACATAAAAATTCCCCTCCCCACGGAAGGAGGGGAGGGGGTTAGGGGGTGGGGGAATGCCATTGAAGGACATCGTCGCGGTCGCCACAGGTGGCGACCCTACTTATTAATAATCAGTACTTTGTATAACATCAGCGGCCGAACAGACCGTTCGGCCCT
>CAZSHV010000021.1:0-18170 GCA_964606815.1 uncultured Bacteroides sp. | reverse complement strand
TATTAATAATCAGTACTTTGTATAACATCAGCGGCCGAACAGACCGTTCGGCCCTACATGCAGAGGGATAGTTGACGTTTTGGCGGCCGCAACAAATTTGCGGCCCTACAATTAGCTGGTTTCCATTGCGTTAACGTCATAGGAGCCCACGGAGTGGGCGGGTGTAAGGTAGCCCCGGACGAGAGTCCTGGGTCAGGAATGCCCCCAGAAAATTTCCCCCTCCCCACGGAAGGAGGGGAGGGGGTTAGGGGGTGGGGGAATCCCATTGAAGGGCATTGTCGCGGTCGCCACAGGTGGCGACCCTACTTATTAATAATCAGTACTTTGTATAACATCAGCGGCCGAACAGACCGTTCGGCCCTGCAAGCGGGGGATTGGCGTATTCGCGGACGCTCAAACTGAGCGTCATCCATTTGTCAATCAAAACGTACCCAGATCCGCGGTCGCCACAGGTGGCGACTCTACTCGTTTATAATCAGCATTTTATGCAATATCTGGCGGTCTGCTGGCGGTTATTTTGGGCGGGGGTATTGGTGGATTTTGATTTGCTGCAGGGCGGGCTTGAAGCCGAGGTCGGCGGCGCGGTAGAGAAGGCGTACGGATTTGTCCCGGTCGCGGGGCACGCCCAAACCATTTTCGTAGCAGTATGCGAGGTGGTAGATGGAGTCGGGCTCGTCTTGTTCGGCGGCGAGGGTGAACCATTTTACGGCTTCGGCATAGTCCTGGGGCACGCCGTTGCCGCGGAAATACATGTCGCCGAGGCAGAACTGACCCTCTACGTTGCCTGCTTCTGCAGCGGCGCGGAATAGTTCGAACGCTTTGGCGTGGTCTTTCTCAACGCCCATTCCGTTATAATATATGATGCCGCAGTTGACCATAGCGTTGGTGTGGCCTTGGGCGATGGCTTTGTTGTACCACTCAATGGCTTTAGAGAAGTCCTGTGGCACCGCTTCGCCGAAACGATAGCATACGGCCATGTCATACTGGGCCTCGGCGAGTCCGGCCTCCGCAGCGATGCTATAGCACTGGAAGGCCTTCTTCAAATCCCGGTCGCAGCCAGTGCCGCTGGAATAGCAGTGGCCGAGGCGGTCCATCGCAGCCGGCAGCTGGTCGGCGACTTTGGAGAAACATTCGAAGGCTTTTCTGGGATTCCTGCTTACGGGGTTGCCTTGGAAATACATTTCGCCGAGATCGTAAATTGCCTCAGGATAGCCAGCCTCGGCGGCCTTCTCGAACCAATGCAAGGCACTGAAAGCGTTCTTTTCGACTACGATGCCGCTTTTATAGAAATGTCCGAGTTGCCAGCAGGCCTCAGGATGGCCTGATTCGGCTGCCTTTTTTAGCCATGGGTATGCTTTATCTAAATCGCGCTCCCTGGCTATTTCGTCGCAGTAGAGGAGGTAGAGATAATAAAAGGCTGATCCGGAGGAGTCGTTTTCGGCGGCTTTGAGGTAATATACCTCAGCCTTTTCTGCTGACTGCTCTACGCCTCGGCCATGTTTGTAGCAAGTGGCGACATTATTCCATGCCATTTCCTCTCCCTTTTGGCCTGCTTCAAGATAAAGCTTGAATCCGGCCTTTTCATTACGCATTTCCTCGGGGCCGAACGAGAGGAGTTCTCCAAGGTTTATCATAGCAGGAGTTGCTCCTTTGTTTGCGGCTCGCTGATACCACATGGCGGCTTTGTAGAAATCCTGCTCGCGGTGATCCCCCTTCTCATACACAAGAGCTAAATTGAACATTGCGACGCTGTTGCCGAGGTTGGCGGCGCGCTCCATAAGAACAATGCCAGAAGCGTAATCGTTCTCTTCAATTCTAATCAAGGCAAGCTGGCTGAGAGCCTCCGCGTCATCCTTTCGGGCGAGGTCCTCCAGCAATTCGACAGCCAGGTCTTTATCGCCCATTGAGTGGAGGGCGAGGATGGCTTCGATATAGCCTGCCTCGGCGGCTTTTTTCACCATTTCCTTTCCCAGATATGGGTTTGCCGAGCAACGTTTGCCCTTAATGAGCTCCATGCCGTAGGCGAACATTGCGGGTGCGAAGTGCTTCTGGGCAGAGCGGCGCACTAATTCGAGGCCGCGGGCATACATTAAGTCGTCATTGACGTTGCGGAGCTTTGCTACGCCCTCCAGATAGCATGCCAGGGGGTCTCCTGCGTCGGCAGCGCGGCGAGCCTTGCACATTTGTTCAAATCCGGCCTTAGCAGCGTCGTTGAGTTCGCATGTGCCAGGTCGGAACGTGATTTTAAGGAGTCCGGCGGCGTGCGGTTCGCCTTTCTCGGCGGCGAGGGTGAAATATTCGTGTGCTTTCTCGAGGTTTACCTCACGGCCTTTGAGGCCGAAGAGGTAGTCCATGCCGATGTCGTAAAGCTTGATCGGCGAGGCGAAGTGTTTGTGGAAAAGGTTCATGATGTAATTGTGTAAAGGTTGTAAAGGTGTTAGGGGAGAAAAAAGCTCGTTCTGAATTTGGGTCCGAGCGGGGGATGATTCAGAACGAGCTATGTAGGTGTGGGATTTGCGTCTTATCAGTCGATTTGGATGACGAGGTAGTTGGAGATGCCCCAGAACTGTGCGGGGTTGGTGATACGCAGCACGAGCTGCTTGCCTTCCTTCACGAATTCGTAGGAGCCTGCGGGCGGAGTGGCGCTGATGATCTTGGCCTTGTCGCTGTGCAGAGGCAGGGTGGTGAGGGTGCGCTTGTCGGCAGCGGTGAAGAAGGTCTGGTCGAACTCGCCCTGCAGGATTTTGCTCTTGCGCAGGAAGCCGCCGCCCTCAATGATGTTGTGGTCTTTGAGCTCCTTCTTGTTGCCGATGGCGTAGAAGCACTGGTTGGCGAGGTTGGCTTGCTGCACGGCTTCTTCCTGAGCGAGGTCGCGCTCGTTGGTTACGGCAGTGACGGTGGTGTTGAGCGAGTCGACGGTCTGGCCCAGCTCGTTGATCTGGTTCTTGGCGTCGGCGAGCGATGAGGTGAGGCGGTCGATCTGAGCGGCCTGGTAGTCGATCTGCTTGCGCAGGCCCTGGATGGTGGCCTGGAGCTTGGAGTTGTTGAGCTTGGAATTGCGCAGGCTGGCCTCGAGGGCTTCGAGCTTCTGGCGGCGCTCGTCGAGGGCAGAGCGCATGGCGTTGATGTCGCTGTGGATCTTGCCGCGGTGGTCGGTCATCTCTGTGCTGGTGTTCACAGCCACGATGCCTTCCACGGCCTTGATGTCGTCCATGCCGGAAGACACCTCGTTGATGAGGTCGAGCAGCTGGTCGCGCTCGGCGATGGCGAGCTCGAGCTCCTCGCGGGTGGCAGCGGCCATGGCCTCGGCGTTCTCAAGCTCCTCTTTCTGTTTCTTGTTCTCGCACGAAGGGAGCGCGATGGCGGCCACTGCGAGCATAAGGAGAAATTTTTTCATAATGGGGGAGATATAGTTGTTTATGGATTATTCGCTGAAGGGGGTTATTCTTGTTCGTCGTCGACTTCTTGCTTATACTTATTTTTATGCTCGCGCTTGGGGGCGGAGGCCTGGGCACCGGCGAGGATTATCACTATCTCGCCGCGCGGGGGCTCGGCCTCGAAGTGGGCAATGAGCTCGGCGAGGGTGCCGTGCACGGTCTGCTCATGCACCTTCGAAATCTCGCGCGACACGGAGGCTTCTCGGTCCGCTCCGCAGGCTTCGGCGAGCTCGCGCAGGGTCTTGACCAGGCGCAGCGGCGACTCATAGATGATCATCGTCAGAGGCTGGGCTGCAATCTCCTGGAGCATGGTGGCGCGTCCCTTTTTGGGCGGTAGAAAGCCTTGGAACACGAATCTGTCGCATGGCAGGCCGGAGCTCACCAAGGCCGGTACGAAAGCCGTGGGGCCGGGGAGGGTGACCACCTCCACGCCGCGGCGGCGCGCCTCGCGCGATAGGAGGAAGCCGGGGTCGGAGATGCCGGGCGTGCCGGCGTCGCTCACCAGGGCTATGACCTCGCCGGCGGCAGCGCGGTCGATGATGCCGGCGGCTGTGGCGTGCTCGTTGTATTTATGGTGGCTCACCATGGGCGTGTCGATGCCGAAATGGCGCATCAGCACGGCGGATGTGCGCGTGTCCTCGGCAAGGATCAGCGATGCGCTCTTGAGCACCTCGATGGCTCGGGGGCTCATGTCGGCAAGATTGCCCACGGGGGTAGGGACGATGTACAGCATCGGCGGAAGGGGTGGGGAAGTTAGAGAGAAGTGACGCGCTCGAGGAATGTTTCGATGGAGCGGTAGACCTGCGAGCGGGGGCATGTGAAATGGTTGACCATCACCACCACCACGTGGGTGGGCACGCCGGCGGGGCTGAGCTTGTAGCCGGCGAAGCACTGCACGCCGCCCATGCTGCCGCTCTTGAGCGCGAAGGAGCCGTTGAGCTTGCTCTTTGACAGCAGGCTGCGCACGGTGCCCTCCTTGCCGGCGCGGGGGAAGAGGTTGATGAACGAAGCGGAGAGCTTGCGGTCGGCAGCCATAGACTCGAGCACCTGGCCCAGGAAGACGGGGCGGAGCAGGTCGCCGCGGGCCAGGCCGCTGCCGCCGGTGATTTTATTGTGGGCGGTGCTGACCTTGCGGTCGGCCCACACGCGCTTGAGGGCCTTGACGGCCTGGTCGCGGTCCTGGCCGGGAGCCAGAGCCTGAAGCATGGCCTCGGCAAACATGTTGTGGCTCTCGAACATCATGCCTCGGAGTATGCGAGTGAGCTTGGGCGAGCGGTGGGTGAGCAGCAGCGCACTCTGGTCGGCGGCTGACACAGGCTTGGAGCCAATCTCTACGCCGGCGTCGCGAAGGGCGGTGGTGAGCTCGTAGATGAACACGCGCTCGGGCTTGGGCATGGACACCTCCAGGCACCAGTCGGGCTTGCTCACGTTGGGGCTGTAGACGGTGATGCTGTCGCTGCCAGCTCCGCGCACCAGGGTGGTGCCTGAGGCGGCCGAGTATGCGCCGCAGCGCAGACCGGGGTCAACGGGCGACGTGCGGCCTGAGGCGGGCCACAGGCGCATGCTGTTGTCCTTATAATTAAAGCTGAAGAGGCCGGCGCCGTAGGGCCAGGCCACGTCTTCAATCTCCCAGTTCAGGGGCTCGCCGCTGTCGGGCATGTTGCCTGTCACCACCACGCCGCCGGTGATGCGCGAGATGCCGGCGGCCTTGACGGCGTCGACAATCTCGGCCACGAGCTGCGGCTCGCGGGGGAAGAGGCTGCTTCCTATGGAGGGGTCGCCGCACGAGCGCACCTCGATGTTGCCGCGCAGGGTGTCGCCTTCGCGGGCGCCAACGAGCACCACGGGAGTCTCGAAGCGGAAGTTGGAGTCCAGGGCGCACATAGCCGTGGCGGCGGTGAGCGATTTCATGATGCTGGCGGGCACGTGCAGGCGGTGGGCGTCGTTGCTGGCCGTGACGCGGCCCGTGCGCAGGTTCTTCACATATATGCCCACGGCGGCAGTCTCCTCGGCGGGGAATCCGAGCTTCACCTGCGCTGCCGCGGCGAGCGCGGTGAGGGCTGCGAGGAGGGTAAGGAAAAAGTGGCGAGTCATTGAGGGAGGGGGTATAAATAAGATGTTAAGCCTCGGCCTCGGTGCTTTGGGTGTCGCTGAGGTCGGGGTCGGAAGGAGCTGAAGTGTTCTCCGACACTTCAGGAGCGGGTGCATCTGGAGCAGCCGCATCAGAAACGGGCGCTTCGGGCGAAGTGGCTTCTTCTGCAGGTGCTACTTCTGCAGGCGCTTCCTCTGAGGGCGCGGCGGGGGCGGAGGGCGCGTCAACGATAAGACGTTTGGCATCGCAGCGCATCACGCGGCCGGGGAACTGGTCGAGGAGCTGCAGGTTGTGGGTGGCAACAACCACGGCGGTGCCCGCTTGGGCTATCTCGTGGAGGTGGCGCATGATCTGCTCGCCGGTCTCGGGGTCGAGGTTGCCCGTTGGCTCGTCGGCGAGGATGAGTCGGGGCTTGTTGAGCAGAGCTCGTGCCACGACTATGCGTTGCTGCTCGCCGCCAGAGAGCTCGTGGGGCATTTTGTACGACTTGGTGGACATGCCCACCTGCTTGAGAGCCTCCTCGATGCGTTCATCGCGGGCGTGGCGGTCGCGCCAACCCGTGGCGCGGAGCACAAAGTCAAGGTTGGCGTAGACGTTGCGGTCCATCAGCAGCTGGAAGTCCTGGAATACGAAGCCGATCTCGCGGCGCAAGTATGGCACGCGGCTCTTCTTGATGGTGGTGAGGTCGTATTCCAGCACCTCGGCGTCGCCGGCGGCTATGGGCACCTCGGCGTAGATGGACTTAAGGAGCGTGCTCTTGCCCGAGCCCACGCGGCCGATTAGGTACACAAACTCGCCCGGCTCGACGGTGAAGTTCACGTCGAGCAGCACGTCGAGCTCCTTGCGGTAGAGGTCGACGCCCGCGTAGCGGATTACGCAGGCCATCAGTCGGCTTTTTCCGTGTCAGCGGCGGGGGCGGCGTCGTCGGCTTTTTCGGCCTCGGCCTCCTCTTCAGGCTCGACGAAAGCGGTGAAGCCGGCGGCAAGCAGGGCGTTGTACCACTGGAAGAACTTGCGGATGTCGGTCAGATACACGCGCTCGCGGTCGTAGTCGGGGAGCACCTGTGCGAAGAGCTCGCGCAGACCCTCGTCGCCCAGGGCCTTGACGTCAACGACTTTGCCGTCGGTGACGGGGAGTGCCTGCTGCATCACCTGCGCCAGGGGCACGTCGGCCTCGGTGGTGTACATAGAGATGTCGCCCAGGCTCATCACCTTGTCGCGGGCATAGACGGGGATGCGCTTGCCGTCGGCGATAGACTCCACGATGAGCATGTTTTTGCCCTGGCTCACAAGGCGATACAGACCGGGCTTGCCGGCTATTGAGACGATTTTGCGTAGCATTTCAGTATGTTTAATTAAAATTTACACGCGAATTTACAACATTTGCCGCCAAATATTCGTAACTTTGTGGTTAAATAAGTATAACGCAATCACAAATCCCCGAATTCAGCACCCTTTTACCCAGGCATGGCAACATTCATTCAACACTTGCTGCAACTCGCGCTCTCGCCCTCGCGGGGCTGGGAGGACGTGTCGGCGCGCATGACGTCGCCGGCGCGTCTGGTCTCGGCCGGCATGATGCCCGTGGTGTGGGCGGCCGCGGCGGCGTGGCTGCTGCAGCCCCTATATAGCGGCAGCGATGTGGGCTGGGGCGGCGCCGTGGTGATGGCCATGGCCACCGTGGCCAGCTACGTGGTCACATACTACGTGCTGGGCCAGCTGTTCCAGACCTTCGCCGGCAAGCTCACAGACACCGGCGAGCCCTCCGCCCATAAGTTCGTCACGGTCGAGGCCTACGTGCTGGGCCTGCTGGCCGCGTGCCAGACGCTGGTGAACGCTCTGCCCTGGCGCATGGAGCTGCTCTACATCCTGCCCGCCGGGGTGTCGCTGGTGCTCTGGAAGGCCGAGCGATATCTGGGCATCAAGGAGGAGAACACCGTGAAATACTACGCCTACGGCTGCTGTCTGCTGGTGATTCCGCCCTATCTGATCCAGGGATTCTTCAAACTTCTGATCTGACACACACGCTATGGAAGCAAAAGACGTCAACATAACCAACCGCCGAGCGCGCTTCGACTACGAAATCACAGAGACCTTCACCGCCGGCATCGTGCTCACCGGCACCGAAATCAAATCCATACGCCAAGGCAAAGCCAGCCTCGTCGACACTTATTGCTATGTGCACAACGGCGAGGTGTGGATTAAGAATATGTACATCGCCGAGTACTTCTACGGCTCGTACAACAACCACGCCGAGCGCCGCGAGCGCAAGCTCCTGCTCCAGAAAAAGGAGATACGCCGCCTGGAGCGCTGCGGCCGCGAGGCCGGATTCACCATCGTGCCCCTGCGCCTGTTCATCAGCTCGCGCGGGTTGGCCAAGGTAGTCATTGGCATAGGCCGAGGCAAAAAGGAGTACGACAAACGCCAGACCATCCGCGAGCGCGACGATAAGCGCGCCATGGCCCGCATGTTCCATAAGAAGTAACCCACTCTACTACAAGCCCCTGCCCACCATGCTCATGATCCTCTATCGTATATATCAGATTCTTATCATGGCCCCGGTGCTACTGGTGGCCACTATCGTCACGTCCATCATCACCATAGCCTGTAGCGCCCTGGGCATGGGCCGCTGGGCAGGCTACTACCCCCCGCGGCTGTGGGCGCGCCTATTCTGCTTTATGACGGGCGTGAAGGTGACCGTGCGCGGCCGCGAGAACATCAGCGCCGGCACGTCCTATGTCTTCGTGGCCAACCACGAGGGAGCCTACGACATCTTCTCGATCTATGGCTACCTGGGCCACAACTTCCGCTGGATGATGAAAAAGTCGCTCGAGCGTATCCCCCTCGTGGGCTTCAGCTGCCGCGTGTCGGGTCAGATTTACGTGGACAATTCCTCCCCCTCGGCCATCCGCGCCACCATGGCCGACGCCGAGAAGCAGCTCGCCGGCGGCATGTCGGTGGTAGTCTTCCCCGAGGGCTCGCGCACCTTCAACGGCAAGGTGGGCCGCTTCAAGCGCGGCGCCTACACGCTGGCCGTGGAGTTCGGCCTCCCCGTGGTGCCCATCACCATCGACGGAGCCTTCAAGGTGATGCCCCGCACCAGCTGGCTACCCCGCCCCGGCCATATCACCCTCACCATCCACCGCCCCATAGCCCCCGGAGCCGACGGCCACGACCTGGCCCAGCTCATGGAGCAATCGCGCGAAGCCATCCTCACAGCCCTCCCCGCCGGCAGCGACGCGCTGAAGAAATAAAGACGCGCTAAAGAAATAAATAGGTATGACCCCCAAGCACTATATCTTCGACTTCGACGGCACGCTCATGGACACGCAGGCCGTGATCCTGGCCACCATCCAAGCCACCATCAAGCAGATGGGCCTGCCCGAGCGCACCATCGACCAGTGCCGGTCCATCATCGGCATACGCACCGACGAGGCCGGGCATCATCTCTACCCCGACGCCGACGTCAACGTCAACGACACGGAGTTCGCGCGCATCTTTCGCGAGAACTACGAGAGGCTGCGCGCCCAGGCTGCCGAGCAGCTCTTCCCTGGCGTGCGCGAAAGCCTCGAGCAGCTGCGCGCCCAGGGCATAGGCATGGCCATCGCCTCCAGCCGCCGCGAGGGCTCCCTGCGCGAGTATCTGCGCGGCCTTGGCATAGAAGATTGGTTTCAGGAGATAGTCGGAGCCGAGAGCGTGACCCATGGCAAGCCTGCTCCCGACCCTGTGCTGCTCGTCCTTGAGCGCACCGGCTGGAAGGCCGAAGATACCCTGGTGGTGGGCGATGCCGATGTGGACATACTCATGGGCCGCGCAGCCGGTTGCCCCACGTGCGCCGTCTCCTACGGCAACGGCACACTCGACGCCCTGCAAGCCGCCGCGCCCGACTATTTCGCCGACACCTTCGCCCAGTGCATCAACCCCAAGGACTAAATTATTACACATTATATATTATATCTATTCTTACTTTCTAATTATGACATTATGAAGATGAAACATAGTGTTCTACTTCTGCTTGCGGCGACTGCGCCAGCGGCAGCTATGGCAGAGACGCTTACTCCTGAAGCCGCTCTGCAGCGCGCTATGGCAGCCGCTCCAATCATGAAAGCGGCCCCCGCCGGTCCTCAGCCCCGACTGCTTTACACCCAGAGCATTGAGAGCCTCGATGCCCCCGCCGCCTACGTGTTCTCGCGCGGCGAGAGCGGATTCATGGTGCTCGCGGCCGACGATGTGGCCGCCCCTGTGCTCGGATATTCCGACGACGCTGCCTTCGACCCTAACAACATACCTGAGAACATGCTCGGATGGTTAGGCGAATATGCCGACCAGATTGCATGGGCCCAGAGCCACGGTGCGCCGACCTTTGCCCCATCTGCTCGCGCAGACCGCGCTGCCATCGCCCCGCTGGTAAAGACCCTCTGGAACCAGAGCGCGCCCTACAACGACCTCTGCCCGAAAATCGGCAACACCACAGCCCCCACAGGTTGCGTGGCCACGGCCATGGCACAGATCATGAACTACCACCAGTGGCCACAGGGCCCCGGCACAGGCACCGGATCGGTCACCGTGAGTGGCACCACATACAGCATGGACTTCAGCAAGACCACTTTTGACTGGGACAACATGCTCAACACCTACGCCTCCTCTTCCGTCACCAGCACACAGAAGACCGCCGTGGCCACCCTTATGAAGGCCTGCGGATATAGCGTGAACATGGGCTACGGCGCCAGCTCCTCCGGCGCTGTCATGCAGCTCGTGGGCAACGCCCTGATCGACAACTTCGGCTACGACAAGGGCGTGCGATACCTCGAGCGCGAGTTCTACGGCACCGAGGAGTGGGAAGGCATCATCTATGACCAGTTGGTCAAGAAGCAGCCCGTGCAGTACGGTGGACGCAACGCCAGCAGCGGCCACTCGTTCGTGTGCGACGGATACTCCACCGACGGCTTCTTCCACATCAACTGGGGCTGGGGTGGCACCAGCGACGGCTACTTCCTGCTCTCCGCTCTCGACCCCGACAATCAGGGCATAGGTGGCTCTGACGCAGGATACAGCTCCGAGCAGCATGTGCTCGTGGATATTTGCCGCCCCTCAGGCACCGACGAGGTTTACACAATGCTTACCGCCGCCGGCATGACCATCTCGGCCACATCTGCGCCCTTTGACTCTGAGATCACGGTGACTATCAGCACCCTGGTCAACGATTCATATGCCTCGCCTATCGACGCGCGCTTGGGCATAGCCTTCGTCAACCGCACCACCGGTGAGCACGTCAACTGCATGGGCTGGACAAACATCAGCCTGCCTTCGGGCTACTATTACGCTTCGCTCAACGTCTATATTGACCTCCCGCTTAAGGCGGACCTGCCCGTTGGAGAATATGACGTGGTGCCCACCTTCTGCCTGCGCGATGACAACGGCCTGGTAGGCGACTGGAAAGACGTGCGCGTGGCCTACGGCGCCCCTGTAAACCGCGCCACCGTCACCGATACCGAGATTAACTTCAACGCCCTCACGGCCGACGTCCACACCTCCGGCATCACCCCAGAGGTGCTCTACATCGCCAATCCTTCCAAGGTCACTGTAACACTCGATAATACCGGCGGCGCGCCTTACTCCGGCTCTATCAGCGCAGCTCTGTTCTCAGGCACGAAGAAGGTCTTCACCGGCACTGCCATGGCCGTTGATGTGGCTGCAGACTCGCAGGCCACTTTTGATTACTACATCACCGTGCCCTCCAGTGTGGCTGCCGGCACCTACAAGCTGGGCTTTGTCGACGCCTCCGGAAACAGCATCACCGACACTCCCGTGGAGGTCACTGTGGCCAAGGCTCCCGAGCTCAAGCTCACCTTCGGCACCCTCGAAGTGGTGGGCAACAGCTCCGCGGTAATTCCCTCTGACGTGCACCTGACCATTGATGTAACGTGCACCTCGTTCAAATATCAGGGCAGCTTCAGAATGTACATCTTCCCATACATCGTGGGCCAGAGCGTATATCCAGTCGCATCAATTACCTCAGAGCCCGTAAGCATCTCTGCGGGCGAGACCGTCACCGTGACATTCCGCGGCGCGGTTCCAGCCCTGGATTATGAGACCACATACTTTGGTTATGTCAGATATAACGATAGCTATGTGGCTAACCAGGCCATATTCACCACTGCCGACCAGACCACCGGAATCACCGACGCTGCGGCCGACGCCGACATCGTGGCTGAAGAGTACTACTCCCTGCAGGGCACGCTGGTGCATGGCACCCCGGCCCCGGGCCTCTACATCAAAGTCACTACCCGCGCCGACGGCACCCGCGCCGCCTCCCGCATGCTGGTGAAGTGACCCTGCTAATTAAAATTAACCCGCCCCTCCCCGGCCAAAGCCGAGGTGGGGCGGGTTATCTATGGGGATAGGCGTGCTATCGTCGTTGGCGTATGCGCAGCCGAAACGAACTGTACGGCCGCCAAGACAACATCGGAATATATTCAAATTATAATTTTATTATAATTTAATTGTGGTTTTGAATAACTTTTCTTACATTTGCAGCGTTGGAAATGAAGATAAATCCAGCTAAGCACATCCTTACTCAAATTCACAAATTTAAGCCAATATGTTAGCAAAAATCTCACAAGTAGGTTCATCATTAGGTGTGATAATTCCTCGGTTTATCGCCACTGAAGGAGGATTCACAAAAGGCTCGTCTGTTAACATTGAATTCAAAGACAATCAGATTATCATCTCCAAACCCAAAACAAAACGCGAAGGTTGGGACGCCGCATTCAAAAAATACGCATTAGAGGGTGAAGACGCGATGCTTCTGCCCGACTATCTCGACGCAGAAGCCGAGGAATTGATGTAAAACAGGCATGACGACAATGCGAAAATTTGAGATTTACCCTGTTAATCTTGACCCCACGATAGGGGCCGAGATGCAGAAAACAAGACCATGCATAGTAATCTCGCCCGACGAGATGAACGCATATGTGCGCACAGTAATCATCATTCCCCTTACATCGTCATCACGACAGCTCCCGACAAGAGTCCTTATTAAAGCGACCAGTCAGAGCGGGCTAAAAAATGACAGCTATGCCGCCATTGACCAGATTAAAACGGTCGACAAATCAAGATTAGGAAATCTGATTGGCGAAATTTCCGAATCGGAGAAAAGCGATTTAACGGCGGTATTATTGGACTTGTTCGACTACTGAAACAACGATATAGTACTGTCCGACACTGCAATTTCCATTCTGGGCATCTTTTTCCTTACATTTTCCGCGGTGGGGTGGGGGGAGTGGGAGATTTTTCGTAACTTCGCGATTATTCATACTTCATCACGTATCCCTCCATCGAATATTATGAGCGACGACAGATACATGCGCCGCGGCGTCTCGGCCGCCAAGGAGGATGTGCACCAGGCCATCCGCAACGTTGACAAGGGCATCTTCCCGGGTGCTTTCTGCAAAATCATCCCTGATATACTGGGCGGTGACCCGGAGTGGTGCAACATCATGCACGCCGACGGCGCGGGCACCAAGTCGGCTCTGGCCTATGCCTACTGGCGCGCCACGGGAGACCTTTCCGTGTGGGAGGGCATAGCGCAGGATGCTCTGATCATGAATATCGATGACCTGCTCTGCGTCGGAGCTGTGGACAATATCCTGGTCTCCTCGACCATAGGCCGCAACAAGGGCTTGGTGCCCGGCGAGGTGATCTCGGCCATAATCAACGGCACCGAGAGCGTGCTTGAGCGTCTGCGCGGCTACGGCGTGGGTGTCTATAGCACTGGCGGCGAGACAGCCGATGTGGGCGACCTGGTGCGCACCATCATCGTGGACTCGACTGTGACGTGCCGCATGCGCCGAGCTGACGTCATCGACAACGCCCGCATCCTGGGCGGCGACGTCATCGTGGGCCTCTCCTCCAGCGGCCAGGCCACATATGAAGACAGCTATAACGGCGGCATGGGCAGCAACGGCCTCACATCCGCGCGCCACGATATGTTCTGCCACGCTGTGGCCGACGCCTACCCCGAGACCTACGACCCCGCGATGCCTGCCGACCTGGCCTACTGCGGTGCCTATGGCCTGACCGACCCCGTGGAGGGCGCGCCCGTAGACGCTGGCCGTCTCGTGCTATCGCCCACGCGCACATACGCCCCCATCGTCAAAGCCATCCTCAATGAGATGCGCCCCCGCATCCATGGTATGGTGCACTGCACGGGCGGCGCGCAGACCAAGGTGATGCACTTCGTCAAGGGCAAGCGCGTGGTCAAGGACAACATGTTCCCCATCCCCCCGCTCTTCCGCGCCATCCGCGAGCAGAGCGGCACGGAGTGGAAGGAGATGTATAAGGTCTTTAACATGGGCCACCGCATGGAACTCTACGTGGCTCCCGAGGATGCCGAGCGCGTGATCGAGATTTCCTGCTCCTTTGGCGTCGACGCTCAGGTGGTGGGCCATGTGGAGGATGCCGAGACCAACTCGCTGACCATCGTCACCGAGCACGGCACCTTCGACTATTAATCCCACGTTTTCTCTCATAGTCCAAGCCCTTGCTCGCTGTCCGCACATATCTCGCGCTGGCCTTGACTCTGGCCCTGGCTTCGTGCTCGCGCACGGCGCCCGTGGACGATGCGCCCAAGCATGAGTTGCCGGACACCCTGCGCGTGGCCACGCTCTACAGCCCAGCCTCCTATTTCATCTACCGCGACCAAAAGATGGGCTACGACTATGCCCTCGTGGAGGCCATGACGCGCCAAAAGGGTATAGCCCTCGACCTGCGCGTGGCCCCGTCGCTCGCAGCCGCTGTGGCCATGCTCGACAGCGGGGAGGTGGACCTGCTGGCCTACGAGGTGCCCGTCACGGCGCAATATCGCGGGCGCGTGGTGCCCTGCGGCCCTGTGAGCGTGACTTCGCAGGTGCTCGTGCAGCCCCGCGGCAGCGACTCGCTGGTGACGGACGTAACCCAACTGGTTGGCCGCCAGGTGTATGTCGAGGCTGATTCAAAATATTCACAACGCTTGGCCAATCTTAACGCCGAGCTCGGTGGCGGCATTGACGTGTGCGCCGTGCGCCGCGACACACTCATCACAGAGGACCTAATAGGCATGGTGGCCTCCGGCGAGATACCGCTCACCGTGGTTGACAGCGACATCGCCCGCGTGAACAAAACCTATTACCCGGCTCTCGACATCAGCCTCGCCATTAGCTTCGGGCAGAAGTCGGCATGGGCCGTGGTGCCCGAGAACCAGTGGCTCGCGGACTCCGTGGACGCTTGGCTCTCTGGCGACGAGCCTCGCCAGGAGAACGCTATGCAGCTCAAGCGCTACTTCGAGCTGAGCAAACGCGCCGCTCCCCCTCGCGCCGACTTTGACTTCAGCCGAGGCACCCTCTCGCCCTACGACGACCTGCTGCGCCGCACTGCCGCCTCCATTGGCTGGGACTGGCGTTTGCTCGCCGCCATGTGCTATTGCGAGAGCCGCTTCGACCCCAGCCTGGTGTCGTGGGCCGGAGCCCGCGGTCTGATGCAAGTGATGCCCGCCACGGCCCGCGCCTACGGTGTGGAGCCTGAGGCCCTCGACGACCCAGCAACAGCCCTCGACGTGGCCGTGAAGGTGATTACGGCCCTCGACCGGTCCCTGGCTTCCCGCGTGCCGGACAAGGCCGAGCGACAGAAATTCATCGTAGCGGCCTACAACAGCGGCATCGCCCACATCTACGATGCCATCACCATCGCCTCGCGCACAGGCCACGACCCCACGCGTTGGGACAGCAACGTCGCCGACGCCCTGCTGCTTAAGGCCAACCCAGAATATTATAACGCCCCCGACGTGAAATACGGCTATTTCCGCGGCACGCAGACCACGGGCTACGTCCGCGAGGTCTATGAGTTTTACGACAAATGCAAAGCCAAGATCAAAGCCTGACCCCGCTCGGCTATAATTTGATAATCCATTAATTAACAATAGAATATGAAGAAAACTTTCATCCGCGTAGCCGTGGTGTGCATGCTCGCCGGCACGCTCACGCTGCCCTCTTGCATCGGCAGCTTCTCGCTCACTAACAAGCTCCTCGCTTGGAACCAGAAGGTCTCCAACAAGTTCGTCAACGAGCTGGTGTTCATCGCCTTCTGCATCGTGCCCGTTTACGAGGTGTCCGCGCTCGCCGACCTGATCGTGATCAACAGCATCGAGTTCTGGAGTGGCACATCGCCCGTGGCTAAGGGCAAGAGCATGATCGAGGGTCAGGATGGCAAGTACCTCGTGGACTGCGACGGCAAGGGCTACACCATCACCCGCATGGACTCCGGCACAAGCGTGCGCCTCGACTTCGACGCCGCCTCCCGCACCTGGAGCGCCATCGGCGCCGACGGCCAGAGCCACACCCTCTTCACCTGGGTTGACGACGACCACCTGATGCTCCCCACCGCCTCCGGCGACTTCATCACCGTCGAGGCTTCCGAGGCCGGCCTGTACGCCTACCAAAGCGTGATCGCCGGCGGTGACCTCTTCACCGCGCAGCGTTGACGCAGCCTCGTCCCATACCCCTTGAGCTCCTGGCCCCTGCCCGCGACTGCGAGGTGGGGCGCCATGCTATACTCCACGGCGCTGATGCGGTATACATCGGTGGCCCCACGCACGGCGCGCGCGCCGCGGCAGGCAATTCTATCGAGGACATCGCCGAGCTGTGCCGTTTCGCGCACGCTTACCGCTGCCGCGTCTACGTGACGCTCAACACCATTATCTTCGACTCCGAAATTCCCGCGGTGGAGGCTCTCGTCGACAGCCTCTACCGCGCCGGTGTCGACGCGCTGATTGTCCAAGACATGGCTCTGCTGCGCATGCGCATCCCCCCTATCGCGCTCCATGCCAGCACGCAGTGCGATATGCGCTCGCCCCGTAAGGCCGCCTTTCTCGCTGCTTGCGGCTTCTCGCAGCTGGTGCTCCCGCGTGAGCTCAGCGAGCAGGAAATCAGAGAGATGCGCCAGGCGGTACCCGCCGACGTGGCCCTTGAGGCCTTTGTCCACGGTGCCCTGTGCGTGAGCTATAGCGGAGACTGCCAGGCCAGCTTCGCCACCGGTGGCCGTAGCGCCAACCGCGGCCGATGCGCCCAGATGTGCCGATTGCCTTACACGCTCACCGACGCCAACGGCCGTGTGCTCGCCCGCGACTTGCATCTGCTCTCGCTGCGCGACATGCGCCGCCTGGACCAGCTCCCCGCGATGGCCATGGCCGGAGTGCAGTCGTTCAAAATCGAAGGTCGACTCAAAGATGCCGCCTACGTCAAAACCGTCGTCGGGGCGTATCGTCGGGCTCTTGATAAGCTGATTGCCGAGCATCCCGACAAATTTTGCCGTGCCTCGCAGGGCCGCTCCGTGCTGACTTTCGAGCCCCGCGTGGAGCAGGCTTTCAACCGCGGCTTCACATCTTATTTCTTCGCCGGTCGCGACGGTGAGGGCAATGGCAAGATGGCCTCGCACCTTACCCCCAAATGGGTGGGCCTCCCAGTTGGCAAAGTCACGGCTAACCGAGGCCGCTTCCTCCAAGTCGACGCCACGGCCGAACTGCACAACGGCGATGGCCTGGGATATTTCCGCAAGGACGGCAGCTTTGCCGGATTCCGCGCCAACCGCGTGGAGGCCGGACGTGTCTTCCCGCTCAAGCCAGTTGACGTGCCTGCGGGGGCCACCTTATATCGCAATCTTGACACAGAGCAGGAGACGGCCCTTGCGCGGCCCACAGCACAGCGTCTACTTGATCTGAATCTTACATTGCGCATGGCGGGTAATAATTCTTTATGTCTATGCGCGCGTACAGGCGAGGATTATGCGGAGGTGGCAGTGCCTTTCGAGCCCTCCGAGGCTCGCACGCCGCAGACAGATGCTCGTGCGCGGGTGCTGACAAAGCTCGGCGATACTGTTTACTCAGCCTCGCAGGTCAACGACCTGGTGCCTCCCGATGTTTTTATCCCCGCCTCGACGCTCACCGCGCTTCGACGCCAAGCCATTGAAGCGCTTGACCGTCAGCGTCGTGCCACGTATCAGCGAGAGCTGCGTCGCCCAGAGGACCGCTGCGCAGAGTTGCCTTCCACCGTACTCACATACCACGACAATGTGGCCAATGTCCTCGCCCGCCAGTTCTACCTTGACCACGGCGCGGAGAGCATACTGCCAGCCCTTGAGACAGGTGCACCTGCCGACGTGCCAGAGGATACCGTGGTGATGACCACGCGCTATTGCCTGCGCCGTGAGCTTGGAGAGTGCCCGCGCCTGGGGCGCAGCTCCGATGGAGCGACCCCGCACGAGCCGCTGCCGAAAAGCACCACCGCTCCGCTCTATATTGAGAACGCCAACGCCCGCTTCCGCCTCAGCTTCGACTGCGCCGCCTGCCGCATGCACCTCCACACCACAAAATCAATTCATAATTCATAATTCTTGCCGAAGGCAAGCGCTTCGTAGGGCCGAACGGTCTGTTCGGCCGCCGATAGCGTCCATGAATTCCCAAGAATGTAGGGCCGCAAATTTGTTGCGGCCGCCAAAACGCCCGCCCGTGCGAACGCCCAACGAAACGTCCACACCTGCCCCGGTTGTGCGGCCGAACGGTCTGTTCGGCCGCCGATAACGTCAACGACGAGATTCAAAGGAGCTCCGGAG
>CAZSHV010000020.1:10154-24479 GCA_964606815.1 uncultured Bacteroides sp. | reverse complement strand
ATGGCAAAAAAGACAGTCGCAGCTAAGAAGAGAAACGTCAAAGTCAGCGCCGAAGGCCAGCTTCACGTACACTCCTCTTTCAACAACATCATCGTGTGCTTAGCCAACGCCGAGGGCCAGGTTATCTCCTGGTCGAGCGCAGGCAAGATGGGCTTCCGTGGCTCTAAGAAAAACACCCCCTACGCAGCCCAGATGGCCGCGCAGGACTGCGCCAAGGTCGCCTACGACCTGGGTCTGCGCAAGGTGAAGGCCTACGTCAAGGGTCCCGGCAACGGCCGTGAGAGCGCCATTCGCACCGTCCACGGCGCCGGCATCGAGGTCGTCGAGATCGTCGACGTCACCCCGCTGCCCCACAACGGCTGCCGCCCCCCCAAGCGCCGCCGCGTGTGATACCACCGCAAGCCACTCAGAGCTTACGATCATAATCTTTTAGTACACTTCCACACCATTCAACTCAACCCTGCATTCCGCCAGGCCCGCCGCGCGGGCCGGCGCGACATAGCGGCGTAAACGTGAATTATTGGCCATAAAATAGATAGTCACCTCTCTATGGGCCGCGGCTGCACTACACGCCGCGTATCCGCCCGCCACGCGGCCGGCCGGAATGCGCAACATCATCAGACACAATGGCAAGATACATAGGTCCCAAGACCAAAATAGCCCGCCGCTTCGGCGAGCCCATCTTCGGCCCCGACAAAGTGCTCCAGAAACGCAACTTCCCCCCGGGCCAGCATGGCGCTAACAAGCGTCGCAAGACTTCCGAGTACGGCGTCCAGCTCCGCGAGAAGCAGAAAGCCAAGTACACCTACGGCGTGCTCGAGCGTCAGTTCCGCAACCTCTTCGCCAAGGCTCAGCGCATGAAGGGCACCACCGGCGAGATCCTCCTGCAGCTCCTGGAGAGCCGCCTGGACAACGTCGTCTTCCGCCTCGGCATCGCCCCCACCCGCGCAGCCGCCCGCCAGCTCGTGCTCCACCGCCACATCACCGTCGATGGCAAGGTCGTAGGCATCCCCTCCTACCACGTCACCCCCGGCCAGATCGTCGGCGTGCGCGAGCGTTCTAAGTCTTTCGAAGTAATCGCCGACGCCCTCGCCGGCTTCAACCACAGCAAATATCCCTGGATCGAATGGGATGAGGCTCAGAAGGCCGGCAAGTTCCTGCACGTGCCCGAGCGCGCCGACATCCCCGAGAATATTAAAGAGCAGCTCATCGTCGAGCTCTATTCTAAATAATAATAACCTCACGATCCATGGCTATTTTAGCATTTCAGAAACCCGACAAGGTGTTGATGCTCGAAGCCGACAACTTCTACGGCAAATTCGAGTTCAAACCCTTGGAGCCTGGCTATGGAATCACCGTCGGAAACGCACTCCGCCGCGTACTCCTCTCCTCGCTCGAAGGCTTCGCCATCTCGTCGATCCGCATCAACGGCGTCAAGCACGAGTTCGACACCGTCCCCGGCGTCATCGAGGATGTGACCAACATCATCCTCAACCTCAAGAAAATCGACCTCAAGCAGGTCGTGGAGGGCACCGAGACCGAGTCGGCCACCATCACCGTGCAGGGCACCGACAAGTTCACCGGCGCTGACATCAGCAAAGCCCTCACCGGCTTCGATGTCATGAACCCCGAGCTCGTGATCTGCCACCTGGACCCCAGCGCTTCCTTCACCATCACCCTCAACATCAACAAGGGCCGTTCTTGGGTGCGCGCCGAGGAGAACCGCAACCCCGGCGACGACGAGCTCAACGTCATCGCCATCGACTCCACATACACGCCCATCAAGAACGTGAAGATTGCCGTCGAGAACTTCCGCGTGGACCAGAAGACCGACTACGACAAGCTCACCCTCGAGATCACCACCAACGGATCCATCCTCCCCAAAGACGCCCTCAAGGAGGCCGCCAAGATCCTAATCTACCACTTCATGCTCTTCTCCGACGAGAAGATCACCATCGAGACCCCCGAGACAGACACCAACGAGGAGTTTGACGAGGAAGTCCTGCACATGCGCCAGCTCCTCAAGAGCAAGCTCACCGACATGGACCTCTCCGTCCGCGCACTCAACTGCCTCAAGAGCGCCGAAGTGGAGACCCTTGGCGAGCTCGTCGTCTTCAACAAAAACGACCTGCTCAAGTTCCGCAACTTCGGCAAGAAGTCCCTCACCGAGCTCGAGGAGCTGCTCGATTCCCTGAACCTCTCCTTCGGCATGGATATTTCTAAGTACAAACTCAACATCGACTAAACAACAATGAGACACAATAAAAAATTCAACCATCTTAGCCGCAAGAAAGCCCACCGCGACTCCCTCCTGGCTAACATGACTATCTCATTGATCATGCACAAGCGCATCTTCACCACCCTCGCAAAGGCTAAAGCCCTGCGCATGTACGCTGAGCCCCTGATCAATCGTGCCAAGGAGGACAACATGAGCAACCGCCGCCTCGTCTTCTCCCACCTCCAGAACAAGGACGCCGTCAAGGAGCTCTTCGGCGTAGTGGCCGAGAAGATCGCCACCCGCCCCGGCGGCTACACCCGCATCCTCAAGACCGGCAACCGCCTCGGCGATAACGCCAAGACCTGCTTCATCGAGCTCGTCGACTTCAACGACAGCTACGGCAAGGAAGCCAAGAAACCCAAGGCTACCCGCCGCGGCCGCAAGAAGACCACCGCAGAAGCTCCCGCAGCCGAAGCACCCGCAGCAGAATAATTCACTCCTGCATATACACGAAAGTCCCGCGCCTCCCCCGAGGCCCGGGACTTTTTTTCGTGCGCTAACAGGCTAACATTGCTGACATTGTAGGGCCGCATGTTCGATGCGGCCGTCACGAGGCGTCACCTCGGAGGCCATGCCTCCGCACGTAGGGCTGTACCACGGTGCAGCCCTTAATGTTCATAACGTCAGCGTATTGGATGTAGGGCCGCACGGTCTGTGCGTCCGCGAAAACGCCCGCGACCACTTTCGGGCGGATGCCCGCTGCGCCCCGGCGGGCCCCGCCCACTCCGTGGGCTCCCCTGGCGTTGTCGCGGGCGTTATCAACGGCAGAAACGAACTTTCGGCCCTACAATCGGGGGAAACTGTATGCGTTTTCGTTGGACGTTTACCCGTGCGGATGTTACCGCGGCCGAACCGACCGTTCGGCCCTACAATCGGGGGGTAACGCTCTGGGAATCAGCGAAGACCACGTTCAGGCGGATGCCAGCTGCGCCCCGGCGGGGCGCGTTTCGGGAGCCGTGGGTCTTCAACCCACGGATGGGGTGCCACCTCTCTCCTCTTCTCCCTCCCCCCGCCATGCGGGGGGAGGGTTAGGGTGGGGGGCCTAATGGTTAGCGATTTTTTGACCAATCAGTATGTAATAACCCCCATCCCCTAACCCCCTCCCCGCGCGTTGCGGGGAGGGGGTATATATAAATGCCTCATATTCCGTGGGTTAACAACCCACGGCTGCCAAACGCACGCTCCTCCGGAGCTCCGTTAATGTTGTCGTAGATGTTGCTGCGGCCGCAACGAACGTGCGGCTCTACAATCTGGGAACTTCGTGCTGTGAATATCACCCTTGTTGCGTTTTTGTTAAATCGGCATGGGGGTGTTGCGCGGGCGGGGATTTTTTCGTACCTTTGCGCCATTATTTGGTGCAGGATGTTTATCCCCTACGCGTCATATTCCCGCCAGTGTGCCGGCCCCGCGGCCGGGACGGGGATGAACGCCCCTTACCAATGTGTCCTCCGGCTTGATAATCAGCCGTCTACACGCTACTCGCGGCCCCGCGCCGGCGAGGTTTCCATACCACTTTCGTCTCTCTCCCCCCATCCCCTCACAATTTCTATCAGGTATACAAACAACATCGGTTATTAACAATTCACACCTCGCAGCCCAGCGGCAGCGGGGCGAAGCGGCTTACGTATAGGCCGCCCAATAGACGGACAACTAATCAAAATCAATAGTCTTTCAATGAAAAAACAATTATTATTAAGTTTCCTGTCGCTGCTGTGCGTCTTCATGACCCACGCCGCTGTGGAACAAGAGCCACTGAACCTGAAACTATCAGAGTTAGGTGTTCCTACAACGAACAACACGACAAAGCAGACTACAAGTAAGGATTTAGGTGATATCACGTTCATCGTAGAACCTGGGTCGGCAACACAGTATTACCCACAGTATAAAGACCCTGCGCTCCAAATTTATACAGGAAATATTCTTTCTTTTGTTGCAAAGGAAGGATATCTCATAACTAAAGTAGAGTTAACCGCAACAGCTGCCACATACGCATTAAATGGGAATAAAAAAACAGATACCGCAACGGGATGTACAATTAGTTTATCTGGAAGCACAAACTGTATAATGACAGCCTCCCCCACAGAGGGAGTGCAATCCATGTCTGTCAAACTTGCGGCTCAACGTCGATTTTCGGCAATTAAAGTATATTATGTATCCACCGGTCCAGTGGTGCCTGCTCCTTCAGCGCCTAAATTCTATTATAATGGCAACGAAAAAACCGGCACCGTAACAATCGAGGAAGGCGAGAACGTAAGCGTGGAATGCGAGACCGACGCCACTCTTTTCGTGAACGATGCTTCTACAAACGGCTACGAATACACAATCAACGCTGCCGGAACCTACACCGCTTACGCGGAGCGCGACGGTAGAAAGTCAGAAGCGGTAAGTCTGACTGTCAAAATCAAGGGAAATGATCCCGAGCCCGAAAGTAATGTGTATGTAAAGGTAAACAGCGCAAGCGAGCTCTCTGCCGGCGATAAAATCATTGTGGTATCGCGCGATACCCCGACCATTGCAATGGCCTTATGGGCTGATGGAAAGAATTGCCCCACTGTGACCGCTAAATATTCTGATCAAAAAATCACTTGTGACGATGCTAAACTTGCAGTTATCACTTTGGAAGGTGAAGCGGGCAAATGGTATTTAAAAACAAGCAAGGGATATCTTTATGCGGCAAGTAGCAGTAAGAATTACCTGAAAGCGCAAAACACACCCACTGCATGGTCAATAGATTATTCTGGCCAGAATGTTACAGTAAAGTGTAAAGGCTCGTTTACAAACAATATTCTGCAATATAATGAAAGCAATACATTGTTCTCTTGTTATGCAAACGCTACGCTAACCGCAGTCGACCTCTATAAACTCTATGTGCCTCTGGAAGAATCCGACATAGAGCCTGAGGCTGCCATTTCTCCTGCAGCCGGAACGGTAGGTAACAACACCGACGTCACTGTGACTTTCAGCGGCTTCAACGGCCAGAACGATGCGAACTTCGAGTTCGTGAGCCTCACAGACGGCACAGCAACCTCCACCACGCTCGATGCCAACCACCAGGCCACCATCACGCTCAAGGGCGCGGGTGAGCACAACGTGGTTGCCACCTACAAGTTCAAAGGCGCGACGAAGACCCTCACCGCTGCCTACACCATTGCCGGCCCCTCGGCTCCCGCCATCAGCGGCGTGACCGTGGCGCAGGGCAAGATTCTCGTTGACCTCGGCGACACATTCACCGTGGCCTCCCCCGACGGCGGCGACATCAACTTCACCGCCGCTCCCGGCGTGGCGACATATGATGCCTCCACAGGCACCGTGACCATCACGGGCGCAGGTGTGATCACCCTCACCGCCACAGTTGAGGGCCTCGGTTCGACCACTACCACCATCACCGCCGAGCTTAAGGCTCCCGGCACGGCCAAGATCTTAGGCGCCGACGGCGCTGCCGTCACCGCTGCCGCCATCGACGGCGCGCTCGGCGACATCTTCGCCATCCTCGCAGCCAACGATGGCGACACCGTGGCCTTCACCTTCAGTCCCGAAGGCAACGCCGAGCTGCTTGAAGGCAACCAGGTGAAGATTACAGCCGTTGGCAACACCACCATCACAGCCTGGGCCGAGCGCAACGGCCTGAAGGGCGCTCAGACAGTCCTGACAGTGAAGGTGCCCGACCCCAACTTCGTTGCCGCCCCCGTGGTCACCTACAAGGGCACGACCGTTGGTAAGAACGTGACTATCTACTCCGGCGAGAGCGTCACCGTAAACTGCAAGGCTGGCGACACCCTTTATGTGAACGGCACCGCCCAGAGCGGCACCACCGCCGCCATCTATGAAGAAGGCACTTACACCGTCTATGCCCAGCGCGGCGAGTACAAGTCGGAGGAAGTTGTCTTCACCGTCTCGATCAAGAAGGTGCAGACCTACAAGCTCGTGACCAGCAACGAAGACCTCGTGATTGATGCTGAATATGTAATCTGCAACAAAAAAGTAGAGACAGGGCTCACTTCTGCCCCTGGCGGCATGGCTAAAATGTCTGGTGGTTACTATACCAAAGTTGATGTAGACGGCTACAACAACGACGAGCAGACGATAATGATAAATCCCGATTCAGAGATTGCAGTATTCACATATGTAAAGGAAGGCGACAAAACGTATCTGATGACGGGTGGAAAGTACCTGAATCTTGCAGACAAAAAGAACGGCTTCCGAGCTGCAGACACACCTGCAGAAGCAACAGATTTAAAGATTTTCAATATCAAAAGCGACGGTACCGCTCAGATTAAACTGGGTAATTATTATATCCGAGGTTTTGGGTCAAATGATGCGGAATACTTCCGCACATATGAAGGCGAAGTAAACGATGCAGTATATATTTACGTGTTGTCTGAGTCGATCGTCAATGTAGGTGAGGTTGTCTTCACTTATGCAGATGGCGATATTGATGAGGATGAGATTGATGCAATAGTGGGTCAGCAATTCGGCGTGCGAGCTGTCAATGAAGGCGAATGCGTGAACTTCAAGGCTACTCCCTCCGATGGTATCGAGATCCTCACCGGCAGCGATTTTGCACTGGCCGCTGAAAGCGGAAAGGTCACCGTCACCGCTTGGGCTGAGAAGGATGGCCATAAAGGCGAGGAGAAGAAACTCGTCATTAATGCCCATGGTGCCAACTATATTCCCGCTCCAATGTTCCCGGCAAGCTCGACCATAGCCGACGGCGCCATGCTGAAGCTGCGCTGCGGCAAAGAAGGCGCGCAGATCTACTACCGCTACCACGAGGATGGCGCATGGCTGCCCTATCCAGAGGACGGTATCCCCACCTCCGACCTTGGCTGGGTGTTCACCATCTGGGCAAAGGCCGAATACGACGGAAATAGCTCTGAAATCGTGAGCAAGCAGTTTAGCGTTGATAGCGATCGCACGTACAAATTAGTGAAAGAAGGCGACAAGCTGAATTTCTCAGACCAGTTCATCATTGTATCCGCAACCAAAATGGTACACAAGCCTCAAGGCACCGTACCAGATAACGATTACAGCGGCAACCCCGCTCTTTGGGCTCTTTCGACCAGTCGTCGTAATAATTATTATACCGCCAGCGAAATTGCAAGCAACGACGCAGACAGCACTGTGACCGTGCATGCCGGCCAGGATGTGCTTGTGCTCAGCATACAGCCATGCCCTGACGATGAGGAAGGAGACGTTCGTAGATACCTCTTCATGAAGAATAATTTTGGCGATGATTACGGCAAGTATGTATATGTAAGTCAGAGCAAAGACTTCACCTTTAAGGAGCTACCTTCCAACACGAACGATCGCCAAAAGATGTATGGTACACTTAAAATTTACGAAGGTCCTGACTATGTGCCAACAGAACCCGAGAATAAAAGCACTCAAACCTACCACAAAGAAACTATTTCAGATAAGACTGAGGTAATCTTCTCTGGCGTGGAAGAGACGATAATCCGATTCAATCCTGTTGGACAGCTCGTGCATTTTAATGCATATACAGCTAAAACTAATGATGGAAACGAAACCGATGGTAGTCGTTCGGGTACGTACCCCGTACGAATCTATCGTCTGGAGCAGACCGTGGAGAAGCCATCTATCACCGTGCTAAACGAGGCTGGCGATAAGGCATACGACCAAGCTCTCACCACCTTTAATAATAAGGTGAAGGTTGAGATCGAGGCGCACCCCCGCACCAGCGACGCCGCAGAGATGTTCTACAACTGGAGCGACCTGAAGAACGCTCCAGTGCTAAACGACTACACTGACGCCAACGCTCGCCTTGTGACCCTGTATGTCGACGGCGACAAGTGGTACGATGCTAACGGCAACGAGATGACCGCCCCCGAGCGCAACGCTGCCAAGCGCGTGCTCTATGCCATGTCGACGCTCGGCGATGTGCAGTCCACCCCCACCTCGCGCCTGATCCAGTTCAAGACTCTGCCTCCGAAGCTGAAGAAGGTCAGCACCGATGCCGACAACGGCGTGATCAACGTGCAGGTGACCCGCCCCACCACCTACACAGTGGGCGCTACCCTATACTACACCATGGACGGCACAGATCCCGCCACCTCCGCCACTCGCATGGCAATTGAGCCCGGAGCAGAGCCCCTGCAACTGCCCACATTTGCTACCCTACGAGTGGCCGCTGTAAAAGACGGCTATGAGAGCAGCGAGGTGCAGTTCAACGACGCGACCGTCTTCCCAGAGTGCCGTCCCATGCAGCTGCTCCGTCTTACAGACGATGGCATAAATGAAGTCGCAGGCTATTTGGAGCAGGCTGGTATTGAGCCAACGGCAGAGAAGCCTGTTTATATCAACCACCGCCAAGACGTTGACGATCCCGACATCCCCGAGTATTACTACTTCTTCCAGCGCGAGCATGAGTACGGTGTGCAGGAGCATGAGTATCGTGGAGTGCTTGTTGAGAAGGTAGACAAGGAAGTGTTCAATATCATCACCTCCAACCCCGAGAACTTCTACTGGACCTCCGACTACTACGTGTTTGTGATGAACAAGCAGCAGATGCTTGACAACTTCGAGCATCCCGAGGAAGTAGCTATCGTTGACGAAGAAGTCAAAGTGATTGACGGCGATAAGGAATATATCGCTCTTAAGAGCTATGTGGAGCTGGAAGAAGGCAATGTAGTTCAATACTACGGCGCCATGCTTGAGAACCGCGGCTCTATCGGTGTTAAGGAGCTCACGTCCACCATTACCTACTCTGTGGACGGCAATCCCTTCACCACCGAGAACAACGCCTCCATCACCCCCGTGATCCCCAACCCCTACCGCGTGCGTTACCTCTACCAGGATTCGCGCCACGAGGGCACCCTGGCCGACACCTACGGAGACTATGACTATCTGAAGTTCAAAGTTCCCTCGTCTGTCAAGGTCGAGGACGGTGACGAAGCCCCCGCAGGCTGGAACACCCACACCGACGTGCTCGTGAAGCCCGGTGACATCCAGCCCCGACGCCTCGACGCTGTGCTCAAGTTCACCCGCCCCAACATCTCGCCGTTGATCCTTGAGAACTACGACATCTACTACACCGTCAACTTCTACTCTGTCAACGAGACCACGGGCGAGCGCCGCCTGCTCCGCGGCTCCGGTATCTACCGCGACGAGGAGAAGGACTACGCCGAGAGCGAGGACAACAGCTACCGCTTCCTGATCGAGGACGTCTCGCCCCTGAGCACCGTCAACCCCGAGCTTGAGGTGGCCGCCACCCGATTCGTGGGCAACGACAACGCTGAGTCGGCCTACAGCTCCTTCACCGCCAACTACGGCACCGAGGCCCAGAGCGTCGTGGCCAAGAACAACTCGCGCAAGGGCAAGACCAACATCGGCAACATCTGGCTCACCTATAAGGAGAACGAGGCCGACGGCACCGTGGACTGGACCTACATCGGCCACACCGACCTGACCAGCCAGGACGTCATATTCGACACTGACCCCTCCGACGAGACCACCGCAGATGTGTACATCAACGGTATGTTCTTCCACATGGAGCTCAAGCTCGGCGGCGAATACCGCTCGTATGAGCACCTGGCCATGCACATCGACGACCACCGCGACGCCGACGACCCCTCCAACCCCGAAAAGGACCGCGACCCCATGGCCTTCGTCACCGTGGCCAAGGGTATGCCCAAGCTCACCAACCCCGACGGCACCCTCGTGCACCCCGACGTGATTCTCAGCCCCGTCTATGTGTTCCAGAACAATGTGAACGCCTTCAACGAGGCATGGAACGAAGAGGTCGACCTTAAGTGGGAGAACCCCACCGGCACCGTGGGCCTGACCGAGGTGCGCCTCTTCGAGGTGCCCGAGCGCGAAGTGCCCGCCGAGGCAGCCGCAGCAGCCTCCAACGCTCCCAAGCATGCCGCCCGCCGCGCAGCAGAGGGTGACAACGAGATCACCCGCCTGCCCCACGCCGGCGACGTCAGCCTCACGGGCGACAACGGCGAGAAGATCATTGACCTCACCGACCACCCCAGCTATGTGATGGTCAAGGGTCAGGAGCTCGCAGTAGACGGCTCCGCCGGCCAGATCATGACCGGTGTGGAGGACATCACCGTCAGCGACGCTGAAGGCGAGACCCGCTACTACAACCTCCAGGGCCAGCGCACCACCGGCGCCCAGCGCGGATTCCTGATCCGCGTGCAGGGCGGCAAAGCCACCAAAGAGCTGAACACCGGCCGCTGATCCCAGATTAACCACTACTATCCACTGCCGCCGAGCCCGCCCGGGCCCGGCGGCAGCTGTGTTTTTGAAAAAATAGCTAAGATAGCTACAATAGCTATGATAGCTATCCTAATTCTCGCGCAATTTTTGTCAAAATGGGCGGGGCGTTTGGTTTTGTGGAATCTTTTGCTTAAATTTGCGAAAATTTGTACGCAATGGCTCTTGACTATTCCGCCGTGATTGCCTCTATATCGCGCAAGGCGCAGGTGCTCGTGGAGCGCCATGCCCGCCTGGCCGAGGCCAAAGCCCAAGCCGACGCCCGCGTGGCCGAGCTTGAGCAAGAGGTGGAGGGGCTGCGCAAAGCTCTGGAGCAGGCGCGCCTGCAGAACGAGTACCTGCAGATCGCAGCCACCATCTCGCCCAGCCGCGAGCAGGTGGAGGAGGCCAGGGCCATGGTGTCGAATCTAATGCGGGAGATAGACCGCTGCATCGTCGACCTTACCGACTGATGCCCCCAGCCATATGAAAGATCAGCAACATATCACTATAAAGATAGCCAACCAGCCCCCTATAGGCCTGGACATACAGCGCGACCGCGAGGAGATGGCACACCGCGTGGAGCGCAACGTCAACAAGGTGTGGGCGCGCTGGTGCCAGGACTTCCGCGACCGCAAGCCGGAGGAGGTGCTGGCGATGGTGGCCTACCAGTACGCCAAGCTCTACTACGAGCTGCAGGAGCAGGTGGACGGCTGCCAGGGAATGCTCAACGACTTCGAGCAGGAGCTTGACCGACTGCTGCTCGACGTGGGCTGAACCCGCCCCGCCGCCGCCCCGGCCAGCGATGGCCCGGCATGGCCCCGAAGGCCGCGGCGCGGACATAGGGAAAGACCCCCAGGCCCGGCGAGGGAGTGGGGGGTGACGCCGAGATTTTTCATATAGCGAAGAGGCTTTCAGCACGGCGCGGCGCGATGCTCCGCCTACGGCCCGCGCGCCCCTACGGCAGGGGTGCCTATTCATAGAAAACTCTCAATCGTTAACCCAATAAATCAATCCCTAATCCCCGCCAAATGAACATCATAACTATCCTAATCATCGTCGCGGTGGCCGTAGTGGCCGCGGCCGCGGCAGCATGGGTGACAGTGGCCGTGCAGCGCCGCTCGGCCCAGAGCCGCGCGCGCCTGATCATCGACGACGCCGAGCGCCAGGCCGACGACATGAAGAAAAACCGTGTGCTCGAAGGCCGCGAGGAGGCCCTGCGCATCACCAGCGAGGCCGAGAAGCAGGCCAACCAGCGGCTGCAGAAGGTGCAGCAGCAGGAGGCCCGCGCCAAGCAGCGCGAGCTGCAGCTCAACCAGCAGCAGAGCGAGAACCAGCGCGCCCGCAACGAGATAGAGTCGCAGCGCACACGCCTGGAGGAAGACCGCGCCCGCACCGAGGCCCGCATGGCCGAGGTGGAGCGCATGCGCGCCCAGGCCCAGGAGCAGCTCGAGCATATCTCCGGCCTCACCGCCGAGGAGGCCAAGGAGCGCCTGATCACCTCGCTCAAGGACGAGGCCAAGACAGCCGCCGCCAGCTACATCAACGACATCATGGACGACGCCCGAATGACCGCCAACAAAGAGGCCAAGCGCATCGTGGTGCAGAGCATACAGCGCGTGGCCACGGAGACGGCCATCGAGAACAGCGTCACCGTATTCCACATCGAGAGCGACGAGATCAAGGGCCGCATCATAGGCCGCGAGGGTCGCAACATCCGCGCTCTGGAGGCCGCCACTGGCATCGAGATCATCGTAGACGACACCCCTGAGGCCATCGTGCTCAGCGGCTTCGACCCCGTGCGCCGCGAGATAGCCCGCCTGGCCCTCCACCAGCTCGTGGCCGATGGTCGCATCCACCCCGCCCGCATCGAGGAGGTGGTGGCAAAGGTGCGCAAGCAGATCGAGGAGGAGATCATCGAGACCGGCAAGCGCACGGCCATCGACCTCGGCATCCATGGCCTTCACCCCGACCTCATACGCATGATCGGCAAGATGAAATACCGCAGCAGCTACGGCCAGAACCTGCTGCAGCACTCGCGCGAGACGGCTAACCTCTGCGCCATCATGGCCAGCGAGCTCGGCCTCAACCCCAAGAAGGCCCGCCGCGCAGGCCTGCTGCACGACATCGGCAAGGTGCCCGACGACGAGCCCGAGCTGCCGCACGCCATCCTGGGCATGAAGCTGGCAGAGAAGTGCAAGGAGAAGCCCGAGATCTGCAACGCCATCGGCGCCCACCACGACGAGGTGGAGATGACCTCGCTGCTCGCCCCCATCGTGCAGGTGTGCGACGCCATCTCCGGCGCCCGCCCCGGCGCCCGCCGCGAAATCGTGGAGGCATACATCAAGCGTCTGCACGACCTTGAGCAGCTGGCCCTGAGCTATCCCGGTGTGATCAAGACCTACGCCATCCAGGCAGGCCGCGAGCTGCGCGTCATTGTCGGCGCCGACAAGATCGACGACGCCGAGACCGAAAAGCTCAGCGCCGAGATAGCACGCAAGATCCAAGACGAGCTCACGTACCCCGGCCAGGTGAAGATCACCGTGATCCGCGAGACGCGCTCCGTAAGCTACGCGAAGTAACCCCCGGGCCCTATGGACGAAATCCAAGACATAGACGACCTGGAGCCCGGCCTCACCGCCGCCGACGCCCCCGAGCCCTGCTCTGCCGACTGCCGCTGCAACCGCCGCGGCGGCTCGTGCGACGGCTGCGACCGATGCCCCCGCGGACACCTGCACTGCTACAACTGGCTTGAGGACATCCCCGGAGGATACGCCGACAGCGACATGGTGGAGGTGCAGTTCAAGAACACCCGCAAGGGCTACTACCGCAACTCCCAGGGCCTGCAGCTGGCCATCGGCGACATGGTGGCCGTGGAGGCCCAGCCCGGATTCGACGTGGGCCAGGTGACCCTCACCGGCGCCCTCGTAAACCTGCAGATGCGCAAGGCCAACATCAAGCCCACGGCCGAGGTCAAGCGCGTGTTCCGCAAAGCGCGCCCCGCCGACCTGGAGAAATACCGCGAGGCCCGCGCACGCGAGATCCCCACCATGATCCGCGCCCGCCAGATCGCCGAAGAGCTAAAGCTCAAGATGAAAATCGGCGACGTGGAGTATCAGGGCGACGGCCAGAAGGCTATCTTCTACTATATAGCCGACGAGCGCGTAGACTTCCGCCAGCTCATCAAGGTGCTGGCCGACGCCTTCAAGGTGCGCATCGAGATGAAGCAGATAGGCGCGCGCCAGGAGGCAGGCCGCATCGGCGGCATTGGCCCCTGCGGTCGCCCGCTGTGCTGCGCGTCGTGGATGACCACATTCGTCTCCGTGGCCACATCCGCCGCCCGCCACCAGGACATCTCCCTCAACCCCCAGAAGCTCGCCGGCCAGTGCGCCAAGCTCAAGTGCTGCCTCAACTTCGAGGTGGCAGCCTACGTGGAGACCATCAAGGAGATGCCCGCCAAGGACATCACCCTCGAGACCGCCGACGCCACATACTACCACTTCAAGACCGACATCTTCAAGCGAGAGATCACTTACTCCACCGACCGCAAGCTTGCCGCCAACCTCGTGACCATCAGCGCCGCCCGCGCCTTCGAGGTGATCGAGCTCAACAAGCAGGGCGAGAAGCCTCTGTCGCTCATCCCCGAGGGCGAGGAGAAGCCCAAGGAGAGAGCCGCGTTCGGCGACATACTCGGCGAGGACGACCTCACCCGCTTCGACAAGAAAAAGCGCAAACGCAAGGGTAAGAAGCCCGCGAAGCCCCAAGGCGAAGGCACCCCGGCCCCCGCTGCCGAGCGTGCCCCCAAGCCCGCTGCCGACCGCCCCAAA
>CAZSHV010000020.1:0-10054 GCA_964606815.1 uncultured Bacteroides sp. | reverse complement strand
GGCGAGCATCCCAAGGGCGACCGCCCCGCAGGCGACAAGCCCCGCCGCCCCGCCAAGCCCCGCGGCGAGCGCCCCGAGGGCCAGAAGCCGCAGCAGCCCCGCGGCGAAGGTCAGCAGCCCCGACCCGAGCGCGGCGACCGACCGCAAGGCCAGCGCCGCAGCCGTGGCCGAGGCAAAGGCGGCTCCGCGCCCAAGGCCGAAGAGTGACCACCCGCCATCCCCTCGACATGAAGCTTAACTCCTCCATATTACTCATAATCACCGCCCTGGCGGCCATCATCGCGAGCTGCACCGCCCCCGCTGAGCGCAGCGCGTACCAGACGATGCCGTCCGAGGGCTGGGCCTACGCTGACACCGTGACGCTCCAGGCCGACACGTCGGCCGCCGCGCCCATGGGCCGCGTGGCCGTGGCCGTGCGCCACCGCGCCGACCTGGAGTGGGCCAACCTGTGGGTGGAGCTTACCTACGCCGCCGCCGACACCCTGCGCCGCGACACCGTGAGCATACAGCTCGCCGACCCCCGCGGCCGTTGGCTCGGTACCGGCGTGGGCGTGGGCTATCAGCGCGTCGACACCGTCCAGGGCCTCCGCGCCAAGGGCGGAAGCCCCATCAGCGTGCGCCATGTGATGCGCCCCGATGTGGTGGAAGGCATTGAGCAGGTAGGCGTTATCTTCGTGCCCGAGTGAAGGCCGCCCCCAGAGTCTAACCTCTTTTTCAGCATCAGTACCAATGACAGAGCATACCCGCGAATATGCCGTTGAACCGTTGCTCCTGCTGCCCCGGCAGGTGAGCATGGAGCGTTGCCGGCGCGTGCTTCAGGCCCTGGAGGGCGCGAAGGCCGCGCTGGTGAGCACCAACGCGTGCCTCTACTACCTCACCGGCCGCGTCTTCAGCGGCTACGCGCTGCTTGTGGAGGGCGAGGAGCCCGTGTGGTTCGTCAAGCGCCCCGTGCACCTGCGCGGCGAGCGCGTGGTGTCAATCCACAAGCCAGAAAACATCCCCGCGGCCGTGGCCGAGCTTGGCATCACGCTTCCCACCCGCGTGGCCCTGGAGCTTAGCGTCGTGCCATACGCCACGGTCGTGCGCCTGCAGGCCGCCCTTGGCGCCGAGCATATAGCCGACTGCACCGCGGCCCTCAAGACCGCCCGCAGCCGCAAGGACGCCCTCGAGCTGGAGTTCATAGCACAGAGCGGCCGCCAGCAGACTATCGTCTACGAGCGCATACCCTCCCTCTTCCGCCCCGGCATGACTGACATCGACCTGCAGATCGCCATCGAGGCCGAGCTGCGCCGCGAAGGGTGCCTGGGGCAGTTCCGCGTCAGCGGCGAGGATATGGAGCTGCACATGGGCAGCCTGCTGGTGGGCGACAACGCCGACGCCCCCTCGCCCTACGATTTCGCCATGGGCGGAGCCGGCGCCTCGCCCTCGCTCCCCGTGGGTGCCAGCGGCCTGGAGATCATCGAAGGCATGGCCGTGATGGTGGACATGAACGGCAACTTCACCGGCTACATGACCGACATGACGCGCACCTATGCCCGCGGCTTGCTGCCCGAGCTGGCACAGCGCGCCCACGAGCTCTCGCGCGCCATCTGCGCCGAGCTGCAGCAGATGGGCCGCCCCGGCATGGAGGCAAAGCTGATGTACGACCGCGCGCATCAGATGGCGCGCGAGGCCGGCCTTGAGCATTGCTTCATGGGGCACCGCCAGCACGCCGGTTTCGTGGGCCATGGCGTGGGCATAGAGGTGAACGAATGGCCCGTCATCGCGCCCCGCTCGCGCCAGGTGCTGGAGGAGGGCAACGTCATCGCCCTCGAGCCCAAATTCGTGATTCCCGGATGCGGCGCCGTGGGCGTGGAGAACACCTACGCCGTCACCGCCGAGGGCCCCATGCAGTGCCTCACCCTCGCCCCCGAGCAGCTTACGCCCCTGGCCCTTTGACGGCCCAAACGAAATCTAACAATGGAAACGAACCTCGCACAGCTAATCGACAAGAAGATATTCCGCCAGGTGGGCCAGACAGCCCAGCGCCTGGGCGTGAGCGCCTACGTGGTGGGCGGCTACGTGCGCGACCTGATGCTCGGGCGCAAGTCGAAGGACATCGACTTCGTCACCGAGGGCTCCGGCCTTGACCTGGCACGCGCCGTGGCCGAAGACCTGGGCCGCGGCACGCATCTGTCCGTGTTCCAGACCTACGGCACAGCCCAGGTGAAACGCCGCGGGCTCGAGCTGGAGTTCGTGGGCGCGCGCCGCGAGTCGTACCATGAGGATTCGCGTAATCCCGAGGTCACCGCCGGCACCCTCACCGACGACATCTCGCGTCGCGACTTCACCATCAACGCCATGGCCCTGAGCGTCACGCCCGACAGCTTCGGCACGCTCATCGACCTCTTCGGCGGCGTCGAGGACATGGAGCGGCGCATCATCCGCACCCCCCTCGACCCCGACATCACCTTCAGCGACGACCCTCTGCGCATGCTTCGCGCCGTGCGCTTCGCCACGCAGCTCGACTTCGAGATACACCCCGACACCTTCGAGGCCCTCGCCCGCAATGCCGAGCGCATACGCATCATCACCGTGGAGCGCGTTACCACCGAGCTGCAGAAGATCATGGCCTCGCCGCGCCCGTCGGTGGGCTGGGACCTGCTGCTGCGCAGCGGCCTGCTGGAGATCATCCTCCCCGAGCTCGCCGCCATGCGTGGCGTGGAGGTGATGCACGGCCGCGGACATAAAGATAATTTCTACCACACCCTCGAGGTGCTCGACAACGTGGCCGCCGCCAGCGACAACATCTGGCTGCGCTGGGCCGCCCTGCTCCACGACATCGCCAAGCCCGTCACCAAACGCTGGGACAACGCCGTGGGCTGGACCTTCCACAATCACAACTACGTGGGCTCCAAAATGGTGGCCAACATCTTCCGCCGCCTGCGCCTGCCCCTGGGCGCGGAGATGCGATATGTGCAGAAGATGGTTGACCTGCACATGCGCCCCATAGCCCTGGTGGAGGACGAGGTCACCGACAGCGCCGTGCGCCGTCTCATCAACTATGCCGAGAACGACCTTGCCGACCTCATGACCCTGGCCCGCGCCGACATCACGTCAAAAAACATCGCCAAGAAGAAGCGCTTCCTCGAGAATTTCGACCTAGTGGAGAGCAAATTCCGCGCCATCATAGCCAAGGATGCCGACGCGGCCTTCCGCCCCTCGCTCAACGGCAACGAGGTCATGACCATGTTCGGCCTAACCCCCAGCCCCACTGTGGGCACCCTGATGCAGGCCCTCACCCGCGCCCAGAAGGAATGCGAGGTGGAGATGACCCGCGAAGCCGCCATAGCCTACGTCGCCGCCCTGGGCCAGAGCATGGGCCTGGAGCTCAAGCAGCCCTTGGAGTAAACACACAAATGCCATAGCACAAGCCAAATGTACTACGTAACTAAACGCATCGAAATATCGGCCGCCCACAGCCTGAGCCTTGACTACGAGAGCAAGTGCTCGCGCCTGCACGGCCACAACTGGATCGTAACCGTGCACTGCCGCGCCGCCCAGCTCGACGCCAACGGCATGGTCACAGACTTCACCGCCATCAAAGACACCGTAATGGGCCAGCTCGACCATGCTTGCCTCAACGATGTGGTTGATTTCAACCCCACGGCGGAGAACATCGCCCGCTGGATTTGCGAGCGCGTGCCCAACTGCTTTCGCGTTGAGATTCAGGAGTCGGAAGGCAATATGGCGGCTTACGAGATAGACTAACGACCTATGAGCAAGCAGTATAAGGTCAACGAAATCTTCTATTCTCTGCAAGGAGAGGGCTACCACACAGGCCGTGCCGCCACGTTTGTGCGCCTGAGCGGCTGCAACCGCCGATGCGCGTTTTGCGACACAGACCACGCCGCCTTCACGCCCATGACCGCTCAGGAGATTGCCGCTGCCGTGGCGCAAAATCCCGGCCGCCATGTGGTGCTCACCGGCGGCGAACCTTCCATGCAGGTCGACGCCGAGCTCATCGACGCGCTGCGCGGCATCGGCGCTTATATTCAAATAGAAACCAACGGTACGCTCCCTTTGCCCAAGGGCATCGATTGGGTGACGTGCTCGCCCAAGGACGGCCCCGATGGCGAATACGCCCTGCGTAAGGTCGATGAACTGAAAGTAGTATTCCAGGGCCACGACGTGGAGGCCTACCTGCTCAAGTTTGACTATAAGGCGCTCAGCCTCCAGCCCTGCGACATGGGCGGCCGCGTCAACGTCGACGACACCATAGTCTACATCCTGAAGCACCCCCATTGGCGCCTCAGCCTCCAGACCCACAAACTCACCGGCATCCGCTGATTTCCGGTGACATTTTGGGGCGCGTGAGGGTTTCCCACGATTGTATGGCCGCACGGTCGGTGCGACCGCAGAAATGCACCTCCGCTGGTTGCTCCACCCCCTTACCCCCTCTCCTGGTTCGCAGGGGAGGGGAATATTATATAAAACCTTGGTATTCCGTGGGTTAAAAAACACGGCTGCCATACACCCGCCCACTCCGTGGGCTCCCATAATTCTCGTCATGGGCGTAATCCTTGACGTTTTCGGGCGGCCGCACCGAACGTACGGCCGAGACTCTCATGTCTGGTCAGAAGGATTGCATGTCGACGAGGCGCTTGTAGTAGCCGCCGAGGGCGATGAGCTCGTCGTGGGTGCCGCGCTCTACGATGCGGCCTTCGTGCATGACGCAGATGAGGTCGGCGCCGCGGATGGTGGAGAGGCGGTGGGCGATGACGAGCGTGGTGCGGTCGCGCATCAAGCGGTCGAGGGCCTCCTGCACCAGGTGCTCGCTCTCGCTGTCGAGGGCGGAGGTGGCCTCGTCGAGGATGAGGATGGGGGGATTCTTGAGTATGGCGCGGGCTATTGACAGGCGTTGGCGTTGGCCGCCGGAGAGGCGGCAGCCGCGGTCGCCGATGGGGGTGTCGTAGCCCTGCTCGCTGGCGATGATGAACTCGTGGGCATTGGCGATCTTGGCCGCCTCGACCACTTGCTCCATGGTAGCGCCTTCTACGCCGAAGGTGATGTTATTGTAGAAAGAATCGTTGAAGAGTATGGCCTCCTGGTTGACGTTGCCCATCAGAGAGCGGAGCTCGCGGACGGAGAGGTCGCGGATGTCGCGGCCGCCGATGGTGATAGCACCTTGCTGGGGGTCGTAGAATCGCGGCAGCAGGTCGGCCAACGTTGACTTTCCGGAGCCGCTCTGGCCCACGAGGGCCACGGTGGCGCCGGCGGGGATGTGCAGGTCGATGTCTGAGAGCACGGGCGCGTCGGCGTAGGCGAAGGTGACACCACTGTAGTCGATTGCGGAGTCGGGCGCGGGGAGGGGCAGGGGAGAGGCGGGGTCGTGGATGGGATTCTCGGCGCTGAGGATGCGGTCCACTCGCTCCATCGACGCCAGGCCTTTCTGTATGGAGTACATGGCCTTGGAGAGGTCCTTGGCGGGGTTGATGATGGAGTAGAAAATCACCATGTAATATATGAACGAGGCGGCGTTCATCGACGAGTGTCCGGAGAGGATGAGCGATCCGCCGAACCAGAGCACGATGGCTATGGCCGTGGTGCCGAGAAATTCGCTCATGGGGTGGGCGAGGCTCTGGCGGCGCGCCACGGCGTTTGAGATGTGGTAGAATGTCTGGTTCTCGGCGTGGAATCGCTGGCGCATCTTGCCCTCGGCGTTGAAGGCCTTGATGACGCGCAAGCCTCCGAGGGTCTCCTCGATGATGGCCATGAGGGCGCCCCACTGGTTCTGGCCCTGCAGCGACTGGCGCTTGAGCCTCTTGCCCACGCGGCCCATCACCAGGCCCGCCAGGGGCAGCAGGATGAGCACGAAGACGGTGAGCTGCCACGACACGGCGATCATCATGCCCAGGCACACGAGGATCATGACGGGGTTCTTGAACATCATGTCGAGCGATGCCATGATGGAGTTTTCTATTTCGGCCACGTCGCCGCTCATGCGGGCCATGACGTCGCCTTTGCGCTCGGAGGTGAAGAAGCCGATGGGCAGGCGCGTGATTTTGTCGTAGACGTAGTTGCGGATATCGCGCACTATGCCGGAGCGCAGGGGGATGATAAAGTAGGAGCTCAGGTAGGTGGCGCCTGTCTTGAGCGCTGTCATCACCACCAGGGCCAGGGCCAGCAGGGCCAGGGCCGCGGAGGGGCCCCACGCCTCAATGCTCTGCTGGGTGTAGAAATAGAAGTTGTTGACCACCACTTCCTTAAGCGAGTGCGAGCCCAGGGGCATAAAGGAGTAGTGGCCCTCGTGGATCTTGAAGAGCATCTCGAGGATGGGGATGATCAGAGCGAATGAGAAGAGGGTGAGAAAGGCCGCGAGGATGTTGAAGAAGATGTTGAGTATCAGATACTTCGTATATGGGGGCACGAAGCGGCGCAGGATTTTCAGAAAATCGTTCACAGTGAGCAGTGTGGGGGTTAAATTTGATGCTTTATCGCAATGCTTTCGCGAAATTACTCAAAATCTCGGCAATGACGGCGTGAGAAAGCAAATAAATTGTTAAATTCGCGCTTACGGGAAAACTTCCCGCCCCCGCGAGGGGTTATAAATTGATAGACAAACTATACCATACAGACATGAAAAAGATTTTTCTTGCGCTCGCAGCCGCTGTTGCCGCCGCGGGCATGATGACAAGCTGCGGCGAGAAGACCGCGGCCACCGCAACAACTGAAAACGACAGCATCGTGGCCCCGCTGCCCGACACCACCGTAGTGTGCATCCTCAAGGACGACTCTCTGCTGCGCCCCGACAAGAAAGTGGAGCGCGTGACTGTGATCGACTTCAACGCCACCTGGTGCCAGCCCTGCCGCCTGCTTGCCCCGAGCTTCGACGCCGTGGCTGACGAGCTCCATGGCAAAGCCGACTTCTACTCTGTGGATGTCGACGTAAACCGCTTCACCGCCCAGGCCTTCAACGTGGGCAGCATCCCAAACATCACCATCCTCACCCCCGAGGGCAAGGTAGTGTCTTACATCGGACTTACTCTGATGGATCCCACCACAAAAGAGTCGGTGATCAGCGAGGCCACCCTCGACTCCATTGAGACGCCCGAACAGCTCACCTCCGTAGTCACCCCGGCTTTCCGCAGCCTGGTCGAGGAGTACATCAGTAAGTAATCTTTCAGCCCTTTTTCAGCTATGAGCCAGTCGCTTAAAGATATATTGGCCGCCATCGGCGAGCGCCACGGTGTGCATAGTCTCAACGACATGCAGCGCGCCGTGGGTCAGGCCCGCGCCTCGCGCATCATATTGCTCGCGCCCACGGGCAGCGGCAAGACGTTGGCCTTCGCCGTGCCCATGATCGAGCGCCTGGAGCCCAGCGCCGGGCAGGTGCAGGCTGTCGTCATAGCGCCGTCGCGCGAGCTGGTGTGCCAGATTTTCGACACGGTGCGCCCCATAGCCCGCGGATTCAAGACCGTGGCGCTCTACGGCGGCCACTCCATGCGCGATGAGGTGCAGTCGCTCGCGCCGGTGCCCGACATCGTCGTGGCCACCCCGGGCCGACTGCTCGACCACCTGCTGCGCGGCACCCTGGAGATTTCTCATGCCCGCGAGCTTGTCATAGACGAATACGATAAATGCCTAGAGCTCGGATTCCAGGACCAGATGCGTCGCATAGCGCGCCGCGCGGGCCGTCCGCGCTACGTGATGCTGACGTCGGCCACGCCGCTGCAGGAGATGCCGGACTTCATTGACTTGAGCCAAGCCAAGGTGCTGGACTTCTCGAGCCGCGTCGACGCTCCGCGCTCGCGCATGCGCGTGGCCCTGGTCAAGAGCCCCGACCGCGACAAGCTGCCCACGCTGCTGGAGCTGCTGCGCGCGCTGCCCGACGGCCGCGTGATGGTGTTCGTCAACCATCGCGAGAGTGCCGAGCGCGTGCACGCCTATCTCCGCAAAAATGGCATCCCGGCCGGACTCTATAGCGGTGCGCTCGACCAGCTGCGCCGCGAGCTGGCTGTGGATATGCTCAACAACGGCACCACCCCCGTGCTGGTCACCACCGACCTGGGAGCCCGCGGACTGGACATTGCCCGCGTGCAGGCCGTGGTGCACTATCACCTACCGCCCACGCCCGAGACCTGGACGCACCGCAACGGCCGCACGGCCCGCGTCGACGCCAACGGCGAGGTGTACCTGCTCGTGAGCGACGGCGAGAAGCTGCCGGAGTATGTGGACTATGATTGCGAGTTCGTGCCCGACGACGTCAACCCCGACCCCATCCGCAGCGATGTGGCCACGATCTATCTCAACGCCGGCAAGAAGGAGAAAATTTCCAAGGCCGACGTCCTCGGCTTCCTCGTGAAGCAGGGAGGTCTGGAGCCCGGCGCCATCGGCAAGATCGTGGTGAAGGATCACTGCGCCGTGGTGGCTGTGCCTCGCAAGCAGGCGCCCGATGTGGAGCGCGCCTTCGCCGCAGCTAAGATCAAAGGCCAGCGCGTCAAGGCCACATTATATATGTAATCTTCATATATGTAATCTTCAACCTCCCAATAGCGAAGCGGGCGGCGGGAATCGATTCCCGCCGCCCGCTTGCGTTGTGAGGTCTTTGCCGTCAGACGTTGAAGCGGAAGTGCATGATGTCGCCGTCCTGGGCCACGTATTCTTTGCCCTCCACGCTGAGCTTGCCGGCCTCTTTCACGGCGCTCTCGCCGCCGAGGTTGACGAAGTCGTCGTATTTAATCACTTCGGCGCGGATGAAGCCTTTTTCAAAGTCGGAGTGGATAACGCCGGCGCACTGCGGTGCTTTGGAGCCGCGGCGGAAGGTCCAGGCGCGCACCTCGTCGGCTCCGGCGGTGAAGAAGGTCTGGAGGTCGAGCAGGGCGTAGGCGGCGCGGATGAGTCGGCTCACACCGCTCTCGTTCAGGCCTATCTCTGCCAGGAACTCCTGGCGCTCCTCCCAGGTGTCGAGCTCGGCGATCTCGCTCTCGGTCTGGGCTGCGACGACCATCAGCTCGGCGCCTTCGTCCTTGATGGCCTCGCGCACGGCGTCGACGTAGGCGTTGCCGGTGGCGGCGCTGGCGTCGTCGACGTTGCAGACGTAGAGCACGGGCTTGTTGGTGAGCAGGAAGAGGTCGCGGGCGAAGCGGAGCTCGTCGGGCGTCTCAAGCGTGACGGAGCGGGCGGGGCGGCCTTGGGAGAGGGCTTCGCGGTAGCGGGCCAGCACGTCGGCCTGCATGCGTGCCGTCTTGTCGCCGGCGGCAGCGGCCTTTTGGGCTTTGCCCAGGCGGGCTTCCACGGTCTCCAGGTCTTTGATCTGGAGCTCGGTGTCAATGATCTCTTTGTCGCGCACGGGGTCGACGGTGCCGTCGACGTGGGTGATGTTGTCGTCGTCGAAGCAGCGTAGCACGTGCAGGATGGCGTCGGTCTCGCGGATGTTGGCCAGGAATTTGTTGCCCAGGCCCTCGCCTTTCGACGCGCCCTTCACCAGTCCGGCGATGTCGACGATCTCGACCGTGGCGGGCACGATGGAGCGGGGCGAGCACATCTCCACCAGGCGGTTGAGACGCTCGTCGGGCACGGTGATTACGCCCACATTGGGCTCGATGGTGCAGAAGGGGAAGTTGGCCGACTGGGCCTTGGCGTTAGACAGGCAGTTGAAGAGGGTGGATTTTCCCACGTTGGGCAGGCCTACGATGCCGCATTTAAGTGCCATATATAATAATAGTGTAGAAGGGTTGATAATAGCGCCGCCGAGGCGGCGGGGTAGGGGGGGGCTTCCGGCCTTTCTGGGCCAAAAGCCGCGCAAAGATAGCTATTTTTCGCTATCCGCGCAAAACCGGCATGAAGCGTCAAAATATTTGGTTTTATAATATGTTGAAAATCAGAGCGATGGGCGATTTAACGAATTTTTATAACAAAAAATGGGGCAAAATGTTTTGTAGAATGAAAAAAGTGTCTTAACTTTGCAATCGCAAATGGGAAGTGGCTCTCCCGGAAGCGAAAAAAGAGAAACTTGAAACCTGCCTCTTTAGCTCAGTTGGCCAGAGCACGTGATTTGTAATCTCGGGGTCGT
>CAZSHV010000019.1:4798-25358 GCA_964606815.1 uncultured Bacteroides sp. | reverse complement strand
CCGCCAAGCCCCGTAAACAAAAAATCCGCGCGGCAGCACAGGCCACCGCGCGGAAGCGTCATATGTCAAGCATAATGTGAGTGATTCACTTCAGGTTGTTCACACGGCCCTGGAGTATCACCGCGCCGGTTTCCTCCACGCCGATTTCAAACGCGAAAGGCTTATCAATGTAAACGGTATTTTTGGGAGGCACATTGTCAGTAGGACAAAGTTCGCCACCAGTACTGACTTTTATCTCGGTGCCGTTTTCATCCACGCTTATCTCGCAGTTCTGCTTCACAAAGTTAAGGCAAAAGTTTGCCTCATCAAACACTCCTGGCATCCTGCTGATGTTCTTGTTGAACATATCAGTTATTCCGCAACCCTCCAATATTGGGGTTAGATCAGAGGAGCAAGAAACATTAAACTGCGGCAGTACGACCATGTAGCGTTTCCATGGAATAGACATTTCTATTCTATATTCGCCATCGCGGGCCACTTTTCTCAGTGCGCTAATTGCTTCACCCATGTCTACACCTTCGGCGGGGACGTAAATTCACATGTAAAGGGCTGTATTAGCGTAATAGATGGTTACAACCAAACCTTTGCTGGTCTCATAGCTCCACGAACTTTCTTCGCTTATAGTCTTAATCTTTGTTGATGAGCCATTTGCGTTGTGGAATGTCATCTCGCCCGTCTCGGGCTTTGTGACCCACATGGCACTTAAGCGCAGACCATTGACCAGAGCAGTTGAGCAATCTTTTTGATTTTCATCAAGAAGAGGGAGTGAGCTGCCGTTTATTCTGCTCACCCAGCTGTTGACTTGCTTGGGCATTAATGAGGCGGGACACTTGTAAATATCTGCTCCGTAGGACTTTGATAATATTGAGGCAAAGTTGTCGTTCAGCGAGCCAGAGAAAAGTTCAGGGTCGTAGAACAGAGCGTTGCCTATTGTCATCTTGTTTGCCGAAAAGTCTGGAAGCTGCTTCAACAGCGTGCTGTTCAGGTCGTTGAGGTCTGAGATTTCGCCGCTGCTGATGTTCAAGCACTTCAGAATCTGGTCGAGGGTCTCGCCCTCGCAGCCGTTGGCCGCCATAGACAGCACCATTTGCGCGCTCAGAGGGGAAATCATGAATGCATCCTCGTGGCCCAGCTGGCGGTTAGCCTCATCGAGCAGAGCGTCTGAGAACGCCACGGTCTTGTCGCACACCTGCGCCTGACGGGCAGTCAGAGACAACCGAGCTGTCGTTAGGGTGTCTATTGTGCTTTCGCCCCCATCGTTGTCGCTGCACGCGGAGCAAGCCACCGCCAGCGCCACGAGCATGAATAGATAAAGTTTGATTTTCATAATTTAATAATTAATTGAGTTTCCGCAAAATTACAACGGCGCAGAAGTTTTTGCAAGGGCCGACTGCCCGGAAACCCCAAAAAAACAAATGATTTTTAAAACCCCGAAAATCGTCATTTTTTAATATAAACTTTTTTAGAGTTAAATTATTGATAATCAACGATAAGTCATTTTGAAAATATAAACGATTTTTTCGACCACTCGCAAGTCGCGACAAATGATTTTTTCGGAGGCCTTTCTCCTGAGCCCGAATATGGCTTCCCGAATGGGCGTTTTTACCCCCATTCCGGCTGCGTTTTAACATATGTTGAATGACACAGTCTTAACGTTAACACATCAAAGCATAATCTTGGTTAAAGGGCCGCGGGGCGTATAATATCACGAGTGCCTTTTGCGTATAAATAATAACCGCGATTTCCGCTATTTCTCAGATTATTAAATAAATCCATACATATGAAAAAACTCGCTTCAGTCATTATCTTCGCCGCCGGCGTGGCAGCTGCCATGCTGGGCGTGTCGCTGTCTTCAAGCACGTCGGGCGCGCTGGCCCCGGCCGAGCAGAAGCAGTTCATCACGGCTGCCGAGAGCACCATCAACGGCGTGGTGTCTGTGAAAAGTTATGCCACCCCGCGCCAGCAGTACGGCTCGCCGGCTTTCGCCGACCCCTTCTTCGAGTACTTCTTCGGCGGTGGCCAGCCCCAACAGCGCCAGCAGCAAAAGCCTCAGCAGCAGCAGATAGGCCTGGGCTCCGGCGTGATCATCAGCGAGGACGGATACATCGTCACCAACAACCACGTCATCGCCGACGCCGAGCGTCTGGAGGTGACCCTCAACGACAACCGCAATTTCAATGCCACCGTCGTGGGCTCTGACCCCAACACCGACCTCGCCCTTATCAAAATCGACGCCCCTGACCTGCACGTCATCCCCATGGGCGACTCCGAGCAGCTGCACGTGGGTCAGTGGGTGCTCGCCGTGGGCAACCCCTTCGGCTTCACATCCACCGTCACCTCCGGCATAGTGAGCGCCAAGGCTCGCAACATCTCGGCCTCCACGGGCTCGTTCTCCAGCGGCAACATCGAGAGCTACATCCAGACCGACGCAGCCCTCAACTCCGGCAACTCTGGCGGTGCACTCGTCAACCTCGACGGCGAGCTCGTGGGCATCAACGCCGCTATATATTCCAAGACGGGCACCTACGCCGGCTGCTCCTTCGCCATCCCCACTTCCATCGTGAAGAAGGTGGTGGCTGACCTCAAGGAGTACGGAGCCGTGCAGCGCGCCTTCCTCGGCGTCAGCTTTGTGGAGCTCACCCCCGAGATTATCAAGGAGGAGGGCATCAAGGGCATCAACGCCGGCATCCTGGTCAAGGCTGTCTCTGACCGCTCCGCGGCCAAGGAGGCTGGTCTGCAGCCCGGCGATGTGATCACGGCCATCAACGGTGCCTCCACCACCACGCAGGCCACCCTGCAGGAGGAGATCACCAAGCACAGCCCCGGCGACAAGATCCGCATCACCTTCTGGCGCGACGGCAAGGAGCTCGCCAAGGACGTGACCCTTCGTAACGACAAGGGCGACACAGCCCTGAGCCGCCCCGGCTCTGTCACCGACCTGGGCTGCGCCTTCTCGGCCCTCACCCCCCAGCAGATGCAGCAGCTCGAGATATCGCGCGGCGTGCAGGTCAAAGGCCTCGAAGACGGACGCATGAAAGACGCCGGCGTGCGCGACGGCTTCATCATCCTCTCCATCAACGGACAGCGCGTGGCCGAGCCCGCCGACGTGGAGAAGATTTACACCGCCATCATCAAAGGCAACGACGACAAGGTGATGTTCATTAAAGGCATCTACCCCACTGGCCGCCAGGCATTCTACGCCGTCAACCTCGCCGACGAGTAACCACCCTCCGAGGCATTCCGACACACCACATTCCCCACCCCGACACCCGGGGCGGGGAATTTTTTTCGTGAGCTGAAATCACGATAGCCTGTGGATATCAATGGTTTATAAAATATTCCCCCTCCCCGATTTTTCGGGGAGGGGGATTAAGGGGGTGGGGAAATTCCCAACAAATTTTGCCACTTCGGCCACGCCGACGCAGCCGTAAAAGAGCTAAATTAGCTATCTTAGCTATACCCTACATCCTCACCTCGAAGTGCTGGCGCGGGAGGTGGTGGAGCGGGGCTGCGATGAGCATGTCTGTGCCGTTGCCGAAGGTCATGCCATGGCCAAGCGCGTCCATCTGCATGCACACAGCTTCGGCGAGCGGGCCTCGACCTGTCACCACCACAATCGCGCCGCGTCGCAGGGCCGCGCATGGCTCTTCCGCACCGTGTTTGCCGTCGGCTATTACCATAGCGGCCGGCCTAACGCCAGCCTTACGTGGGCATGCCGCCAGGGCCGCGCCGGCGTCGGCCCCGCAAGCTTCTATGCCGGCGGGGTCGAAATACGCCGCGAGGCGATACAGCAGCCTCTGTCGCGCCTGGGGCAGCTCGGCGTAGGCGTAATAGTCGTAGCCCGCCGGCTCGCGAATAGCGTCCATTATGAGCGCGTAGGCAAACGGCGAGTGCACGCCGTAGCCTCGGCTATGCCTTAGGCGTGCCAGCCATCCCATCGTCGCCGGGCTTGCGGGTGCGTATGTATTTGAGGAAGAGGGCCAACACCACGAGGATGTATATCAGCGTGACGCAGGCGTAGGCTATGGCCACGGTGGTGTGGATAGAGTCGGGGTCGAAGGTCATGGTCACCGTGACGCTGCCGGGGGGCAGACGCAGGGCGCGCAGCACATAGTCCACGCGGCCCAGCAGGGCGGGCTTGCCGTCGATCTCGGCCTTCCAGCCCCAGGGGAACCACACCTCGGAGAATACAGCCAGGCCGCCATCGCGCGTGTCGGCATGGTAGGTGAGGCGGTTGGGGGTGTAGGCGGTGAGGCGTATGGTGTCGCCCTCGGAGGCCCGCACGGCCTGCTGCAGCGCGTCGCGGAAGCGCGCATCGGCCACAGCCTCATGGGCAGGGTCGAGCGAGGAGAGAGCGTCCATTTCGGCGTCAGCGCCGTCCACGTAGGCTATGGTGTCCACCAGCCAGGCGTTGCCCAGGGCATAGGTGTTCACGATCAGCGGAGCCTGGGCGTCGCCCGTGATCATATAGCGGGCGTTGAGCATGTCAAGCACGCGGTAGTCGGCCTGCAGCTCGCGGATCACCTCCTGCTCCTCGGGGCTGTATTCGGCCAGGACGGAGTCGGAGCGCAGCGCGGGCTGATAGCCGTAGTATAGGGCGTGGGCCATGCGGCGCTGTATCAGGTCTTCGTAGCGGTTGAGCTTGGCGGCGTGGTATCCGCCGATCATCTTGTGGTGATAAGAACGCTTGGCGGCGGTGAAGCCGGGGAAGTCCATCACGCGGTAGCTCTGCGCCGTGTCGGCCGCTATGGCTTGGTCGATGGCGTCAGGCGCGAAGGGGTCGTAGTAGTTGGCGGTGTAGTAGTCGGTGGCCACGAAGCTGTCGTGGTTGACATAGCGCTTGCTCACGGGGTAGAGGTCGGCGAGCACCAGCAGGCCTATGATCAGCACATACCACGGCGCTGCCTGCTTCTCGCCCTGGCTTCCCAGACGGCGTGCGTAGACCATCAGAGCCGCTGCCGCCATGACGATGAAGAAGAGCGAGCGCAAGGCGTCGGCGCGCACCATGCCGTAGCGCAGGTCGGTGACGGCCTCGCGCAGGCGCATCGCGGCGTCGGGGCTCTGCTCCATCACCTGTGCCAGCAGACCTTGCTCGGCGCCCGTGACGGCGCTGCCCATCACCGACGGCGCTGCCATCACTATCAGGCACACCGCGGCAGGGATGCCGAAGGCCACGGCAATGCTCACCATCCACCGCTTGGAGTCGCGCTCCTCCTTGTCGGTCATCAGCTTCGACAGCGCCAACACCGCCAGCAGCGGCATGGTGAACTCGGCGATCACCAAGATGCTCTCCACGGCTCGGAACTTGCTGTACATCGGGAAGTTGTAGATCATGAAGTCGGTCAGTCCCTCCATGTTTCGGCCCATGGCCAGCAGAGCCGAGAGCAACGTGAGCACCACGAGCGCCCACTTCATGGGGCCCTTGACCATGATGCAGCCCAGCAGGAAGAGGGCGAAGATCACAGCGCCGGCGTAGACGGGGCCGTTCGTGCCCTCGGAGTCGTTGAAGTACTGCGGGAAGTAGGCCAGCAGGGGGCGGATGTCCTGGTCCACGTTCTTGGCGTCGTCGAGGCGGTCGAGTCCCAGCATCTCCATGTGGCCCTTGGCGGGCAGGGCAGTGGCGCCTCCCTTGGCGTTGGGGATGATGAAGGTGAGCAACTCGTCGCCGCCGTAGCTCCAGTTCACGATGTCGGACTTGGGCAGTCCCCCCGTGGGGCGCTCGGCTGGAGCGTCAGAGTCGGATGCCGGGGCTGTGAGCTCGCTCTGGGCGCGCTTGGTCTCCTTGGCGTATTCGTAGGTGTTATACAAGCTTGGCAGGTTGGCGCCCACGGCCAGTGCGCCGGCCATCACCATGGCCAGCGTGGCCTTCACCCAGCTCTTGCCCTGGCGGCGGCGCAGGTCGCTGACCAGGTAGGCTATGGCGATGCCCGCCATCACGAAGGCGAAGTAGTAGGACATCTGCGGGTGGTTGGCGTTGAGCTGCAGCATGGCGAAGAGGGCCGTCAGAGCCGCGCCCGCCACGTAGCGCCCGCGGTAGCACAGCGCCAGACCGCCTATCGTGGGGGGTATGAAGGTCAGGGCCAGGTACTTCCATATGTGCCCGGCGCCTATGAGGATGGTGAAGTACGACGAGAATCCCCATGCCACGGCTCCCACCAGGGCGATCTGCCAGCGCACGCGCATGCAGTAGAGCATGATCAGGAAGCCCATCATCATCATGAACAGCAGATTGCTCGGGGCGGGCAGCCAGAGCCCGTAAAGGCCGTTAAGCCATTGGAACAGAGCCGTGGAGGCATATGTGGGCGAAATCTGGAACGTGGGCATGCCCGAGAACAGCGAGCCCGTCCACAGCGCCTTCTCGCCCGTGGCCTGCTCGTAGAGCTGGGCCTCGTGGCCGTTGGCCGCGCCTTGCTGCGTGTCGGCCTGCTGCAGCGTGTTGCCCTCAAAGTTGTCCGGAGCGAAGAAGGCCACCGATATCACGGCCATCACCGCCACGCTCACGAAGAAGCCCCATACCTGCGGCCTCCGTATCCATGCTATAAAGTCTTTTATCATAGGGGATTATGTTTTTGCTTGTTGTAGGATTTGTGTGCGCTGAGGGCCGTGGTCAGACTATCCACTTCGTGAGCCAATAGCCGCCCGCAAGCAGCCACACATAAATCACGCCTGCGAGCAGGAAGGGCTTCGCGCCGGCCTGGCGGAATTTGTCGACGCTTGTCTCGGCGCCCAGGGCCGTCATGGCCATGGTGAGCAGGAAATTGTCCAGGGCTGTCACACCGCCCGTGAACGCGCTCAGCGCCTGTGGGGTGATCTGCGGGAGCTCGCACAGCAGCGAGTTCAGGCCGATCACGGCGATGAACCAGAAGGCGAACCAGGGCACCTGGATCTTCGTCTTCTCGCCGCCGGCGCCGCGGCCTTTGCGCGTGAGCTGCAGGGCCCAAGCCATCACCAGCAGCACCGGGGCCAGCATCATCACGCGGATCATCTTTGTGATCGTGGCCATGTCGGCGATATGCAGCGCGCCGTCGGGGTCCATGGCGTTGCCCGCGCCCACCACGTGCGCCACCTCGTGGAGCGTGGCGCCGCTGAAGATGGCCATCTGCTGGTCGGTCAGGTCAAAGAACCCCATGCGGAAAAGCACAGGGTAGAGGAACATCGACAGTGTGCCGAAGATCACCACCGTGCTCACGGCCACGGCTGTCTTCGCCGGCGTGCACTTCACCACGGGCTCGGCGCCCAGCACTGCCGCCGCTCCGCAGATGGCGGAGCCCGTGCTCACCATCAGCGTGGTGTCGGTGTCCATGCGCAGCATGCGGCCGGCCAAGAGGCCCACGCCCAGCGTGCCCACGACTATGATGGTGTCCATAGCCACCGCGCTCAGGCCTATGTCCGTCACCTGCTGGAAGGTGAGGCGGAAGCCGTAGAGGATGATGCCCAGGCGCAGTATCTGCTTGGTGCACAGCTTGATGCCCGGCACCCATGTGGCAGGCAGATGGTTGCGCAACGAGTTGGCGTAAAGCATGCCCAGCACGATACCAACGATTAGCGGACTCAGCGACAGGTCTTTAACCCATTGAAACTCCGCTATATAGAAAGCGGCGAAGGCGAACAGCGCCATTAACAGCACGCCATGCGCGGCCGACGCCCGATTTTCAGATAATGCCATGATACACGTTTTTTTGAGCTATGATTCACAGGGCCGAACCACCATGAATCAGGTAATTAACGCGAAGTTAGTCAAAAAAGCCCGCTCCGCGCAAACTTTCGCCAAAAAATTCCCACTCGTCCGATAAAGATTCCCCGAAAAGTTTTGACTATATTTAAAACTTTTGCTATTTTTGCGAAAAGTTTTGAATATAATGAAAACTACAACGATTATACCCCGCGACTCGTATCTTGACCGCATCCGCCCCTTCGTCGGAGCTGGGCAGATAAAAGTGCTCACCGGCCAGAGGCGAGTGGGCAAGAGCTATATTTTGAAGTCGGTAGAGGAGATTATCCGCGCGGAGGATCCCGAGGCGAATATCATTCGCATTGACCTTGAGGATTTTGCATTTGCGCACGTTACCACTGCTGATGCTCTTCATAGCGCCCTTTCCTCGCAGCTCAAGGATGGCTTGGCCAATTATATCTTCATAAATGAAATACAGGAAGTGGAAGGGTTCGAAAAAGTGGTGAGGTCGCTGAATCTTGATCCCCGAAATGATATATACATCACTGGAAGCAATTCGGCTATGTTATCCTCCGAGATAGGCTCGCGGCTTGCCGGCCGGAGTATCGAGATCCGCGTTCACCCACTTTCGTATACAGAGTTTCTCACTTTCCATTCGCTTGAAGACTCTGATGAAGCGATGGAAAGTTACCTGCGATTCGGTGGTATGCCCTATCTCAGAAACCTCCCCGATAGCAGAACATGGCAAGAATATCTATCAGGCATCACAGATGCGATTGTCTACCGAGATATAGTGACGCGCCACGCAGTGAGAAATAACGATTTCCTGAGGCGGCTCGTCCTTTTCTTGGCAGGGAATATAGGCCAACTTTTCACGGCTAAGCGTATTGCCGACTATCTGAAGGCCCAGCGAGTGAGCGGCACCGTCAACAGCGTGCAGACCTATGCCGAGTATCTGTGCGAGGCCTTCGTGATGAACAGGGTGATGCGTTGGGACATTGCGGGAAAGAAAGTGTTCGAAATAGGCGAGAAGTATTATTTTGAAGACCTTGGCATGCGTAATGCTATAGCGGGCTATCGAGCCACGGACCGAGCGGGGTTGTTGGAAAATGCTGTCTATAACAAACTCGCCGCAGACGGCTACGCCGTGAAGGTAGGCGTGCTGCCGGCAGACAAGGAGATAGACTTCATTGCTGAGAAAGACGGCGAACGGAAATACATACAGGTGGCATTGAATATTGACTCGCCTGCAACAGCCGAACGTGAACTCAGCAACTTATCCTCTGTGCCAGACAATTATGAGAAAATCCTCGTTACCCTTCGCGATACCTCGGTAAACACGCTCGAAGGAGTGCGTATGCTCTCCCTGCGCCAATTCCTCACGGAAGGCTAAACTTCGCTTTTTGTTGACCCAGTACTTGGAAAATTCACGCAAAAATGCTACTTTTGCTTGAAAAATGGGGTTTAAGCTACTTCTGAATGCTTGAAAAGTGGGTTTTAACTCTTTCTTGAATGCTTGAAAAATGGGATTTAATTTATGAAACGTAAGATTTACAATAAGTTATGAGAGTGGAAGAAGCAGTGGAACGGACGCACCGCCCTTTTGGTGGACGGCGCCCGACGTATCGGCAAAAGCTGGATAGTGGAGGAATTCGCACGCAACGAATATAAATCCTACATTCTGATAGATTTCAACAACGTGCCCAAAAGCATCCTAGAGCTATTTGAGAACAATCTCACGGATTTAGACACTTTCTTCATGCAATTAAGCCTGCTCGCAGGCGTGAAGTTGCATCGCAAGGAGTCAGTCATTATATTCGACGAAGTGCAGATTTTCCCCAAAGCGAGGGCTGCCATTAAATACTTGGTCAAAGACGGGCGTTACGATTATATAGAGACAGGCTCCTTGGTAAGCATCAATCATAACGTGAAGGACATTGTCATACCCAGCGAGGAGATCAGGATTGACATGTATCCCATGGATTTCGAGGAGTTTATGTGGGCAATAGGCCAGGACATGCTTTTCGATCATATCCGCACGCAGTTCGCAAAATTAGCACCACTCGGGGAGGCCCTTCATCGTCGCGCAATGGAGATGCTGCGCACATACCTGCTGGTGGGCGGGATGCCTCAAGCTGTGCTGAGCTACATCGAGAATAAAGACATGCTGCAAGTGGACGCCATCAAACGCAGCATAATTTCTCTATATCGTAATGACATAAGTAAATACGCCGGACGTAGCGCGCCCGTTGTCACAAAGATTTTTGACAATATACCAGGGTTGTTGCAGCAGCATGAGAAAAAATTCCGGCCGTCCAGAATTAAGCAAGGCACAAAAGTGAAGGACTTCGCTGAATCAATGTTATGGCTCGACGAGAGCCGCGTGGTGAATTTCTGCTATGCCACGACCGAACTCTCCGTGGGGCTCGCCCTTAACAGAGATGACGCAAAAGTCAAGCTGTACATGGCCGACACGGGCTTGCTCATCTCCATGGCCTTCGACAGCAGAGAATTACAAACGCAGGGAATCTACGAGAAGATACTCCGCGGTAAGCTCGAATTCAAGAAGGGAATGGTGGTGGAGAATCTCGTGGCGCAACTACTTCGGTCGGCTGGCCATCCATTGTATTTCTACACATGCTCGTCGAGAGAAGACGCTGCCGAACGCATGGAAATAGACTTTCTGATACGAAAGAAGGATATCACAACTAAGCACAATATCATCCCCATTGAGGTGAAGTCCTCGGCGCGCTACCGTCTCTCGTCACTTGGGAAATTCGGCAAGAAATACTCGCCCTACCTCGGCACGTCTTTGGTGCTCCATTCAAAAGATTTGGAGATAAAAGACGGCATAACCTATCTGCCCCTCTACATGGCCGGCCTTATTTGAAACGCCCAAGACGACCCTCAATGGATAACGCATTCATTGCCGACTAATTGCATGGTCGCCACCTGTGGCGACCGCAATAAGGATAACACTCTAAAAATCACCATATTGTAGGGCCGCTAGTCCATTGCGGCCGCAGATAACATCCTCAATGGATTACCCCCTCCCGTAGGGCTGTACCACGGTGCGATCCCTAATAACACCCTCATTGTCAACTAATTGTAGGGTCGCCACCTGTGGCGACCGCCACGATGCCGCCAGCCGGATTTCATCCCACCCCATAACAATTTTCCTTTGCGGTCGAACCAGAACGTAGCGTCTCACGTCAATTACATGGTCTTTCACACGAAAATTTTTTTAAAATTTCGGACCTAAAATTTGGTTTATAAAATAAACCTTTATATCTTTGCAGCGGAAAAAGAGCGGGAACGCGCGTCCGCTCTTTTTTCAGAGCCAAAAGGTTTATAAAATAAACCTAATGTATAACCCTCAAAATTTCATCAATTTATGGAAGAAAAAGCAATCTCCGAAAAGGAGAGCCTCGCGGTGATAACTGAAATGATAGCGCGCACGCGGCGTCGCTATCTGGGCAGCGGCAACGTGCTGCTCATGTGGGGCTATCTCGTGGTAATCGTTACCGCGTCAGTATGGACATTACTCGCCTTAACCAGAAATGAGTCTTGGAACTGGCTTTGGTTCGCCATCCCAGTCGTCGGCTGGCCTGTAATGGCTGCCATGTTGCGCAAAGAGCGCGGTGGTGAAGGCGTAGTGACGTATTCAGATAAAGTGACCTCCCGAATGTGGGCGATTTTCGGCCTTTCGGAATTGGTGCTGGCCATAGTGTGCCTTTGCTTCGCATGGCTCGGAGATATTGACTGCTGGGCAGCTATGCTCGTATACACTATGATCGCTGCTCCCTGCGCAGAAGTGGCACAAGGGCTTGTCGTCAAGGAATCCTCGCTCGTTTGGGGCGGTTTGGCAGGGCTGGCCGTGAGCATTGTTACCGTAACTTGTGTGTGCGGTGGCATACCCCTGCGTGCCAATTGGTACATGCCTCTATTTATCTTATCGTGGGTAATGATGATGATAGTGCCAGGCCACGTAATTAACCGCAAAGCGAAGAGCGAACCATGAAAGAGCTCAATCCGCTTCTCCATTCGCAGCTCAGGCTGGCCGTGATGTCCATATTAATGAATGTGGAAGAGGCTGATTTCGTCTATCTCAAAGAAAAGACCGAATCCACGTCTGGCAACCTGAGCGTACAGCTCGACAAGCTCGCTACGGCAGGCTACATAAGCGTGGAGAAAGGCATTAATGGCAACCGCCCTCGCACCGTCTGTTCTGTTACGTCCGCTGGAGTTCAAGCGTTTGAAGAATACGTCAATGCATTGAAATCCTACCTCAATCTTTGATCCATAGATTTCCACAAGGCGTGAACAGTAGGGCCGCAACAAATTTGCGGCCCTACAAATTTGCTGGTGTGCGAAATCAGCAGAGGAGGATGATATTGAGTGTAATGGAAAGGATGGTTATAATGGGCCAGATTATACAGAAAATCAGCACGTTGATTCTTGTATAAGAGAGGTTGACTTTGCCGCCAACGTAGAGCAGCCATTGGACGCACAGATTGAACACGCTTTTGTCCATGGGCTGCACATAATAGCTATGCCACGCCCAATCAAAGACTTTGCTTGAACATGCCGCTGCTGGAAGCAAGAAGAAAAGTTCAATGCTTTTGACGAGGACGTACAGGGTGTTGTAGATGTATTTCATGAGAATTAAGCGGCGGCGTGGCCTTCAATTGGCTGTGTTCGCCTGCGTCGGTTACTGCAGGGCGAGGTAGAGGATGCTGGCGTGGCTGAGGAGGAGGACGGCGAGGAGTATCCACGTCAGCTCGGGCCGCTGCCGGTAGCATAGCCATGCGCACAGGGCGTCCGCCACGCCATAGACGGGGTAGGCCCACGTCAGGCCGCGCAGCACGCTGTCGGGCGGCAGCAGTGGTACCAGGGCGGGAAAGACGAGCGACGGCAGGGCTATCACGATAATCAGGATTTTCATCCACAGGGGGAAGGGCTGTTCTGGCATAGTCCTAAATATGAGGCGTGTAGGTGATTATTTCTTTTTCTTTTTGGCCTCGGTTTTCTCGGCGAGGTAGGCCTTGACGGTCTCATGCACGCCGCGCTCCAGGGGGAAGCGGCAGGTGAAGCCGAAGTCGGAGACGGCGTCGCTGACGTCGCAGCTCCAGTTGCGCTGGGCCATGATGCGGTACTTGTCGCGGTTGAGCGTGGAGGCTTTGAGCTGCATGGCGGCCCATTTCTCGCAGGCGGCGGAGGCAATGTAGACCACCCACATGGGCAGTTTCAGGGGTAGCACCCAGCGGTGGCCCAGCTCGCGGGCCACCATGTCGCGAAACTCCTTCTGCGTGTAGCTGCGAGGCTCGGAGATGATGTACTTCTTATGCACCTTGCCGCGCTCCAGGGCGTCGTACATGGCCGTGACGAGGTCGTCGACGTAGATGAACGTCAGCTTCTGCTCCTTGAAGCCCATGCCCACGTCCAGATGGCTGTCTATGCTCTTGATCATCATCAGATAATCCTTCTCGCGGGGGCCATAGACGCCCGTGGGGCGGAAGATGATCCAAGGCACCTCGGGGTGGGTCTCCAGATAGGTCTCGGCTTTGATTTTCGACAGGCCGTAGCGCGTGTTGGGGTGGGGCACGGTCTTGGAGTTAAGTGGCGAATATCCCACTTCGTCGCCCGGGCCCAGGGCGCTGAGCGAGCTCATGAACAGCAGCCTCTGCGGCAGCATATCCTTGGCGGTGAGCACCTCCAGGAATGTGCGCAGATAGTCGAAGTTGATGCGGTTGAAGTCCAGGAAGTTGGCGCATTTGGTGGCGCCGAGGTTCCAGATTATATAGTCCCAACGGCCAGCTGCGGGCGCGTGCTCGTCGAGGGCCTGGGCGATTTGATCAAGGTCGTCGTAGTCGAAAGTGGCGATTTTGAGCTTGGGGTCGTCGAGGTACCGCAGCGAGGTGCTTTCGCGCACGCCAGCGGTGACGTCCAGGCCGCGGTTTAGGCCTTCGCGGGCTATGAATCCGCCAATGAAGCCACCGGCGCCTATGATGAGAACAGTCTTCATAATCAGTGTATTAAATGCTTACTATAGCTTTCATATAAGTGGCCATCGTGGCCTGAGCATAGGCTGCGGCCGAGAAGCGCTTGATGTGCTGACGGCCCAGTCGCGACATGCGCTCGCGGCGGTAGCTGTTGTCTATGATGTCGGTGGCTGCGGCGGCGAAGGCGTCGGCATCGTCGGGGTGCACGTAGACGGCGCCCTCTCCTCCGGCCTCCTCCAGGCAGCTTCCCGTGGCCGCTATCACCGGCGTGCCGCAGGCTATGGACTCTACCACGGGCAGTCCGAAGCCCTCGTAGCGCGATGCGTAGGCCGTTACCGTGGCCAGCGCGTAGAGGGCCGGCAGGTGGTCGAACGGGACGCCCTCGAGCCACATCACGCGGTCGCTCAGGCCGTGGCTGCTGATGTAGGCATCGATCTCGCGGGCGTAGTCGCTCTGTCGGCGTCCGGCTATCACAAGCTTGACATCCTTGGGGAGTGCACGCAGGGCCTTTACGGCCAGGAGCTGGTTCTTGCGGCTCTGCACCGTGCCCACAGCGAGGATGAAGCGCAGGGGCAGCCCGTAGGCTTCCTGCACGGCCTGCTTCTGCTCGAGTGTGGTAGGCTGGTCGAAGATTGGGTCAATGCCCTGGTAAATCACGTCGATTTTGGCGGGGTCGATGCCGAAATCGTTGACCACGTCTGCCTTCGTGCGCTCGCTGATGGCGATGACGCGCGTGGCTGCGCGTGCCGAGCGGCCGTATTTGAAATCGTAGATGCGGCGGTCCACCCAGCTGTAATCGCCGGGCACGCGGCGCCAGATGACGTCGTGGATGGTGACGACGCTCGGCAGGCCGCTCGCGCCGATGTTCAGTGGGAGCTCGTTGCTGAGGCCGTGGTAAAGGTTCACGCCGTCCTCTATAAGGCATGGCGTAAGCTCCAGGCTGCGCCATAGGCTGCCCATACGCTGCCAGAGCGCCCCTTGGGGATAGCGCAGCTCCACGCCTGGCTGGTCGAGCAGAGGCTGCAGGCGCGGGGTGTAGCGGGGCGAGGGGCTGTAGAGCAGATAGCGGTTCTGGGGGTAGAGCGCGCTCATGGCCGCGATGGTGTAGCGGCTGTAGTTGCCCAGGCCCGTGAGGTTGCGTGCGGCGCGCTTGGCGTCGTAGCCGATGGTGAGGGCGTCAGTGTTTCTTGCCATGGCCAATGAGAGTTTTAAGTAAAGCATGTCGGGCCTTCTCGCGGCGGTACTGCATGACCTGGCGGGTGGCCTCGTAGACGATTTTCACCTCGTCTTGCCCCGTGGCGCGGGCGTAGGAGCGGGCCAAGCGCAGGGTCTGCTTCAGGTCGAGGTGTATGCAGCGGAAATTGCGCATCAACCGCTCGCGGTCGTGCACGCCAAGCTCCATGCGGTTGAGGTCGACGTAATAAAACCGGTACTCGCCATCGGCCGAGCGCGTGAAAAGCACATTGCCCGGCGAGAAGTCCTTGTGCAGCACACCCGCGGCGTGCAGGCGCGCCATGTCGGCGGCCAAAGCCTCGAGCAGTGCGTCACTATCGGGTATCAGCTCCCAGTCGCGTATGGTAGCGGCTTGCACCTGCAGACATATGTAGTAGCTCTCGCGCAGGCGGGAGCCGTCGTAGCACTCTATGTAGGCCACGGGCTCGGGCGTGCCTATGCCCAGGCTCTGGAGCTTGAGGGCATGAGCGAAGGAGCGTTCGGCCTTGCTGCGGCGCAGCTTGCCATAGACGTAGGCGTTGATCAGGTTGGGCACGCGGAAGGCTTTGATGTTGAGGTCAATGCCGTCGCGGCGCAGGCTGTACACCTTGTTGCGCGGGCCGTCGTAGACCATCTGCCTGTCGGCTGGCACGCCTTCGCGGGCTATCTGCTCCACGACTGGGCGGAGGGCCTCGTATTTGGGGTTAATCTTGATTTTCAGCATCGGGGCGGGCGTGAAGGAAATAGTCGCTGCATATCATCAGGTCGCCGATGGCGTAGGCTTCGCGGGCGCGGCGCAGGGCCGAGTCGGGCACTTGCTGCATGCCCACCACGCCCATCTGCGGGGTGACGGCGAAGGGCAACTTCGCGGGGTCGAGTATGCTCTGGCCCAGGCCCTTCCAGGGGTATGCGTCAAGGCCGAGGAGCTGAAGCAGGGTGGGGTACATGTCCACCTGTCCCAGCACACCGTCGTAGCGCATCTGCACGGGCGAGTTGAGCACGATAAACGGAGTGAACTGCTCCGGAGAGAGCCATTTGGCCGCCTCGGGATTCTTCATCAGCTCTGGGCGGTCCGCGCCGATGCCCTCGTGGTCGCCTGTGATGACGATCATTGTATTGTCAAAGCGCGGGTTGGAACGCACCGAGTCGATGAAAGCTCCTATGGCGCGGTCGGTGTAGTTGGCCACCTGCAGATAATTGCGCAGACGCTCTGGCACGCGGTCGCTGAGCGTCAGGCGTTTGAGCTCGTCGGGGATGACGAAGGGAGTATGGCCGGAGTATGTGACGAGCTGCACCATGGTTCCCTCGCCAGGGCGCCAGATGTCGTCGCTATGAGCTAACTTTTGGTAGCTCTGGCGCAGGAAGGAGTCGTCGCCCAGGCGGTGGCGGGGACCAGTTTTGACGTCGAGCACGAAGGCGGGCTTGTCCACCAGGGTGTCGTAGCCGAAATCGCGGGCCACGATGGCGGCGTTCCACACCGTGCGCTTGTCCACAGTCAACGATGCCGTGCGGCCCTGCGGGTGAGCCTCCTTGAAGGCCTTGTCAAGGCTCATATAGGTGTGGTGGGGGAAGCGGTGGGAATACGCGCCGTAGGCCACGGGAAGCAGGCCTGTGTGCAGGATCAGCTGGGCGTCGATGCTGCGAGCGCCGCGCACCTGGCTATGCATGTTGGGGGCGTAGAGCACGCTGTCCTCGGCAAGGAGGCGGTTGAGGTTTGGTGTGATTTCGTTGCCCTCCACCTCTGCGCCGATCACCCAGCTCTCGAAGCTCTCGGCCAGGATGATTATGCAGTTCTGGCGGGGCGTGATGGAGTAGGGGATGCTGTCGCTCGCGGGCGTCGCGGTGAGGTATGCCTCGATGCGCTCCTGCACCTCGGGCGTGAACTCCTCGCTGCCTGCGTAGCGCTCGTAGAGCAGCGCGCCGGGGATGGTGTAGACGGCGGCTCCGCATGTGGGGCCGTCATAGAGCTGGTCTTCATAAGCAGCCTTGAAGCCTCCGTAATAGGCCAAATAGCAGGCTAAGATCACAGCCGGGATTGCTATGCCGCCCAGCGTGAGCCATAGCACCTGCCGGTAGGCGGCCTTCAGCGCGGCGCGCACGTTGGTGTGCCACCACGCGGCCACGAGCACGAGCGTTGAGAGGGGGAAGACCGCGTCGGTCCAGCGCAGCGACTCCCACACGCTGGCCTGGAAATCGGCCAGGTTGCCAGCCAGGAGGTAGCTGGTGGTGGGTATGATGGTGTAGTAGGTACGGAAATACATTAGGTTGCACACCAGCCATGCGTCCACAGCCAGGCAAATGGCCACGGCGTACCAGCGGCGGCGTATCCATACCATGGGTAGCGCCAGCAGGCAGCAGAGCATCAGCTTGTTGGTGTATCCTATCGGGAACTGGAAGCCGCGGAAAGTGGTGCTCAGTGCCCATATAAAGTCGAAGATCAGGAACTTGAACATCAGCAGGCCCACGAGCCAAATCATCACGGCGCGGCCGCTAAGTGGGGGTATCTTCAGGTGCTTCATTTTGTGAGGTTGCGTAGCAGCTTGGTGAAGTATTCGGTGTAATCTGATAGACGGAAATGCTCGGCGATGTGGCGCTTGCCGGCTTGACCCATTGTGCGACGGCGTTCTGGCTCATCGGCGAGCTCGCGCAGGGCGTCGGCTATGGCCTGCGGTGAGGCCGGAGGCACGAGCAGGCCTGTGGCGCCGGGGATGATGAGGTCTCTCGCGCCTGGTATGTCGCTTACAATGCACGGCACTCCGCATGCCTGTGCCTCGCGCACCACGCGCGGCGAGGCGTCGCGGGTGGAGGGTAGCACCATCACGTCTGCCTTGGGCAGGAATCGCAGCGCGTCGGGGCGCGTGCCGGCGAAGGTGACATTGCCCCCTGCACTGTCCACATCCTTCTCGTCGGCCTCGCCTACCACTGTGAGCTGTGCTGGTACGTCGAGCAAGGCCATGGCGTCGAGCAGGTGCCTTAAGCCCTTGTGCGGGCGTCCTTTGGTTATGCCTATGTAGCACACCTGCAGCTCTCGGCCGCAGTACTCCACGGGGTTTGCCTCGGCTTCGGCCACCCATTCCAGTTCGTAGGGCTTGGTCTTGGTGGACAGCTTTTTCACAGGCACGAACTTGGCCAGGTACTGCTCGATGTCGGGCGTTTCGCACACGATATGGTCCACGGCGGGGTTGAGCAGGGCCATGCGGTAGGTGGGGTCGAAGCGGCGCACTCGGGCTTGAGTTCCGCGGTAGCCTATCACCTTCACGGGCAGCATCACTGAGGCCCAAATGGCCGTGGAGAGCGCCGAGGTGCTGATGCAGTAGACGGCGTCGTAGCCACCCTCAGTTAGCACTTTTCGCAGCGAGCGGATGGCCTTAAGGGTGAATTTCGACTTGATGGTTTCTATTTCGACTGTCGGCAGACACTGCGGCACAGCCGCGCGGTGCTCGGCGTCAACGGCCACCGCCACCTCGATGTCGGGCTGCTGCTGCAGCTGCTCGAGCATCTTGTAGGTGACAAGGTCGCAGTCGTGATATATAGTCAGAAGTTTCATTGGCAGGGTGGGGTGTGAGGGTGGAAGGTTCCACGTGAAACGTCGCTATTCTTGGTTTCCTTCGGCCTTCTCGCGCAGCTTTCGGCGGGCGCGGCTGTAGGCTGCTTGGGCGCTGAGGTATGCGCATCGGGCGATGTGCCAACCGACCAAGCCCTCCTTGAATCCGCCTTTCAGGGCATAGCTGGCCATGAAGGCCTCCACGCCGTTGATCAGCGGTTCGAGGGCACCGATGCTGTCGCGCTGGGTCTCAAGCACCTTCGCCTTTAGCATGGCGTGGCGCATCTCTTTTCGGCGCAAGCTGCGGGCGTCGCTGCAGCGGTAGTGTATGAGTTCGCCGTCGAGCAGGAAGGGGCGGAGCGTGTCTGGAAACACCACGGTCTCCTCCACGCTGCGCAGGTCCCAGTTGGCGTAGCGTTTATTAAAAAGACGAATGCGCACGTCATGCTCCCAGCCGCCGTGGCGCACGGCGCGGTCGCCCCAGAGGTTGCGGCGGCGCATGGCGTAGACGCGGTGGGTCATGCCCTGGTCCTTCAGAGCTATGATGCTGTCGCGCAGCTCTGGCGAGAGCTCTTCGTCGGCGTCGATGGTGAGGATGTAGGGGTAGCGGGTTAGTGACGTGGCATATTGCCTCGCGGGGCCGAAGCCCACGAATTTGCGTTGAGAGACGGTGCAGCCCATCTGCTGGCATATCTCCAGAGTGCGGTCGGTGCTGTAGCTGTCTACTACCACCACCTCGTCGGCCACGCCTTGCAGCGACTTCAGGCAGCGCTCTATTTGCGACTCTTCGTTGTGGGTGAGTACAGTGGCGGAAATTAGTTGCATAGTTCTTGGGCTGGAGTCTCGGTGGTGATACAAGCTGCGTCGAGGCGGGGTAGGGTAGGGGACTCGCTCCGACGTCTGGGTTTATTAATTCGCAAAGTTAAGAATTTTTGCCCGAAATGCAATATTCATATTTATTATAGAGGTAGAAGCGATTTCGTCCTTTTCGAGGCGGCGAAATTTGCGTGCGGGGCATCGGTTTTGGCGAAATTTCGCATTCTCAAAGGCTAAAATTATGCATAACACTTTATTAATCAGCTATTAATGTTTGAAATTCTTGTCGATGATTTTGACTGAAATAGAAATTTTCCCAGGCATAGCGTGGAAAATTGGAATTTTTTGTTAAATTTGCAAGTTATTTTGCGCTTATGGCTCACGATATTCTATGGACAGCCGACGGGGTCACTCTCCCCGCTCTTGATTTCCCCTCCGTGCAACTTTGGATCGCGAAGGTGGCGGAGTCGCACAATCGTATCCTCGGCCCGTTGGCGTATATCTTCTGCGACGATGAGAAGATTCTTGCCGTAAACCGCGAGTTTCTCTCTCACGATTATTACACCGACATCATTACCTTCGACTATTCGCGTGGTCGCATGATTTCCGGCGACATGTTCATTTCGCTCGACACTGTGCGCACCAATGCGGAGCTTGTGGGCGACTCATACGACCGCGAACTCATGCGCGTCATCATCCATGGCGTGCTGCACCTTTGTGGCATCAACGACAAAGGCCCTGGCGAGCGCGAAGTGATGGAGGCGAACGAAGATGCTGCTCTTTCTTTGTTAAATATCTGATATTTAGATTATTAACCGACATGAATTACGATTACGACGTAATAATCGTGGGCGCTGGCCATGCCGGCTGCGAAGCCGCGGCGGCTGCCGCAAGGCTTGGTTGCCGCACGCTCCTCATCACGCACGACCTCGACAAGGTGGCGCAGATGAGTTGCAATCCAGCCGTCGGCGGTATCGCTAAGGGTCAGATAGTCAGAGAGATTGATGCGCTTGGCGGTCTAATGGGCATCGTCGCCGACCGAACGGCCATACAGTTTCGCATGCTCAACCGCTCGAAGGGGCCGGCCATGTGGAGCCCGCGCGTGCAGAGCGACCGCAACAAATATTCGGCCCTCTGGCGTGAGATACTTGAGAATCAACCCAACCTTGACTTATGGCAAGACGCTGTCGTTGACCTTGAGGTTGAGGATGGGCATATCACCGGCGTGACTACGGCCAACGGCGCTAAATTCAACGCCCAGCGAGTAGTTCTCACAAATGGCACTTTCCTTAATGGCTTGATGCATATAGGCCG
>CAZSHV010000019.1:0-4698 GCA_964606815.1 uncultured Bacteroides sp. | reverse complement strand
CAGATTCAGAGCATAGGTCCGCGCTATTGCCCCAGCATAGAAACTAAGATTGTGACTTTTGCCGACAAAGATGCTCATCAGCTCTTCCTTGAGCCCGAGGGCGAGGACACTCAGGAGTACTACCTCAATGGTTTCTCGTCGTCGCTGCCCATGCAGGTGCAGTTTGACGCTATCGCTACTGTGCCGGGCCTTGAGAATTCGCAGATGTATCGTCCTGGTTATGCCATAGAGTATGATTTCTTCATTCCGACACAGCTCAAGGCCACTTTGGAAACGAAGATTATCCATGGTCTTTATTTCGCAGGGCAAATCAATGGAACGACCGGCTACGAAGAAGCAGCTGCTCAAGGTCTCATCGCCGGACTCAATGCCGCGCTCGCTGCGAAAGGACAACCTGATTTTACGCTCGCCCGCGACGAAGCATATATCGGTGTGTTAATCGATGATCTAATCACCAAAGGCGTAGACGAGCCTTATCGTATGTTTACCTCTCGAGCCGAATATCGTATCCTGCTCCGTCAGGACAATGCCGATGCGCGCCTTACTCCCCGTGCCTATGAAATCGGAAGTGCATCCCAAGAGCGATATCAGTACCTGCAGCAGAAGCTTGTCCTTGTAAACGACCTCGTCGCCCTAACCGAGTCGCTTGCCGTCACTCCCGCTGAAGTTGATGCCGTATTGTTGGCCAACGATAGTGCACCACTTCGACAGTCCACCAAACTCATAGAGTTGATACGGCGACCAAATATCACCTTCTCGGACCTCGCTCCCGTACTTCCAACGCTTTCTGATTTCATTTCTGCCCTTCCCGCCGACGGTGCGGATGAAATAGTCGAGGCCGCCGAAATCCGAATCAAGTACAGCGGCTATATAGATAGGGAACGCGCTGCTGCAGATAAGGCCAAACGTATGGCCGACCTTCCTATCGACGGACGTTTCGACTATGAGAGCATCTCAGCACTCTCCACCGAGGCGCGCCAGAAATTGTCTAAAATACGTCCCTCTACCATCGCGCAGGCAAGCCGAATCCCTGGAGTGTCTCCCGCTGACATCAGCGTCCTGTTGCTTCTAATGGGCCGATAACGCGATTCGTGTTCCACGTGAAACAAATTTGCTTCAACAATCAAAATATCAATTACTTAAATAATACCCCTCCTGTTTATGGAATACATCAAACAACGCATCCGCGACGTGCAGGATTTCCCCACTAAGGGAATCGTGTTCAAGGACCTCACCACGGTGTTCAAGGATCCCCGTGCCCTCCACATCATCGGCTGGGACCTCTCGCAAATCTACCGCGATAAGGGCGTAACCAAGGTGGTGGGCGTAGAGTCGCGCGGCTTCATCGGCGGCTCCATCCTCGCCTTCGAGCTCGGCGCTGGCTTCGTCCCCGCCCGCAAGCCCGGCAAACTTCCCGCCGACGTGGTCCGCGCAGAGTATGATAAGGAATACGGTAAAGACGTGATCGAGATGCACCGCGACGCTATCACTCCCGACGATGTGGTGGTGATCCACGACGACGTGCTCGCAACCGGTGGCACCATGGCTGCCGTCTACAAGCTGGTGAAGAGCATGAATCCCCGCAAGATCTACATCAACTTCATCATCGAGCTCACTGCCCTCAACGGTCGCCAGAACCTCCCCGCCGACGCCGAGGTGTCCTCGCTCATCGCTTATTAAGGCACCGTTGCCAGTGCTCTTTTGTGCCACATGGCACAACATAGAGCGCGTTGTTTCGTTAATATTTATGTGGCGGTGTTTGCGCAGATTTTCTGCACATCCGCACATACTCATCCCACAGGGCTGCGCCGAGGCGCAGCCCCGTTTATACATAGCAACCCCTTGTTTCTCTCCCTATTTCTCTCCTTTCACCTATGGCCAAGCATCAGAAATCACCCGAATTGATGGCAAAAATAGCCATCCTCCCCACCACCCCCGGCGTGTACACCTACTACGACGCCGCGGGCACGGTGATCTATGTGGGCAAGGCAAAGAACCTCAAGCGCCGTGTGTCTTCATATTTCAACAAGACGCACGACAGCCTCCGCACCAATCTGCTGGTACGCGCGATTGCTGATATGAGCTACATCGTTGTCCCCACAGAGCAAGACGCCCTCAACCTGGAAAACTCCATGATCAAGGAGTACCAGCCCCGCTACAACGTGCTGCTCAAGGACGACAAATCCTACCCCTGGATCGCCGTCACCAACGAGCTTTATCCCCGCGTATTTCTCACCCGCCACCATATAAAAGACGGCACCCGCTACTACGGCCCCTACACCAATGTGGGCGTGGCCCGCGTGGTGCTCGACCTCATCGCCGAGCTATACCCCATACGCACCTGCCGCATACCCATCACCCAGCAGTACATAGACAGCGGCCGTGGCAAACTTTGCCTGCAGTATCACATCAAGCGTTGCAAGGGTTGTTGCGTAGGTGCAATCGCCCCCGAGGAGTATGGCCAATACATCGAGCGCGTGAAGCAGATACTCCGCGGCGAGACCCGCGAGCTTATGGAATACCTTCGCCACGAGATGGAGACGCTCGCCGCCGAGATGCGCTTTGAGGAGGCGCAAGAGATGAAGGAGAAATATCACCTGCTCGAGCGTTACAGCTCAAAGAGCGTGATCGTGAGCCAGACCGTGGACAATATCGATGTCTTCGGCATCGACGATGACGACCGCGACGTGTACATTAACTATATGCACGTGCGCCGCGGCGCCGTGGTCAAGAGCGTCACGCTGCGCTACAAGCGCCGCCTCGACGAGACCATCCCCCAGCTCCTGGCCTACGCCATGCAGGAGATCAAGGACACACTGGATGTCACATTCAGAGAGGTAATTGTGCCAGAACTACCTGACACACAATGGGATGGCGTGTCGTTCATCATCCCCCAGCGCGGCGACAAGGCTAAGCTGCTCGAAGTGTCGTCCCGAAATGCCCGCCAGCGCAAGATTGACGACCTCAAGCAGATGGAACGCACTGACCCCGAGCAACATACGCAACGCCTGCTCGAGCGCATACAGTCAGACTTCCGCTTGCCCGAGCTGCCCAAGCACATCGAATGCTTCGATAACTCCAACATCCAGGGCACGAATCCTGTGGCTTCGTGCGTCGTCTTCCGCGACGGCAAGCCCAGCAAGCGCGACTATCGCCATTTCAATATCAAGACTGTGGAGGGCCCCGACGACTTCGCGTCTATGAAGGAGGTGCTCACGCGCCGCTACACCCGCCTGCAGGAAGAGGCCCCCGACGACCTACCCCAGCTCATCGTCGTTGACGGCGGCAAGGGCCAGCTCAGCGCCGCCGTCGAGGCTCTCGACCAAATGGGGCTGCGCGGCAAAATCTCTGTGGTGGGCATCGCCAAGCGCCTTGAGGAAATCTACTTCCCCGGCGACTCCATACCGCTATATATAGATAAGAAGTCCGAGACCCTGCGCGTGATCCAGCACTTGCGCGACGAGGCCCACCGCTTCGGTATCACCCACCACCGCGACCGCCGCAGCAAGACGCAAACCGTCAGCGCCCTCGACGGCATCAAGGGCATAGGCGAAAAGACAGCCACGGCCCTGCTGCGACACTTCAAGAGCGTAAAGCGTCTGCGCGAAGCCAACGAGACCGACATCGCCGCCATCGTTGGCCCGGCCAAGGCCCGCCTGGTGCGCCAGGCCCTCACCGCCCCGCAAGCCGAGAAATGACCGTCGGGGTTTCGATGATTCAGTTTTGCATCGATATATATTCGCAAAAATGCGCAAAACGAAAAAAAATTTTGCCAATTAAAAATAAACGCGTAAATTTGCACCGCAATTTTCGCGCGATGGCCCATTCGTCTATCGGTTAGGACGTAAGATTTTCATTCTTAAAAGAGGAGTTCGACTCTCCTATGGGCTACATAAGTAACAATCAACGATTTAACGATATCAACTAAAAAATGGCAAACCATAAGTCATCCAAGAAGAGAATCCGCCAGACCATCAAGCGTCGCCTCCACAACCGCTACTACGCCAAGACCGCACGCAACGCCGTGCGCGCTCTGCGCAAATGCACCGATGCTACCGAGGCCGAGGCTAAGTTCCGCGTGCTCGAGAGCCTTCTCGACCGCCTCGCTGCTAAGGGCGTGATTTCCAAGAACAAAGCTTCCAACCTTAAGAGCAAGCTCTCCCGCTTCATCAACAAGCTGCAGAAGAGCGCTGCTGCCTAAGGCGCAAGCATAGAGCGGCCCATTCGTCTATCGGTTAGGACGTAAGATTTTCATTCTTAAAAGAGGAGTTCGACTCTCCTATGGGCTACAAGCCTCCGGCCATCCCGGAGGCTTTTGCTGCATCTACCCCCACCATCATTTTCGCACATTTGAAATAAATTGTAGGGCTGAAAGTCCGTCCCATTATATCGCATTCAATCACCACCAAATGCGAAATTTCCATTGTTAAGCCGTTTACCAAAAATCACATCATAATCTTCGCCCACCCCCTCACCCCCTTCCCGCGCGTTGCGGGGAGGAGGTGTTTGATATAAATATCTGGTATTCCGCGAGTTAAAACCTACAGCATTCGAAATGCGCCCCACCGGGGTGCCGCGGACGTTATCGCGGATGCTCAAAATGAGCGTACCAACATCCCGACAGCCAACGTTTTATGCTGTCTTGCGGCCGCAACGAACTTGTATTCTAGGACCTGTGCAAGGGGCGAAGTGTTAAAA
>CAZSHV010000018.1:0-26633 GCA_964606815.1 uncultured Bacteroides sp. | reverse complement strand
GATTTGGCAATTACAGAAATCCCCCGCCAGGGATGCTGCCTTGGCGGGGGTGATGGGGGTGGGCTGGGGGAACGTTAGCCTATGCGTTTGAAGAAGAGCTTCTTGGGGTAGCGGCCGAGCACGCAGAGCGTGACGGGGCAGATCCAGATGGGGCCCTCGAAGTCGGTGTTCGACACCGTGTAGTGCGAGCCGCCAGTCAGCGACTGGTCGAGTTGGTCGAGCACGATGTAGTCCGATGCGTCGGCGAGCTCGTCGGTGACCACGTGGAGAGTCACGCGGTTGTCGCCCTGGGCCACGTGCGAGAGCAGGCGGTCGGCTCCGGCCACCATCTCGAGGTTGGCGCGGTTGCCGTCTCACGGCATGTCGATGTACCAGCGTGTGTCGGGGTCCTGCACGAAGGTGAGCTCGTACTCTTTCTCGGATTTACCGAAGATGCCCTTGATGAAGGAGTGGATGGTGCGGAAATTGTTGATGAAGTCCATAGGTGTGTGTTGATTAAGAAGTTAGAAGGTTGTTGACTGATAGTGAGAGGAGAGAGGGGAAGAGGAGAGGAGGGGGTATCACTGGGTGATGATGAGCTTTTTGGCGGCGTTGTCAATCTCGATCTTGCCCAGGCGACCGAGCACCGACTGGCCCAGCAGGAGGGGCGCCTTCTGGTTGCGCACCACGGAGGCCTTGACGTTGTTGAGCTTGAGGCCGCCGAGCTCTATCTCGCGCAGGTTGATGATGGTGCCTTCCGAGACGCTGCCGTCAGCGGTCAAAAAATATTGGCTGCCCACAAAGTCAGAGGGCTTGATGTAGCCGTTCTTGACCATGAAGTTAGCCTCGACCATGGACATGGTGACGTCAGCTGCCCCGGTGTCGAAGATGAACTTCAGAGGCAGGTCGTTGATTTTGCATGCCACCTCGGTGACACCCCCCAGAGGGGTGAATGGCACCTCCACGCGAGATAACGCTTTGACATCAGACTTGGCCTCGGAGGAGGTGTCGCCGTCCTCCTCGATTACTTCAATTACGGTGAATCCCGGGACGTGGCCCTGTATCAGTTCCTGGAACTCCGGCATATCGTGCAGGGGCTTGAGGTCGATGTCGCGGCGCATGTGGGGGAAGTTGGAGTAACCATTGGCCACGGCCTCCTGCAGATACTCGATAGCTTCGGTGTATTCGCCGCGGCGGGCAGCCAAGCATGCGGCGTCGTAGAGATTGCCGGTGTTGGTGCTGTCGGCAGCGAGAAGCTCGCGGATCATAGCTTTGGCCTCCTCAGAGCGGCCCATGCCCTGGATGGCATAGATGCGCCAAGTGGCGTCGGTGGCGGTGCTGTCAAGCTCCGCAACCTCCTTGTAGAGCTCCTTTGCCTGCACGCTGTCGCCCTTCATAGCCAGCACGTCAGCTTTGAAGAGCTTGGGCCATTGGGGGTCTGCGCCGAGCATCACAGCCATGTCGAAGTCGGCAAGAGCGGGGTCGGGACGTCCTCCCTGGAATTCATAGACGCCGCGGTTGAAATATGCAGCTCCAGAATCAGGGTTAAGCTCGATAATATTGTCCCACTGGGCAATAGCACCGTCGAAGTCGTCCAAATTGGCCAGCGTCTCAGCGCGAAGCACAAGCAGGTCGTTGTCCTCAGGCTCGACGTTCAGGGCCTTCTCGACTGTTGTCAGGGCCTCATCGTAACGTCCCAGGTGGTTCAGCGACTCAGCCTTGAGCTGGAGGAAAGCGTTCTTGGCATCCTTGTCATAAGCGCGCTGGAACATGTCCACGGCCTCGGCGTGCTTGCCATTTTGCTGGTAGAGGGCTGCGATGTAGTAGTCGTATTCTCCGGAGTGGGGCTCCTTGGCAGAGAGGGCCTTAAGCTTGGCCACCATCACGGGCAGCTGCTCTTTGGGGAAGTCAAACATCAGATGGAATGCCTTGTTGTCGCTGTCGATTTCCAAGGCGCGGCAGATGTCAGTGGCAGCCTGCAGGTATTTGCCCTGCTGCATGTAAGCGTCCGCGCGGAACGAGTAGCCGGAGGAATAGTCGGGGTGGAGGGTGATGATTTTATCGAACTGGGCTATCGCACCGTCATAGTCGCCGCGCTCCTTCGCGTTGCGGCCTATGCCCATGCGGCCCAGCACTCCGCCAGGGTTGAGCTCTGCGATCTTGGCGTAGTCGGCGTCGCTTTCGTCGTATCGGCCCTGCTCATATAGCAGCTGGGCGCGCATCTCGTAGCCGTCCTCGTCATTGGGCAGGAGCTTGATGGCCGAGGCCAGGTCGGCATAAGCGCCGATGGTGTCGCCCTCCAAGGCCAGGACTATGCCGCGCATACGCAGAGCGTGAGCGCGCAGGTCTTTCTCCTTCGAGGGCAGATACTTCAGGGCCAGCTCTAAGTCAGAGCGCATGGCGCCATAATCTTCGTTCTCCTGTTCGATGGCGGCTTTGAGGACGTATGCTTCGCCGTTCTTGGGGTGGTCGGAGAGCTCCTGGTCGATGAATTCTATAGCCTTGGAATAATTGCCTTCCGAGGCTTCTTCCACGGCGCGGGTGATGTTGTATGACCGTTGGTCTTTCTTAGCGCATGCGCGCTGTGGCGCTGCGAGCATCAGAGCTGCAGCCAGGGTGATGAGTAGGAGGTTGAAGTGTCGCATAGAGTTAACGCTTTTGTCCGCAAGCACGGCTGCCGCGGTTAGTGTAGAGATTGGTGATTTAGAGAATGTGTTGAATGTGATGAGATTAAGAAAGGTGAATAAAAATGCTAATTTTCTGTGATTTGCGAGATTTTGCCACAAAGTTAGGAAACATTCGCAACAAATGCAATAGGAAAAGTGAAATTTCGTGCAAATTCCACCAAAACTATTCATTATATACACATCTATACGAATACGGGTCGGAGTATCCTTGCCGCTCCCCTCAGACCGAGCGATGTGTATGTATATGCCCAGCGCACGCACAGCTGCTGCCACTTCGACCCCGCGCCCTTGGTTTTGGCTATCAGCATGCTCGCCAAGTCGCGTCGCCCCTCGCGTCGGCAGCGGGCGGCCAGGATGGCGCGCTTGAGGGCCAGGATGGCGCGCAGATGCTTGAACTCGCCATCAGCTATCGCCCCGCAGGAGCTCTCTATCATGTCGAGGGTGCGGTCGCACTCCACGGCTCGGCTGCTGTAGTCGCTGCCCGTGATGGAGCCGCCGTGCTGCAATATCAGAGCCTGCGGAATGATCTGCCGGGCCACAGTGATGACAGGTCGCCGAGCCAACAGACGTGTGGAAAGCTCGATGTCGTCCCACACGCGGGCTTCGTCATTCCACCCTCCCGCCTCGCGAAGCAGCGACGTTCGGGCCATATAGTTGGCCGTGGCTAGCGTGCCCTCCATTATATTATAGTATAGAGGGTGGTCTTTGATGTAGGACCTGACGTGGCCGAATTGTTGCCCCGGGAGGCGTATCTCCTTGCTCCAGGCCACGATGTCGGTCTCCGGTGTTTCGGAAGCGGCTTGCGCTGCTGTGGCCAAATGCATGGGACGCATGATGTCGTCAGAGTCAAAGAATAGCGTCCATTCGCTCTGGCAATGCGCCAAGCCGGTGTTGCGGGCTATGGCGGCCCCCGGCCGTGGCTCCGTTATAAGCTGGGCGTGAGCCTCGGGGTTATCCTTCACCCAAGCCTCGAGCATGGCGCGGGTGGGGGCGGCAGAGCCGTTGTCCACGATGATAATGGCTGCGGGGTTCAAGGTCTGGCCCGCTATGGAATCAAGTGTGGCCACGGCCAGCTCGCCGCGGTCGCGCACAGGCACCACCACGCTTATATCACTTTTGCCTCTTGTCTCTCCCCTCACAGCTCTATGCGTTTGCGGCGATGACGGTGTGTGATTCGCCTTTTGAACTCAAGCACGCGTCGCCACAGGTCGGTAATTTTCACCACCACGGGCGACGGCGCCGTGGCGATGTCGGCAGCCATGGGGTCGGCGAACGATTCCAATGGCATATGCTCTCCGAACTGCTCGGGGTAGATCACCAGAATATTGTTGCCGGAGAAATATTTCTGCAGGAACGAGGGCATCTCCACCATCTGCGATATATAGGACACGGAGTTGACGCGCGCGCCAATCACCACGAAGAGGTCGTCGTCGAGCACGCGGTTGGACATGAGTATAAAGTCGTCCCACTGCTCCACGGTGCGGAACTCGCAGCGTATGCCGTAGTTCTCCTGATATATCACGCCGCGGATCAGGGGCTGGCACTCCTGTGTGCAGCAGAATATGATGCGGCAGCCCAGTTGGCGCGTCAGGCGTGCCAGAGCGCGCACCCAGCGGGCGAAGCCGGTCTCGTACTGTGCCTGCGGCGGTGCCCACACCACGATGCGGGCAGTGGTGTTTACAGGCATGAAGCACCGCGAGATGATGAGCATCTTGTTGGTGGAGCGCAGCAGCTGGTCAACCTTGCTGCCGAAGAAGGAGTCGATGATATTGGTGCGACGATGCATGCCCAGCACCACCTCGGTGATGTCGCGCTCGTTGATCACGTTCAGCACGCCGGTGACGGTGTTCATATCGTATCGCTCCACGGTGTCGATGGCGATGTCGGCTGCGGCCGCGCTCTTTGTAGCCTCGCCCAGGGCTGCGCGGCTCACGGCACGGGCCGTGGAGGAATTGTCGTTGCGCACGTGCAGGGCGGTGAACTGGTGGCTGCCGCGGTCGTTGCGCATCAGCAGGGCCAGCTCGATAAGGCCCGGCGCCAGCAGTGGGCTGCCTATGGGTATGAGCGTGTTGTTATGCCGCGAGCGGCGCAGCAGGTTGCCCTCCGTGGCCTCGTCGGCCTCCAGCTCCTCCACCTTTAGCTTCGGAGCTGCCGCGCTGGTTATCATAGGAGCTGCTCCGCACGACACGAGGATGACAAGTATGGTGGCATTAAGCACGGTCTCGTCGAGCATGCCCAGATTGTAGCCAAGCGTCACCACGGCCAGGGCCACAGCCGTGTGGGCCGCCGTAAGGCCGAACATCACGCCGCGGCTGGCGGCCGACATATGCCCCAGACGCTGCGCTATCCACGCCGGCACCCATTTGCTGATGAAAGCCACGGCGAGCATCACTGCTGCTGCCCCCAGGCTGGAGGTTTGGAAGGCCACGCGCACGTTGATGAGCATGCCCACGCTAATCAGGAAGTAGGGGATGAACAGGGCGTTGCCCACAAACTCGATCGAGCTCATAAGCGACGATCCGCCGGGGATGAAGCGGTTGAGCACCAGACCTGCTATGAAGGCTCCGAGCACAGGCTCCACGCCCGCTGCCTGCGCGCCCACGGCGCAGAGAAACACCATGGCCATCACGTAGACATACTGCGTCACCTTGTCGCTATACGAGCGGAAGAACCAACGCGTGAGCCTGGGGTAGATATAAAGAACAGCCGCGCAGTAAAGCGCGAGCTTGCCCACCAGAGCCAGCATGGCCCCCACCTCCAGAGCTCCCATGCGCTGCACGTTGACCGTGGCTGCGAGCACCAGCAGGGCTCCAACCACGGCTATGATCGTGCCCACGATGGATATCAGCACAGCCGGCGTCTTGGTGATTCCGAAGCGCGCCGCAACAGGGTAGGCCAACAGCGTGTGCGAGGCATACATGGCGCCCAGCAGCAGCGACGTGAGCACACTCTGGTGCAATATCCACACGCTCGAGGCCACGCCCAGAGCCAGCGGTATCACAAGCGTGAGCAAGCCGAAAGCCATGCCGCGGCGCAGGTTCAGCCGCAGGTGGTACATGTCGATCTCCAGACCGGCCAGGAACATCAGGTACAGCAGACCCACCTGTCCGAAGATGGCGAACGACGAATCGTTGTCCAGGACGTTGCACCCATAAGGGCCCACAATGATGCCCGCCACGATTAGGCCTATGATGTGGGGTATCTTGAGCTTGTTCAGCAGCAGGGGCGCAAAGAGGATGATGCCCAGCACTATCAGGAAGATAGGCACGGGCTGTGTCACCAAAGCTTCGCACAAAATTGCCGTGAGCATCTAGGGGGAGGGTAGGGGAAATGGGTTAGGCTATGGGAGGATGGAGGGGGTAGGGAAGTAGAGTATGGCGGCACGTTTTCAGGCATGCCGCCATGTGAGTTGACGTCAAAGGCGACCGGCGCGCAGCAGGTGCTCGGCGATCTGCACGGCGTTGAGAGCCGCGCCCTTCTTAATCTGGTCTGCCACGCACCAGAAGGATATGCCGTTGCCGGCCAGGTCGTGGCGCAGACGGCCCACGTAGACGGGGTCCGTGTGCGAAGCATGCAGAGGCATGGGGTAGCCCAGAGGCTCGAGGCGGTCCACCAACTCAATGCCGGGGGCATTGGCGAAGGCGTGGCGCACCTGGTCGAGGGTCAGAGGACTTTCCGTCTCCACCCACAGGGCCTCGCTATGAGCACGGAGCACGGGCACGCGCACGCACGTGGCACTGACGTTGAGGTCGGGGGCGTGCATGATGCGCTTGGTCTCCATGTGCATCTTCATCTCCTCGCGGGTGTAGCCGTTGTCTTGGAAGGTGTCGATGTGCGGGATCACGTTATAGGCCAGCTGCTCCACGAATTTGCTCTTCGAGGCTTCGCGGCCGTGGGCCAGGTCGTGATGCTGGTCTTGCAGCTCCTGCATGCCTGAGGCTCCAGCGCCGCTGGCGGCCTGGTATGTGGCCACGCGCACCTGGCGTATTGGGCTCAGGGCGTGGATAGGGGCAAGGGCCACCACCATCTGGATGGTCGTGCAGTTGGGGTTGGATATAATGCGCCGAGGAGCGACCAGAGCGTCATCGCCGTTCACCTCGGGCACCACCAGGGGGATGTCGGGGTCAAGGCGGAAGGCGCTGGAGTTGTCGATCATCAAAGCGCCGTGGCGCGTGATGGTGTCAGCGAATCGCACCGAGGTGTCGCCCCCGGCAGATACGAAGGCCACGTCCACGTCGGCGAAGTCGTCGCCGTCGCGAAGCTCGGCAATAGTATATGTGTTGTCATTCCATCGGATTTGAGAGCCGGAGCTGCGTTTCGAGCCGAAGAGCTTGAGATTGTCCACCGGGAAACGGCGCTCGCGCAGCACGCGCAGGAATTCCTGCCCCACCGCGCCGCTCGCACCTACGATAGCTACGTTCATTTACGGATGATAGGATTAGTTCTTTTGGGTGATGGTGAGTAATACGGCCTCGGGCGTCTTTTCGCACCGGGCCTGGGAGGAGATAAAAGAAAAATGCAGAGACCGGAATTTCCGGCGTCTCTGCATTTTATCCTGTGATTTTAGCGAGCAGTTATGCTTCGGCCACCGGGGCGATGTTGATATACTTGCGCCCTTCTTTGCCTACGGTGAAGACCACGGTGCCGTCTACCAGAGCGTAGATGGTGTGATCCTTGCCCATACCCACGTTCTGGCCGGGGTGGTGCACAGTGCCGCGCTGACGCTTGATGATGTTGCCGGCTTTGGCGAACTGGCCGCCGAAGATTTTCACGCCGAGGCGTTTGCTTTCTGATTCACGGCCGTTCTTAGAGCTACCTACACCTTTTTTATGTGCCATTTCTTTTCGGTTTTAAAGGGTTAAGCTACTACTTCTTTGATCACTACTTTGGTGAAGTACTGGCGATGGCCGTTTTTGCGGCGATAGCCTTTGCGACGCTTCTTCTTGAAGACGATCACTTTGTCACCTTTCACGAGGGGCTCGGCCACCTCGCAAACTACTTTTGCTCCTTCCACGGTGGGAGCGCCGACTTTCACGGCACCGTCTGCCTCAGACAGAAGCACGCGGTCGAACTCTACGGTGTCGCCGGCCTTCACGTCCTCGCCAAGATAATGAACATACAGGTAGCGGTTGGCTTCTGCCTTGAACTGCTGGCCCTGGATTTCTACGATAACGTACATTTAAATCGTTGAATTTAAATAAGTTAACCCGTCGGGCGAGTGCCTATCCTTTGATTGGCAGCTGCTTATTCGTGCCCGTTGCGGAAAATTTGCTCGCAAAGTTACGCTTTTTCCATCGTTCCGCCAAGCATAAACTCCTTTAGTTTAATGATTTTTAACTAAAATAGTGAGCTTACAGGCTCTAAAACCACGCACAAGCATGCGTGAATTCATAAAAAAAGCGAAAATCGACATTTTTATAACGAATTGCGGTGCGAAATATTGCGTGGCTTAAAAATTTTGCGTAATTTTGCAGAGATTTATGTCAAGCAATTTTTTCAGCGAATAGCAATTAACAATTCTTTCACCTCTTAAACCATATCGCCTATAGCACACTTCTACTCTAATCAAAACTATAGAATAGAATGCAGACAAACACCAAGACGACCGACGACCAGCTCGTAGCCGCCTTCATCAATGGCGACAATGCCGCCTTTGACACTCTCCTGACCCGGTACAAAGATCGTGTGCACGCCTATATCCTTAGGCTTGTAAAGGACTCTGACCTCGCCGACGATATCTTCCAGGAGACTTTCGTAAAAGCCATCATGACCATCAAGCAGGGTCGTTACACCGGCGACGGACGTTTCGCCGCGTGGATCACCCGCATCGCTCACAACCATATCATCGACCACTTCCGCCAGGAAAAGGCAATGTCGACCATCTCCGCCGACAACGACGTGGTGGACGTGCTCAACCGCAAGGAGCTGAGCGAGGGCACCATCGAAGACGAGATCATCCGCGACCAGACCCTTGCCGACGTCTGCGGTCTCGTCGACACTCTGCCCGACGAGCAGAAGACGGTGCTCAAGATGAGGTATTACGAAAACATGTCGTTCAAGGAAATCGCAGAGCGCACGGGCGTGAGCATCAACACCGCCCTGGGCCGCATGCGCTACGCCCTGCTCAACCTCCGCCGTCAGGCACGCGCCACCAGCGAGGCCCTGAGCGTGTAATCCACCCCTCAAATGCTTTGCCCCACAGGCAGGTCCATCCCCCCGTAAATGTTCCAGACCTTCACAGACTATATCACGATGGCCGCCAACTATCTTGGCGGCTATCCGCTTTTCTTCCTGCTCATAGTGGGAGGCCTATACCTCTTCATCCGCTCCGGCTTCCTGTCTGTCCGCCGCATACCCGCCGCCATCGCCGAGCTGCGCCGTAAGGAGGACGCCGACAACGGCCAGATATCCTCCGCCCAAGCCCTGGCATCTGTTGTGGCTGCCACCGTGGGCCTGGGCAACATCGCCGGCGTGGCCATAGCCTTGGTCACGGGTGGTCCCGGAGCCATTTTCTGGATGTGGGTGAGCGCGCTCGTGGGCATGAGCACAAAATTCCACGAGGGTGTCCTGGCCATAATGTACAAAGGCAAAGACCGCGAAGGCAATCCCCAAGGCGGCCCTATGTACATCATCGAGCGGGGCTTGGGCCCGAAGTGGAAGCCTCTGGCCGTGATGTTTGCCGTGGTGGGCATGTTCGGCACGCTGTGCATCATGAACGCCAACCAGCTCACCGAGGCCTTCATGAGCGTCTTTACCACGCCCGACGGTCTGGAACGAAGCGCGGCACTCGGAGCTGTAAGTTCGGCCACTGGCCTGAGCCATGGCAACGCCTTCCGCCTCATCTTCGGCCTCACCGTCGCGGCCATCGTAGCCCTGGTGGTGGTCAAAGGCATCAAGCGCATTGCCCGCGTGGCATCGGTGCTCGTGCCTTTCATGGTGGGAGTGTACTTCCTTATGGTGCTGTACATTATCATCACCAACGTGACCCATGTGCCCGCCGTGGTGCAAAGCATATTCTCAGAGGCGTTCAACCTCCGAGCAGGCTTCGGTGCATTCGTGGGCATTGCCATCATAGGAGCTCAGAGGGCAGCCGTGGTCAACGACGCGGGCATAGGCACAGCCTCCATCATGCACGGCCAGAGCCGCAACGACAGCCCCGTGCGCGAAGGCCTCATCGCCATGCTCGGCCCCAGCATCGACTCCGGCCTGGTATGCACCCTCACTGCACTGGCTATACTGCTGTGCGGAAATATCGAGGTAGACGGCGTGCAGGGTCTGCACGTGGCCATGGACGCCTTCTCGCGCGGCATCCCTGGCGGTGAGTACATGCTCATCGCCATCGTGGTGTGCTTCGCCCTGTCGTCGATGTTCTCATATTCATTCTACGGCACGCGCTGCGCCGCGTATCTCTTCGGTGAGAAGGCCGCAAAGTTCTACACGTGGTTCTTCATCATTACCCTCGTCATCTTCGCCGTGATCCCGCTCAAAGCCGCCGTGGGCCTGTGCGACCTCTTCTACGCCCTCATGGCCATCCCCACCATGATAGCCCTGCTGATGCTTGGCCACAAGGTGAGGGCTGCCGCTAAAGAATATTTCAAAAAAGACAACTCTGCCGCTGCCTCCTCCCAGCCGCAGGATAATAGTAATAAAGAATAGCTATGCTTGAGTTCATAACATGGAACGCAGACCCGGAGATGTTCAGCCTGGGCCCGCTGCATATACGCTGGTACGGTCTGATGTTCGCGCTGGGCTTCTGGTTCGGCACCAACATCGTGGCTAAAATGTTCAAGCACGAGGGCGCGCCGGAGAGCTGGCTCGGCACGCTGCTGCTGTGGGTGCTTGGCGCCACTGTCGTGGGCGCGCGCCTGGGCCACGTGTTCTTCTACCAGTGGGACTATTACAGTCAGCACCCCGAGAAGATCATAGCCTTCTGGGAGGGGGGCCTTGCGAGCCACGGCGGCACGATTGCCATCATTATCGCTGTGTTCCTTTTCTCGTGGATCACCACCAAGCGCTCTCCGCTCTGGACTTTCGACCGACTGGTGATCCCCATTGCCCTCGTGGGCGCCATGATCCGCATCGGCAACCTTATGAACAGCGAGATATACGGCCACCCCACTTCGCTGCCCTGGGGATTCATCTTCCTACGCGGCCAGGAGTGGCCTGGCCTGCCCTGCCACCCCACGCAGATCTACGAAGCCCTGGCCTATCTCGCCCTCTTCGGCCTGCTGATGTGGATGTACTGGAAGCGCAACGCCGAGGAGCGCCCCGGCCTGATATTCGGCGTGTTCCTGACTTGGCTCTTTACAGCCCGATTCTTCATCGAGTTTGTCAAGAACCCGCAGGTGGCCTTCGAGCAGGGCATGGCCCTCAACATGGGCCAGCTGCTCAGCATACCGTTCATACTGATCGGCATCGGGCTGATCATATACGCCATGTGCCGTCCCAAGGTGCACCTGGAATTCCCCAACCGTTTCGCCGACGAGGGCAAGTAGTCCCTCCTGCGGTTTGAACCCCTGCGGCAATCCATTCGCGCCGCGTATATATAAAGACACACACTATGCCTGAAAACATCATAATAAAAGGCGCGCGCGCCAATAACCTTAAGAATTTCGACCTTGAGCTGCCCCGCAACCGCTTCATCGTGGTGACGGGTCTCTCTGGCTCCGGCAAGTCGTCTCTTGCCTTCGACACGCTATATGCCGAGGGGCAGAGACGCTACGTTGAGAGCCTGTCGGCTTATGCGCGCCAGTTCCTGGGTCGTCTGAGAAAACCCGAATGTGACTGGATCAAGGGCCTGCCCCCGGCCATTGCCATAGAGCAGAAGGTCAACACCCGCAATCCACGCTCCACCGTGGGCACTTCTACCGAGATTTACGACTACCTGCGCCTGCTCTTCGCCCGCGCCGGCCACACATATTCGCCCGTGAGCGGCGAGGAAGTGAAGAAGCACACGCCTGCCGACGTGGTCAACGCCGCCCTGGCTCTGCCCTCCGGCACGCGCATCGCCATAGCATCGCCCGTCACTCTGCCCGAGGGCCGCGACCTGCGCGCCCAGCTTGATATCTACCTCAAGGAGGGCTTCACGCGCCTTGTGGCAGCCGACGGCTCTTTCATCGACATTGCTCAGGCTCTTGCCGCCGAGCAGCTGCCCGATGAAGCTAACGGTGCTTATCTTCTTATCGACCGCCTATCCGTCAACGACGAGGCAGACACAGCATCACGCCTGTGGGAGTCGGTGGAGATGGCTTTCTTCGAGGGCCGCGAGCAGTGCACGCTCATTGCATGGGAAGGCGACGGCGAGCCTCGTCGCATCGACTTCTCCACGCGTTTCGAGGCCGACGGCATTACGTTCATCGAGCCCTCAGAGCACCTCTTCAACTTTAACAATCCCTACGGAGCCTGCCCCACCTGCGAGGGCTTTGGCAAGGTGATGGGCATCGACGAGCGCCTGGTGGTGCCCAATCCTGCCCTCTCTGTCTACGATGATGCCGTGGTCTGTTGGCGCGGCGAGAAGATGGGCGAGCTAAAGCGCGAGCTCATCCACGCTGCTCCACGCCTTAACTTCCCGATCCACAAGCCCTACTGCGAGCTCACAGCCGCCGAGAAGAAAATTCTATGGGAGGGCAAAGGCGGCTTCCCCGGTATCAACGGATTCTTCCGCTGGGTGGAGCGTCAGCAGGCCAAGGTGCAATATCGCGTGATGCTCGCCCGCTTCCGCGGCAAGACGGAGTGTCCCGTGTGCCATGGCCGTCGTCTGCGCAAAGAGGCCGAGTATGTCAAAGTCTCCGGGATGACTATCTCCGACCTCGTGCGCATGCCCGTCGCGGACCTTGCGCAGTGGTTTGCCGATCTGCAGCTTCCCGAGGCCGATGCTATCGTGGCCAAGCGCGTGCTTAAGGAGATAACGAGTCGTCTCGACTTCCTCATCCAAGTCGGCCTCGGCTACCTCACCCTCGACCGCCTCTCCAACACCCTCAGCGGCGGCGAGAGCCAGCGTATCAACCTGGCCACGTCGCTCGGCAGCTCGCTCGTAGGCTCTCTTTACATCCTCGACGAGCCCTCGATCGGTCTGCATAGCCGCGACACAGACCGGCTTATTGGCGTGCTCCGCAAGCTCCAAGAGCTGGGCAACACTGTGGTGGTCGTGGAGCACGATGAAGACATAATGCGCGCCGCCGACATGATCATCGACGTCGGCCCCAATGCAGGACGCCTCGGCGGTGAGATTGTATATGAAGGCCCCATAGCACCCTCGAAGGTTGCTCCGCAGTCCTATACCTTGCAATATCTCAACGGCGACATGAAGATTCCTGTCCCCAAGACGCGTCGCCGCTGGTCATCGTATATAGAGGTGCTCGGAGCCCGAGAGCATAATCTTAAGGATATCGATGTGCGTTTCCCCCTGGGAGTGATGACAGTTGTCACCGGTGTCAGCGGCAGCGGCAAGAGCACGCTCGTGCGCGATGTATTCTACCGCGCGCTGGTGCGAGAGCTGGCCCAAGCCGGCGACGCGCCTGGTGCCATGCGCGGCCTGCGCGGCGACATCAAGCGCATCTCCGCCGTGGAATTTGTCGATCAGAACCCCATCGGCAAGTCCTCGCGCTCCAACCCCGCCACATATCTTAAAGCCTACGACGAGATTCGCAAACTGTTCTCCGAGCAGCCCCTGTCTAAGCAGATGGGATTCACCCCCGCCTTCTTCTCGTTCAACACCGACGGCGGCCGCTGCGAGGAGTGCAAGGGCGAGGGAACAATAAGCATCGAGATGCAGTTCATGGCCGACATCACCATCGAGTGCGAGTCGTGCCACGGCCAGCGATTCAAGCCCGACGTGCTCGAGGTGCGCTACCGCGACCATAACATCAACGATGTCCTCAACCTTACCGTTGACCAGGCTATCGACTTCTTCGGCCAGGACGATACAGCCACTGCCCGCCGCATCGTCAAGCGCCTATTGCCCCTGCAGCAGGTGGGTCTGGGCTATGTGAAGCTCGGACAGTCGTCGTCCACGCTTTCCGGCGGTGAGAACCAGCGCGTGAAGCTGGCTTATTTCCTATCGCAAGAGCATTCACAGCCCACAATGTTCATCTTCGACGAGCCCACCACAGGACTCCACTTCCACGACATCAGCGTGCTCATGTCGGCCTTCAATCGCCTCATCGACCAAGGTCATACTATTCTGGTGATCGAGCACAACCTCGACGTCATCAAATGCGCCGACCATGTCATAGACATAGGTCCCGAAGGTGGTGAGGCAGGCGGGCAGCTTGTCGTAGCTGGCACACCTGAGGATGTAGCCGCATGCCCTGAAAGCTATACCGGCCGCTACCTCAAGCCATACCTGGAGTAAAGTCCCGATAACATCGGGGTTTCCAGCTTATTGCAGGGTCGCCACAGGCGGCGATTCTAATATAAGGTTCTTGTTGTGGATGTGTTCACGGCCGCACCGAACGTGCGACCCTACAATTCCCTGATTTTGTTGACGTTATCCCTCGTGGCGGTCGCTACAGGTGGCGAACCTACAATTTTTGTCTCGTCGCGGGCGTAAACAGGCGGGGGAAATATTGAAAACGGGGCCTCCCTGGTTAAGGGAAGCCCCGTTTCTGTTGGGGGTATCGACGAGGATGATTAGGCGTTGAGCACCTTCTCAACCACGGCCTTGAAGGCAGCGGGGTTGTTGAGGGCGAGGTCGGCGAGCACCTTGCGGTTGATCTCGATGCCGGCCTTGTGGATGAGGCCCATGAGCTTGGAGTAGCTCAGACCCTCGAGGCGAGCGGCAGCGTTGATGCGCTGGATCCAGAGGGCGCGGAAGTTGTGCTTTTTGTCCTTGCGGTCGCGGTAAGCGTAGGTGAGACCTTTCTCCCAGGTGTTCTTGGCGACGGTCCACACGTTGCGGCGGCAGCCGAAGTAGCCGCGGGTGAGTTTTAAGATTTTCTTGCGACGTGCGCGTGAAGCGACGTGGTTTACTGATCTTGGCATTTTGTAGGGATGTTGTGAATGTCAGCGGCTCGCAGCGCGAGGCTCTTAAGTGCTGGCCATTCGGTTAATGTAAAGAAGTAATAATCACGAGTTGATGATCGGCAGAGTCTGGCCCGAGCCGCGGGGGCAGGGGCACGGTGCTTTTTACATGCCGAGGAGCACCTTCACCTTCTTCTGGTCTACGCCAGCCACGAGGCCGGAGTGGGTCAGGTTGCGTTTCTGCTTTTTGGTCTTCTTGGTGAGGATGTGGCTGTGATAAGCGTGTTTTCTTTTGATCTTTCCTGATCCGGTAAGGGCGAACCTCTTTTTGGCACCGGAATTAGTCTTAATCTTGGGCATTTTGAGATGTTATTAAATCGTGTTATACTTTATATATAAGCGTCGCCGAGGCGGCAGCTTTTTAGCGTTTAGTCTTTCTTTGTCTTTTTGGGCGAGATCATGATGATCATGCGCTTGCCCTCGAGCACGGGCATCTGCTCTACCTTGCCGTATTCCTCCAGGTCGTTGGCGAAACGAAGCAGGAGCACCTCGCCTTGCTCCTTGAAGAGGATGGAGCGGCCTTTGAAGAACACGTATGCTTTGACCTTTGAGCCTTCCTGCAGGAAGCCGATGGCGTGCTTGAGCTTGAAGTTGTAGTCGTGCTCGTCGGTCTGGGGTCCGAAACGGATTTCCTTGATTACCACCTTCACCGATTTGGCCTTCTGCTCTTTAGCCTTTTTCTTCTGCTGGTATAGATACTTCTGATAGTCGAGCACCTTGCAGACAGGGGGATCGGCCTGAGCGGAGATTTCGACGAGGTCGAGCTCCAGACCTTCGGCTATTTTCAGAGCCTCCTGGATGGAGTAGATGCCCGGAGTGACGTTGTCGCCCACAAGGCGCACCTCGCGGGCGCGTATTTGTGAGTTGATAGCGTTCTGGTCCTTCTGCTGCATAGGTCTGCGACCTTGCTGCTGACGGTTGTTAGGCCTGGGGCCTGGGCGTGAGCCGGGATTAAAGGGCTTTTTCTCCATTCAGTGGGTTAAGGTTAGTTATCAATTTTAGTGTTTTGGCGAGAGCGCATAGTCTCCCCGCGCAAAATCGGGAGCAAAGGTAATCATTTTCCGCGACATACGCGCCATTTTCCCACAAGTTTTTTCCGCTTTTCCACACTTAAGCTCGGTGTTGATATAAAAAATTCTGTCATAAGAGGCTCTTTCTATGATTTGAAGTGTTTTTTTTCGGCGTATTCACCGGGTTGTCCTAAAATTTAGGACAGAAATGGCCAAAAGTGTCCCCAATTTTAGGACGCTATGGCTAATAATCTAAAGAGCCATCGTTGAGGAGGAAATCGTATATTGAGATTATAGTTATTCCGGACTCTGTGTGAAGTATTGGCGTGTAGTCACCGAGGATTATAATCTTTTTGAATGAGTCGTCTATTTGGCGCAGCGACATTTCTTCCTGCTTTACTTTTTCATCGTTGAGCATCCTGTATGCTGACTGTATGTAATATCTCTTGCTGCCCTGGTTGCATACAAAGTCTACTTCGAAGTATTGACGTTCGCGAGAGCCAGAGCTGAGTCTTTCCTGCTTTGGTACTACGCCTACGTCCACATTAAACCCGCGTGCTATTAGTTCATTGTAGATTACATTCTCTAATAGGTGAGTGTATTCGACTTGTCGGAAGTTGAGTATAACGTTCCTCAAGCCGCAGTCTGTAAAATAGTATTTATATAAGGTTTCGATGTATCGTTTTCCCTTTATGTCGTACCTGGTTGCTCGTTCTGCCAGAAAAGATTCGCATATGTAGCCTATGTAATTTACTATGGTGTTTCGGCTTACACTTTCGTGCTTAATGCTTACGAACGTGTTTGCGAGTTTGGTGTCGTTTGTGAGTCCTCCTATGGAAGATGCGAGAATGTGTAGGAGCTCTTCCAGTACTTCGGTGTTTTTTAAATTATAGCGTATAGTTATATCGCGTGTGTAAACTCTTTCGAAAAGGGCATTTAGCAATCGCGACTTTTCTTCGGGCGTTTTCATCAGTACCACTTGCGGTAGTCCGCCGTAGACCATGTATTCTTTCAATGCCTCAGCCTTGTCAAGTTTGACGGCACTATAATATTCTTTGAAGGAAAGCGGGAACAGACGAATTTCATCTCCGCGGCCAGCGAATTGTGTACGGACTTGACTTGAAAGGAATCGCGCATTACTTCCAGTCACATAAACATCAACATTGCCTTTGTTAAGATAGCTATTGAGCACGTCCTCGAATTCCTGCACAAGTTGAATCTCGTCTATCATGACATAGTGCATGTCGGTATCCCCAACTTTTGAGTCAATGTATGCCAGTAGAGCATCCGGGTCACGGAGCGCTTTGTTGCGTCTATCCTCAAGGTTGATGGTTATAATGTGGTTTTCATCTACGCCTTGAGATTTTAGCCAGTCGGCATAGATAGTAGACAGCAGAAATGACTTGCCGCAGCGACGGATGCCAGTGACGATTTTTATCATGCCATTGTGTCGCAGCGAAATCAGCCTTTTGAGGTATGAATCACGTTTTATAATCATATTACTGACAAAAACTGTGCCTTGTCACACTTTTTGTCAGTGCAAAGATATTTAAATTTTATGATTTTCCCAAATGTTGATATTTATATTAGATTGATGGTAATCTATAATTTATTGTTATATAATAAATTAATGAGAATAGGTTATGAATTTTAAATGTAGTTGAAGAACGAATTAAAGGGAAAAGTGTAAGTAGCCCATTGACAAAAAGTGTGACATGTCACAGTTTTTGTCAGTGGGGCAGTGGCTGGGCAGGATTGTGGCTGCCCAAAATAAGAGCCTGTCCCATAAAATATGTTAAAGCTGAGGCGGTCAGCCATTGAGCAGAGTTGTTCGTGGGATGAGGGAGTGTACTTGACGTACACGACCGAAGAACACGGGCGAATATGCCAATGGATGGCCTAGGCGATGGTAATTTCCACCGCCCACGATACGAACTGTTTGGGCTTGTTGAAACGTAGTTGTTTGACGAAGCTATACGTGCTTCAGAAGTATCATCAGGAAAGCCATTTTCGCCATTGCCGTCGCCGTGTGCAGCAGCTGCTCATAGCCGCGGCATAATCTGCTGAAGCGGTCAAGCCATGCGATGGTCCGCTCCACCACCCAACGCCCCTCCAAGGGAATGAATTCCGACGTTCCGTAATTTGATTTAACGCACTGCAAGTCAATAGACAGGGCGGTTTTTGCAACCTCAATTAAGCCGCCCCTGTAGCCGTTGTCGGCTTTGATTGTCTTGATAGAAGGATATCGGGCGGCGATGCCGACAATCAAAGGATGAGCCGCTTTTGAATCGTGGATGTTGGCTGTCGATAATCGCCGTCGTCGGGTTTCTGCGTTCATGTGCGTGTGAGCGTTCCCGCCTGCAAAGAAGCAGCTTCTTCAGCATTTTGTCAAACCAAGGAGATTAGCTGATTCGACTGAAACAATAATAGACGCTTTTCCACTTGCCGAAGCAATCGGGCAACAACCGCATTGGCATCCGGTCTTCAAGACATATATAATGCCTGCTAATTGCCTTATGTTCAGCTTGGTGTTCAAGCGAGCGCTGAATGCGGAGAGCCAGCGCTTTAGCTTCGGGTTAAGCAAAGAGTGACGTTTCACATATCATTAACGCGCTGGAGGAACGAATATTACCTCCGTCTCGCATCTCTCGGGTGCTTTTGAAGCCGCCGCTCGGTCACAATGCGACGGCATTGCTCCCTCCCGCCGCCTCCAAAATCCCACCGAGATATGCGACCTCAGCGTTAACATATTTTATGGGACAGGCTCTAACTGTTATTTGCTTTTCTTTTTGAGCAGGGCCGCGAGCTCTGCTGGCGTTGCTTCGGCTGGGTACTGGTCAAAGGGCAGGCGCAAGGAGCATCCGCTGGCGTATTGGCTACACCCGTAGGCAGTGCGTCCGCGCAGCAGGTGGCCTTTGCCGCAGACGGGGCATTTGATTTGCTCCAAGCTCTCTATGGCCTTCTTTTTCCTCGGGGTCTTGGGCTTGGCCGGGTCGGCAGCTTGCGACTCGGACTTTTTGGCCGCGCTCTTCTTTTCTGCACCTTTCTTCTCGGTGTCCAGCACCTCGATTTTGCGCTGGGAGTTGTCAGACAGCACAGTTATGACGATGTCGGAGACCAGACGCTTGAGCTCGTCGACGAATTCCGAGGCCTGATAGAGGCCACGCTCGATGCGGCGCAGCTTGTTCTCCCACATGCCCGTGAGCTTGGCGCTCTTGAGCAGCGGGTCGGCGATGAGGTCGATGAGGTCGATTCCGGCCTGGGTGGGCAGTATGTTTTTACGCTCGCGGTAGAGGTATCGACGGCGGAAGAGGGTCTCGATGATAGCGGCTCGAGTGGATGGGCGGCCAATGCCGTTTTCCTTCAGGGCCTCGCGCAGCTCTTCGTCGTCCACGGTCTTGCCGGCGCCTTCCATGGCTCGAAGCAGTGTGGCTTCGGTGTAGGGCTTGGGCGGTTGAGTGGTCTTCTTTATAAAGAACGGTGAGTGGGGGCCGCTCTCGCCCACGGTCAGGGGCGGGAGGATGCGGCCTTCGTCGCTGTCGGCGTTGTCGGCGTCGGCTGGGGTGTTGTCGTATAATGTGCGCCAACCGGGGTCGTTGATGACTTTACCTGTGGCTTTGAATGCTGTGTCGCCGGCGCGTGCCATCACTGTGGTCTGCGTGAAGGTGCAGTCGGGATAGAACACGGCGATGAACCGCAAGGCTATGAGGTGGTAGAGCTTGCGCTCGTCGCCCACGAGCACGGAGGGGCTCTCGCCTGTGGGGATGATGGCGTGGTGGTCGGTGACCTTGGAGTTGTCGAACACCTTCTTGCTCTTAGGCAGCTTCTTAAGCTCCAGCAGGGGCTGGATCAGCGGGGCGTAGGGCGTCATGCGCCGCAGCGTGTCTGGCACTTTGGCGTAGATGTCGTCGGTGAGGTAGGTGGTGTCGACGCGGGGGTAGGTGGTGACCTTCTTTTCGTATAGCGACTGGATCAGGCGCAAGGTGTCGTCGGCTGTCCAGCCCCATTTTTTGTTGCACTCCACCTGCAGGGAGGTGAGGTCGAAGAGTCTGGGCGGGGCTTCGCGCCCTTTCTTTTCGGCCACGTCGGTGATGGTGAGTGGCAGCGGGGCGAGGCTGTCAACGAGAGCCTGGGCGTCGGCCTCTGTGCCGAAACGCAAGCCCGGGGCGGTGAATTCCACGTCGCGGTAGCGTGTGCGCAGCTCCCAGTAGTCCTCGGGGTTGAAGTTCTGGATTTGGCGGTGTCGCTCCACGATCAGGGCCAGCGTGGGGGTCTGCACACGGCCCACGGAGAGCACATGGCCGGGGTGGGAATACTTCTGCGAGTAGAGGCGCGTGGCATTCATGCCCAGCAGCCAGTCGCCGATGGCGCGGGAGAGGCCGGCGTGGTATAGGTTGTTGAAGTCGCTCTCCGGGCGCAGCGAGGCAAAGCCCGCGCGGATGGCGTCGTCGGTGAGCGATGATATCCACAGGCGGCGCACGGGGCACTTGGCACCGGCCTTCTGCATCACCCATCGCTGTATTAGCTCGCCCTCCTGGCCGGCATCGCCGCAGTTGACGATTTCGTCGGCTTTCTGGATCAGGCTTTCCACCACGCGGAATTGCTTCTCAATTCTTTCCTCGGGAATCACCTTGATGCCGAAGCGGGCGGGAATCATGGGCAGCGCGCCCAGGCTCCAGCGCTTCCACAGCGGGGAGTAGTCGCCCGGCTCCTTGAGACAGCAAAGGTGGCCGAGCGTCCACGTCACCACATACGGGCAGCCGTCAGGGCCCTCGATGAAGCCGTCGCGCGGACGGTCAGCTCCGAGAATCTTGGCAATGTCGCGGCCCACGCTGGGCTTCTCGGTGATGCAGAGGATCATGTGCGGGTAGGGTAGGGAGGAAGTGGCTAGGGGAGGGTTAGAGGCCGAGACTCTTGGCTTCGTTCCAGAGCTCGTCCATTTCAGCGAGGGTCATTGACGCGAGCTTGCGGCCGGTCTCGGCTGCGCGGGCCTCGATGTGGTTGAATCGGCGGATGAATTTGCGGTTAGCGCGCTCCAGGGCGTTTTCGGGGTTGACCTTGTAGAGGCGCGCGGCGTTGATGATGGCGAACATCAAGTCGCCGAACTCCTCCTCGAGGCGGTCGCTGTCGGCGGCGTCGATTTCGGCTTTGACCTCGGCGCATTCCTCCTGCACCTTGTCCCACACCTGCTGGGGCTGCTCCCAGTCGAATCCGGCGTTGGCGGCCTTCTCCTGTATGCGGAAAGCCTTAACCAGAGCAGGAAGAGCCTCGGGCACGCCTTGCAGCACAGTACGGTTGCCGCCTTTCTCCTTGAGCTTGATCTGCTCCCAGTTCTGCTCCACCTCGTGGGCAGTCTCGGCCTTGACGTCGCCGAAGATGTGGGGGTGGCGGAATATGAGCTTGGCGTTGAGCTGGTCGGCCACGTCCACAATGTCGAAGGCCTGCTTCTCGCTGCCGATCTTGGCGTAGAAGAAGATGTGGAGCAGCACGTCGCCCAGCTCCTTGCAGATGTTGGGATTATCATCGTCGAGCAGGGCTTGAGCCAGCTCGTATGTCTCTTCTATAGTGTTGGGGCGCAGGCTCTGGTTGGTCTGCTTAGCGTCCCAGGGGCACTGCACGCGCAGGATGTCGAGAGTGTCGAGCACGCGGCCCAGGGCGGCGAGTTGTTGTTCGCGGGTGTGCATGGTGGTCAGTCGTGTTTATAATTTTTCAGTCCCAGCTGCAGCCAAGCCACGAAGGCGTCCACGTCCTCGTTATAGTCGCGTGCGGGGGCCAGGGGCTGGCCTTGGTTGTTGAGCAGCACATAGAATGGCTGAGAGTTGATGTCGAATTTGTGGCGCTGCAGGTAGCTCCAGCGGTCGCCCACGGTTTTGATTTTCACCTGCTTGCCGTATTCCTCCATGGTGTAGGGCCGGGGGAGGGCGGCCTTGTCGTCGACGTAGAGCTTGATGAGCACATAGTCGCGCTCGATGATTGAGCGCACCTGAGGCTGGTCGAAGACGGCCATCTCCATCTTGCGGCAGTTCACGCAGCCGTAGCCGGTGAAGTCCACGAGCACGGGCTTGCCGTGCTGGGCGGCGTATGCCATGCCCTCGTCATAGTCGTGGAATTCCTGATACTGGCCGCCGTAGAGGTTGAAGTCCTGGGTGCTGAGCGGGGGCGTGAACGCGCTGGTGGCTTTCAGTGGCGCTCCCCACAGGCCGGGCACGAGATACACGGCGAAGGCCAGCGAGGCCACGGCCAGGAAGAAGCCGCCAACGCTGGTGTGCTTCTGCTCCGCGTCGTGGGGGAAGCGCAGCTTGCCCAGCAGGTAGAGACCAAGCAGAACGAATAGCACGATCCACAGCGAGAGGAACACCTCGCGGTCGAGTATGCGCCAGCCGTAGGCCAGATCGGCCACGGAGAGGAATTTCAGCGAGAGTATGAGCTCGATGAAGCCGAGCACCACCTTCACCGAGTTAAGCCAGCCGCCCGACTGGGGCAGGCTCTTAAGCATGGAGGGGAAGAAGGCGAAGAGGCCGAAGGGCAGTGCCAAACCCAGGGCGAAGCCGCCCATGCCCAGAGCCGGGCCAAGCAGACTGGCCTGCGAGGCAGCCTCCACGAGCAGCGTGCCGATGATGGGGCCCGTGCACGAGAAGGAGACGATCACCAGCGTGAAGGCCATGAAGAAGATGCTCACGATGCCCGTGGTGGACTCGGCGCGGGAGTCCATCTTATCGCTCCAGCTCGACGGCAGCTTGATGTCGAAGGCGCCGAAGAACGACACGGCGAAGAACACCAGCAGGGCGAAGAATATCAGATTCATCACCGCGGAGGTGGAGATTTCGTTGAGCGTGCTGGCGCCGAAGCACAGGGTGATGGCAATACCCAACACGAGGAATATTACGATGATGCTGATGCTGTAGAGGCAGGCGTTGAGCACCGAGCGGGCGCGGTTCTTGTTGGTCTTCAGGAAGAAGCTCACCGTCATGGGTATCATGGGCCATACGCACGGCGTGAGCAGGGCCAACAGGCCGCCCAGGAATCCCATCACAAATATCTGCCAGGGGGCCGTGGCAGCAGACGCTCCGGTGGCGGATAGCACATCAGCGTCGCTCACGGGGGCCCACCATTCGGCCGTGGCCGCATCCATGTCAATCGTGGCCGCAGCGACCTTTTGCTCTGTCTTGGCTTCGGCAGGGCTTTCGGCCGCTGGGGTGGGGGTGCCGATGGTGATGGAGAATTCCTCCTCGGCGGGCGGGGTGCAGCTGGTGTTGCTGCAGGCCATGTAGCTGATGGTGCCGGTGACGTTGGCGCCTTTTGCGCCGCCAGTGAGTTCGTAGCGTTGTGTGAACGTCACATCCTCGGCCCACCAGGGCAGCTCCACCTGCATCATCATGTCCAGGTGTGTCTGCGGAGCCACGGAGGGTGTGAGATCGCCCACCAGCTTCAGTCCGGCGGCGGGGTTGATGGTGATGGCGGTGGGGGTGGTGCGCACGCCGGGAATCTCCGGTATGTGGGTGCCGTAGATATGCCAGCCGTCGCGGATTTCGGCTTTGAAGGTAAGCACGCCCTCGGTGGGCGATGTGCTCTCCGCGCTCCAGCTCCAGACCACGGGCTGTTGCGGCGCGGCATGCAGAGCCATGGAGAAGAGGCATGCGAGGAGGGTGAGTATAAGACGGTGTTTCATATGCGATTAGTCTTTAGGAAGGGCGATGGTTAGGGTCTCGGTGGCCGGCGGCGCGCAATTGAATCCGCTGCAGGCGTTGTAGGTGATGATGGCGCGGATCGAGGCGTGGGCGCGGTCTGTGACGGTGAAGGCCTGTCGCAGCTGCACGGTGCCCTCCCAGTAGCCTATCTCCACGCCGAAGGCCCTGTCCATCTTCACCGTGGGCTGGGGGGCGGCAGCGATGGTGCCTTTGAGCTTGACGCCTGTGAGGGCGAATTTAACGTGCGTGGCCACAGGGGCCTCCTCCGGGGCGGTGAGTGCGTAGATATGCCAGCCGGGCTTGATTTTGGCCGTGAGGGCGACTTCGCCCTCGGTGGGGCTGGTCATGCGGGCCGTAGCCGTCCAAGTGGCGGGGGCTTCGTTGCCGAATAGCTGAGCGGCCGCGCCGAGTGTGGCTATGGCAGCGAGCAGCAGTAGCAGGGATATGCGTTTCATGCGTTGATGTGTTTAGCTTAAAGCCGCAGGGCGCCGGGCGGGCGCGATGGGCGAATTTTCACGCGAAGTTAGTCAAGAATCGCCAACCGCGCAAACGGCACTCGCCGCGCCTCGCGTTAAAAAAACTCAAATTGCGCTCCCATAGAGCCTTTGCGGCAGCGGAACACACCATAACTCAAAAAAAATAGCTAACTTTGCGCGAATTATTATCACATTTCCGGCACGCGTTGCCCACACTTATTATCATTACGCTGCTAATGGATCTAAAAAAAGCCCTGTTCATCTCGCAAGAGATTGCGCCCTATCTCCCTGCTTCAGCTATTTCCACACCCTGCGGCGAAGTGTCGCAATCCCTCCAGCAAAGCCGCGTGGAGGTGCGCACCTTCACCCCTAAATACGGCTGCATCAACGAGCGCCGCAACCAGCTCCATGAGGTCATTCGCCTCTCCGGCCTTAACATCGTCATCGACGACACCGACCATCCCCTCATCATCAAGGTGGCCACGCTGCTGCCCTCGCGCATGCAGGTCTACTTTATTGACAACGATGACTATTTCGGCAACCGCGCCTCCCAGGGCCTGGAGACGGTCTCTGACCCCGATAATAACGGCGACCGCACCATCTTTTTCGCCCGCGGCGTGGTGGAGACCGTCAGGAAGCTCCGCTGGTATCCCGAGGTAATCGTATGCTCCGGCTGGCTCACTGCTCTCAACCCCATGTACGTCAAGACCAAATACGCCGACGACCCCGCATTCAAGCAGGCAAAAGTGGTGATGTCGCTCTTCGCCGACCCCGCCAACTCTGCTTTCGAACCCCGATTCAAAGAGAAGCTGATGCTCGACGGCGTCCCCGCCGAGATCGTGGAGAAACTGCCCGACACCGTGACACATGCCGACCTCGTGAAAATCGGCATAGACTACGCAGACGCTATCGTCGAAGCCGAGGCCGGTGTTGACCCCGAACTCCTCGAATACGCCCGCGCCACAGGCAAGCCCATGCTATCGTTCGCGCAGGTGCAGGAAAACTACCCAAAGGCCTACGCCCAGTTCTTCTCCTCGCTCTAATCCGCACTCCGGCCCGCTCTCGGCGCCATCCATACATTATTATATATAGCTCTCAAACATGAGACTCAAGCACATAATCCCCGCGGCCCTCGCCGCACTGGCCATCACCTCTGCTTGCGACGAAGGAAACTCGCCTGTCGGCCCAGGCCTGGTGCAAGACCAGGTGGTGATCGACGTCGACTCCTCCTTCACCATCACCGGCTCGTCCGAGCGCAACGCTTTCGTGCCCTCCCGCACCACCACCCAGCTGCTGGGTAGCATCGACGCCCCGGAGTTCGGTCGCGTCTCCAGCGACTTCGTCACGCAGTTCATGCCCTCCAGCATCCTCGTCACCGACGGTATGACGGCCGCCGATGTCGATTCCCTAATGCTCGTCATGTCCGTGGCCAAAGGCAACTTTATCGGCGACTCCATCGTGCCCATGGGCCTGGAGGTGTACCCACTGACGCGCCTTCTGCCTTCGCCCATCTACAGCAACTTCAATCCAGACGGCTACTATGACCCTACGCCCCTGGCCACGTCCATGTACAACCTCGCCTTTGAGAGCGTCGACACCGTGGTCAACGCCAACTACCGCCAGATTCGCGTCAAGCTCCCCATCGAGCTCGGTCGCAAACTCTTCCAGGAGTATGTAGACAACCCTGGCCAGTTCTCTTCTCCCACCACCTTCGCAGAGTTCTTCCCAGGCATCTATGTGAAGAATTCATACGGCAGCGGCCGCATCTCCACCATCACGTCCACGATGATGAGCATGTACTATCACCGCAACGTCAAGAACGAGGCGGGTCGCGACACGACCATCAAGGGCGTGGGCAACTATTTCGCCGTCACACGCGAGATTATCACCAACAATAACATAAACGTTGCCGTGGCAGCATCCGTCAGCCAGCGTGTCGCTGACGGCGAGGCTATACTCATGGCCCCCACGGGTTACGACCTCAAGCTCCGATTCCCCGCTCCGGAGATTCTGGCTGCGTTCCGCTCCGACGCCTCCGCTCTGAAGGTGGTTAACGGTCTCAGCCTCTCCATCCCCGTCGAGGCCATCGCCAACGACGATAATATCACCGTGCCCCCCTACGTGCTGCTGGTGCTCGCCAGCAAGCGCGACGAGTTCTTCGCAGGCAATTCTCTGCCCGACGACAAGACGCAATTCCTCGCCACGTATAATGCCCAGACCGGCACCTACGATATCTCGAGCATGCGCCAGTACGTCCAATCGCTTCTGGAGAAGGAGACCATAACAGCCGACGACTACACCTTCATCCTCACCCCCGTCTCCACCATCTACGAGACCGCCAACGACTACTACGGTACCCAGACCCTCACAGCCGTGACGCCCTATGTCTCGAGCCCCGTCATGGGTCGCGTGCTTCTGGATAAGGCAAAAATCAAGTTCACCTTCACCTCCCAGGAGTTTGGCCAGTGAACGGCCCGCTCGGACACAAAAACGCGAAAAATCCCTAAAACACTTGCGCGGGAAAAGCAAAAGTGTTAACTTTGCACTCGCAATCGCGCCTCGCTTGCGAGTATGCACGCCGCAATAGCTCAGTTGGTAGAGCATTTCATTCGTAACGAAAAGGTCGTGGGTTCGAGTCCCACTCGCGGCTCCCGCAATTTCAGCCACCCGGTCATCAGCCAGGTGGCTTTGCTTTTGTATGTCTTTGGTAAAAAAAGACAGAGAGTGCCACCGTCATCCGTCATCCGTCAGAGGTTAATCGTTTGAGTATTA
>CAZSHV010000017.1:0-27141 GCA_964606815.1 uncultured Bacteroides sp. | reverse complement strand
TTTTCTCGGCGGCGACGATGAGGTCGCCCTCGTTCTCGCGGTCTTCGTCGTCGACGACAATCACCATTTTGCCTTCGGCGAAGTCGCGGAGGGCCTCGTCGATGCTATCAAGCTTTATTTTCGTGTCCATTATCGTAAGTAGGGGATGTTTGAGAGTTGGAATCAGAATCAGGGTCGGCGTCGGCAGCCGGGGCTATGAGCTGGCGTAGGCGGGCGGATGTGGAAAGCACGCCGGAGAGGTTGCGGCTGGTGACGTGCATGGGGAATTCGTTGAGCAGGGCGATGACCATTGGCGAGCGGGAGTTGGAGAGATGCTCGGCCACGTCGTCGAGGGCCGTAGTGGCGCGGCGCAGGTCGCGCAGTCGCAGCCACTTGCGCAGTCGGGCCAGCGGAGCGGCGTCCGAGGCTCGGATCTCGGACTCGAGGGCGTCGAGTAGCTGCAGGGCGCGTGCAGGGTCGACCTCCGTCATGATCACCTCCTTCATCTGCATGTCGCGCTTGTCGTCCTTGCCCGCGAGGCGGCGCAGGAAGGCGATGTAGGTGTCGATGTTGAATACGGCGCTGTCGCCAACGGCCTTGTAGGTGAGGAATATGCCCAAGGGGAGGAGCGAGATGGTGCTGAGCCAGATGCCCAACCATACGGGCACTCGGCCGTCGCGGGCCATCTTGTAGCCCATATTGTCGATGATGAAATAGACGATGAAGAGGAGCACGGAGATGACCAGCGGCGTGCCGATGCCGCCCTTCTTGATGATGGCTCCGAGGGGGGCGCCGATGAAGAAGAACACGAGCAGGGCGAACGAGAGTGTGTAGCGGCGGTGGAGCTCAATCTGGTGCTTACGCATTAGCTTCTCCTGCTCAAGCTGCAGTGTGCCTCGGAACTCGAACTCCTGCACCTGTTGGTGGGCGCGGTTGACGGCCTGGGAGATGTAAGCGCTGGCCATGTTCGGGCCTCGGCGCATGAGCAGCGAGTCGAGGCTGAGGGCAGCGGCCGCAGGGGCCTGACGCTGAGCCTGTTGTATTTGGGCAGACTGGGAGACATGGCTGTGATGGCCAATGTCGGCGCCCACGCCGAAGCGCGGCTTTGAGGCCAGGTCGCGGCCGTAGGCGGCGCCCATGCTGTCGACGATGGCGGCGATGGAGTCGACGCTCTTGGTGAGCTCGGCCACGTTTTTGCCCACGTAGAGTGAGCGCACGCTCTGCTCGTCGACGCGGTTGAAGTTGGCGTCGAATATGAAGTATATCTGCTTGTCGGTGAAGCTCTCGCGGCGGAATGGCAGGTAGCGGGCCGAGCCGGAGCCCATGGAGTTGTCGCGCATGTTCTCAAACATCTCGCCTCGGTAGAGGTGGAGGAAGAGACGCATCTTATCTTCAGTGAAGTTCATCTTGCCGCTGTCGGCAAGGATGACGCGGGAATTGTCGAGGCCGCGGCTGGTGTCGTAGATGATGAGGTCGTAGAGCATACCCGTGTCGGGATTCTTGCGGTCCACGTATAGGTTCATGCCCGGGATCTGGTCATAGAAGGCGCGGGTGGGGATTTCCACCTCGGGCGACTTCTGCTTGACGGAGAATACGAGGGTGTACATCTTTGTCTGCGCCACGGGCAGCACATAGTTCTGGAAGAAGAACGCGCCGACGGCGAGCAGGGCCATGAAAATGATCAAGGGCTTCATGGCGCGCAGCAGCGAGATGCCGGCGGCCTTCATGGCCGTTAGCTCGAACTTCTCGCCCAGGTTGCCGAAGACCATCAGCGATGCCAGAAGCACGGCCAGGGGGAGGGCCGTAGGCACCATGGTGAGGGCCGCGTAGAAGAAGAGTTCGCCCACGACGCCCAGGCTCAGGCCTTTGCCCACCAGATCCTCGATATAGCGCCAGAGGAACTGCATGAGCACGATGAACAGGCAGATGAAGAACGTCATCAGCAGCAGCGGCAGGAAGCGCTGGAGCATGAACGTGTATAGGCGTTTTACGATTACCATTTTTTTCTTCTACTCTGTGTTCAGCAGTCGGGGCGGGGGGGTTAATACCAAGTGATACCGTTGGAGCGCGACGAGCGCTTGTCGTATTTGAAGTCGGAGAGCATGGCGCTCTTGACGGCGATGTGGAAGTTGTAGCTCTTGTACGGGCCAACGGGGACGAAGGACGCCGTCATGGTGAAGCAGTGCAGGTCGCGGGAGATGTTGCAGTTCATGTAGGCCAGCTTGCGGGCGTCGAAGTCGTAGCTGGCGGTGAAGGAGAAGTTCCAGTTGGCCGTGGGGCGTATGCTGCCGTTGAGGCTGAGGTTCTGGGTAATACGGCTGTCGTACTCCATCTTCTGCTTGTTGAAGGCTCCGTAGCCATAGCTGATCGAGTAGTTGGCCGTCAGGCTCCAGGGCACGCTCCACTCCATATATCCGTCGGAGTCAAAGGAGAGGCCACCGTTGTCGTAGTCCTCCTCGGGATCTACGCCCGGTATGGGGGGTGTGGCGGCGTCGAAGGCCGACGACTCGGCGCCGGGGTCGGAGGCATCGGTGTCCTTCTTGCGGTCTTTTTTACGACGGAAGGTGTCGTTGTTGATGGTGTAGGAGAACGACGTGCCGGTGGAGCGCAGGCGGCCGAAGCCTTTGCCCTGCGATATGCGCAGCTTGTTGACGCGCACGGGGTTGCCGGCGTCGTTGAGGGCGTAGGTGTAGACGTCCCAGGTGGCGTTGAGGTTGAGGTTGAAGCCCTTGGTGAGACGCAGGAGTATGGAGCTGTTGATGTCGGAGAATCGCAGCGAGTCCGCGGCGAAGTTGTAGCTCTGCGACAGCGACAGGTTCTCGATCAGCGAGATTTTGCGCTCGCCGGTGGAGTCCGCGTCAGATTTGACCTTCATCTCCAGGTTGTTGGCGAGGTTGACGCTCACCGCACCCGTCTTGCCGCGGCCCGGCACGCCGAAGAGCGGGTTGGGGAAGAGCGAATAGTCCACCTTCACGGGGTCCGCGCCCTCCGCGCCCGGGCGGTAGTAGTGGCCGTAATAGCCGAAGAACGACGAGCCGAAGTCGGGGCTGGCGGTGAAGGATACGGTGGGCGTGAGCACGTGGCGGATCATCTTCACCTTGTCGCCCAGGAAGGGCAGGGGCTTGAAGAAGCCGTAGAGCTTGGTGTCGAACGACACGCCTGCGTTGAAGTCCCAGACGTTGTAGAAGTTATAGTTTGTGTCGCACACCTCGATGCCGCGCACCTCGTCCCACTGGCGGCGCACCTTGGAGCTGTACATGCGGTCGGTGAACGACACCGAGGGGGTGACGTTGATGTAGCGGCCGATGTTGAAGGTGGCGGAGATGGGTATGGTGTGCTTCATGCCGTTGCGCCAGTCCTTGATGAGGGACTTTTTGAAGAACTCGTTCTGCTTGGCCGTCAGGGAGTTCTGGAACTGGCCGTTGTAGGAGATGCGGATTTTCTCGTACCACTTCTCGTCGCCCACGGCGCGCTTGCGCTTGAACGGGGCGGTCTGCGCCATGGTGAGGGTGAAGTTGGGGAAGGATACCGAGAGGGTGGAGTCCTGCATGCGCTGGCTGAGGTTCATGGTGGTGGATAGGGCCCACTTTGTGCCGGGGAAGCGGTAGGTCATGTTCACCGTCGAGCTCTTGGTGTTGTCGGTGAAGGCGTTGGAGTAGTAAGAGCCCACGTCGTTGCGCGTATAGCCTGTGGTAGAGAAATTTACGCTGGCGCTGAGGGTCATGTTGGGGTTGAACTTAGCGTCCTGGCTGTGGGTCCAGGTGACCTGGAAGTTGGTCTGCTTCGAATAGTCGGGCATTCCCTTCTCGCCGTATATGCTCTTGAGATAGCTGATGTTGAATCCGCCGGAGAATTTGTAGCGCTTCACGTAGTTGCTCTGAGCGCTCAGGCCCCAGGAGCCTTTGGTGTAGACCTCGCCCGTGACGGCCAGGTCGATGTTGTCGTTGATGGCGAAGTAGTAGCCGCCGTCGCTGAGGTAGAAACCGCGCTGGTAGTCATCGCCGAAGGTAGGGATGAGCACACCCGACGAGTAGCTCTCGGTGAAGGGGAAGAAGCCGAAGGGCACCGCCAGGGGCAGGGGCAGACCCGCGAGCACCATGTAGGCCGGCCCCGTGACGGCGTTCTTGCCGGGGCGCATCTTGGCCTTGGTGACTTGGAAATAGAAGTGCGGGCACTCGGTGTCGTCGCATGTGGTGTAGCGCACCGAGCCCATGTAGTAGTCGTCGTTCTCGTCTTTTTTCGTGACGCCGCCGCTTACGAATCCCTCGCCCTGCTGGGTGACCAGGTCGGTGAGGAAGCCCTTCTTGGTCTTGAAGTTATAACGCATGGTGTTGGCCTCGTAGTCGGTGCCCTTTTCGGTGAAAACAGGCTTGCCCACCACGTCGCCCAGCGAGTCGAGGGCGCCGACGGCGTAGACCGTGTTGTCACGCAGCGACATCTCGATGTTGGCGGCCTGCAGGGCCAGGTCGCCGTATTTGACGTCGCCGTCGCCGTACATAAGGGCCGAGTCGCGGCCCAGCATGACCATCGAGTCGGCCGAAGAGAACACCACCTGTGCGTCGAGGTCGGCCTTTTCGCGGCGTATGCGGCTGGGTCGGCGCGCCGTGTCGCGAGCTGCGGCCAGGGCGGCAGCAGAGTCGGGGGCCGTGTCGGTGGCGAGCTCGCGCATATGCGGGGGCAGCGGCACGCGCGGCGCGCTGTCAGAGGCCTCCGCGGGGAGGGCAGGCGCAGAGTCAGCCACGGCGACAAGCGGAGCCTGCGCCGCGGGAGAGACTTGCGGAGAAGCCCCTAACACCAATGCCGGGATCAGCAGCAGCCCAGCTATGTAGAGTATAATATTGCGCAAAGCGGTGGGGTCAAAGTAAACTCACCGCAAAATTAGCTAAAAAAACGTTCCCAGCCAACTTTTGCCCCCTAAAACACCCCCACCCGCAAAGTTAACAATGCTTACACCACCCGAAGATTAGTACTGATCTCTCATTGCCTTAACACCGAAAGGAATTTCAGGCTTACCAAGAATACTATATGTGGCAACCTTAATACAATGACTTATACAACTTTATTTCAATACTAAAGTTTTTTGATGAAATCATTGGCACTCTTTTCAGAACAGACGATATGAAAGTAAGCCATATGGGCAACAATAGACGAATCTTCCCTTTCAGGTACTATGTTTATTCCATTGTTAACCTTATTTATGGAGTATAAAATAAAACCTAATTTAGGTAAAGTGTAACATACTAAAGGGTAACATAATATGAAGACTCCTGAATTCAGAATTATTTTGGCCTTTTCCCAGTTCACTGATTCTAATTGAGCGAGCCCCTTATTTGAAATTCTAGTCCATTTTATTAAATTATGATGATTGTTGGCTATATGGCGCATTTGGAAAATTGATGGTAAAGAAATAGATAATTGATTACTATTCCATTTAGAAAAGAACTTAATAATTTGAATAAGGGAGTTTTTTAGTGAAAACCATGGGCTAAAGTCAAGAATAACATCTCGCATTTGGTCCATCGTTATAGGAGTTTCGCTGATATAGAACGGCTCAATACCTTTGTCTAAGTCGCCTGGTATTCGAATCATTTTTATTTCAGTTTCAAGCAATTTGATTGAGAAACAGTCAGATGAATCGTCATATACTTTGTGAAGCCTTCTTTCAGTAGACGAGGGATGTACGTCGTGCTGAAGCTCACTCGTCTCAGAGGGCTTGGACAGATGAACGACTATTTCTTTGCCAAAGATAGGGCAAAAGTTAAAATCGTCGGGGTGCATTTGACCGCAATGAGGACAGTAAGTTGGCATAACTGAATTTGTGATAAACGTTTAATCGTTATTGTTTAACAGACGTGGAGCAACGAATGGCTTTACTTCCTCTTCGTCATGCGGGAAGGAGAGACCTACTGTAAAAACATATACTTGATTGCCATTTGCAAGATCTGGAGTTGATGCCTCCATGGAATCTGAATCGTATTCCTTAGTAGAAGGGAAATAAACACATTCCTCCCATTTTTTACCTTCCGATTCAAGATATGCGATTAACGCGGGTTTATGAATCAGGTTGAAAGCATTTATTTCTTTCACTATTTCCGCCGCCAGAGGAATACTTTCAGTGCTTCTCAGGATATCAATCTGCAGATCTTCCGAAGGGAAAGCTAAATAGTAAGCTAACTTTTCTAATGCCTCAATATTGTCGGCTTTTTTAAATTTTATAATAGCTTCCTTCAGTTTGCTGTTAATGGTTTTTATGCATTTTACAGCATCGTTATATTTAGCAAATCGAGCTGTCTTTTCAGCATTGTTAACCTCGATTATCCCATTAATTTTTGTTGTATTTGCATCTATTCTTGAATCGCACTGCGTAAGCGTTGTTTTTAAGCCGTCAAGTGATGTCTCAAGTTTAGTGATACTCGCTTTTTGGTCATCTAAACGGTCGGTGAGTTCCGTTATTTTAGCCTTGAGACCTTCTAAATCTATTCCGAGAAGAAGTCTCATCAATTGTTTAATACTCATTTCTTCAATGTTTGTCTCTGTTAAAGTGGATTGAACCGAGGAAATTGCTTCTCGTCTACCACTCCCTGTGTATGAAATTCTATCTTTAGGTGCCAAAATTACAAGCCTCTTTTAGTTACGTTATCAATACTAATTTCTTTGATTTTAATGCCATTCTCGTCTAATAGGGAGAATACTGCAGCTCCTTCAACGGCATTGGAGGATGCAGCGTCGAATACAATGGTAGCTTTCGTCCATGGTTTGCCAAAATCATGCTCTATACGAGCCTCTTCGACTACGGAAGAATCCTTAAATAACAAAAAGCTGTTATTTGAGGAGAATACTCGCATACATACTCGCGTTTGACCACTTTTGTCAAATGGTTGAATCCCATATTGTTGTGGCTTGTTTACGGGTTGGTATTTGAGGCAAAGGGGAGAAAGGTATGACACAAAGGGCGTGGGTGTATTGAGATTTATTTCAAAATTTTGCCATTGACGATCGAAGATATCATCAAGTTCTTCATTTGTCAACCATCTTCCCATATCATAATATTCCTGTCTCATCTCTCTGCGTAATAGATCTTTTATTTCTGCGGTATCTCCGTCGAAATCAACCACGAATCTCGTATAGAAAGCAGAGCGTGCCATTCTGCGAATTAGAGTGTTCTTATTCACAAGTATGTGGTTTCCGCCCTTCTGAACAGCTCCAATGACAGATGAATCTGGAGCCTCTTTAAATTCTATTTTAGGAAAGTACAGTCGTGCAATTTCTTTTATTTTATTTCTTAACTCCTGATTGAGGCTCAAGCCTCCTGCGAAATATAATACGTCGAGTGTTTTGCCGTCATCTTTAAGAGATTTGAGGTTATTCTCAAGCGAACCGAGAATTATTGAAAAGACAGGATCAAAAACTTCTTTACGAAATACATTCCCATTAAAGCATATACCGCCAAGAAGGGGGTCGAATTTTGCTTTGGCACCACTGATTTCAGGTTCGTCACTCCCAGCAAGCCAACGCTTGAAAATTATACCTGGATCAAACACGGCTTCACTCTCATAAATTTCATCAGAGCGTAAGAATAATGACACCCTTTGTTTAAAATCAATTTCTCCAGCAGGGTTTTCTTTAATAAATTTTCTATACACGTCAACGTAAGAATCTGTGTAGGATGTCCCAGCCATAAGGATTTTGAAGAAGAATGCTATGCAATTCTTCTCGATGTCATTGCCACCAGCCCTTTTGCTGGTTGTAGGGTCTTCATCTCCTTTGGTTGATTTAACTTCATCGAATCTCCAAGTGCCGTCTTCTTGTAAGGTCTCCTGCATAACGCACATATCTGCCGTACCTCCTCCTAAATCCACTACTATGGAGGTTCGGCCGTTAACTAAGTCCGGAGTGCTACTGCCGGAGATATTTATGCCAATGAGAGCACTTTCAGCTTCTGAAATAAACGCAGTGTCTTTGCCAAATATGGGATAGGCAATCCTCTTGAGAAAATCAACAACATCTTGTCTCCATATGGCCATGCCGGGTACAGTTAAAGCCCAAACTGTATCCTCACTGGAAATTACAGTTCTAATACGTTTACTGCCCTCTAAGCATTCTTTCTTAATAACCGTGAAGAAAATCGTTAATACTTTTTCTAATGAAATTTGTGTGCCGTCGTGCGCTTTAATCAGCGCATTAGATGGGTCTGAAGTAGTGCTGTATAGCTCCATTTTAGGGTATTGTACTCGAACCCATTCTGTCATGCCGTTAGCATTCGAATTTAGAAGTGCCTGGATTTGGAGGGGGCACCATACAAAATTCGCATCACTCAACCATTCATCTTCATGAAATACGCTCGAGAAAATGTTTATATCATCTTCTGTAACTGAGGATAGGGCAAGAAGAGACTTCTTTATCCAGAATATAGTAGGTTGTTTCCAAATGTAATGATTTCCCAAAGGGCGATGAACGTGAATAAGTTCATCTTGTGTATAATTTTGCCCCATGGTATTGATGATGGCTCCAGAGTTAGAGGATCCAAAGTCAAAAGTAATGTAAATGTGGTTGTCTGCCATGATTAAAATAGATCTATAAGTTTGGAGTTCAACCGTGCCTTCTGAGTCGGGGTCATGAATGGAAGCAGAGTTTTTCTGTATTGAGGGTCATCAGTTTGAAGATAATCGATGTAGAAATCAATTAGCTCTGCCGTAGGGAGAGATTCTATAGATGCGCTGTCGCCTCCAATCGCCTTGCATTTAAGAATTAAAGAGTCATGAATGGCACTTTCGCTGTCTATAGAATTGGAGCCCAGAAGTTTGTGCACGTACTCCTTTTCGAGCAGTCTGCGAGATTCCTGTTCGGGGAACTCTTTGCTTAACTTAAGATATGTGCATTCGTATATTTGTCCGAATACTTTCAGCAAGTCATTATTGACGTAGTCGCCGAAGTATTGTTTATATATCTGAGGCAGTCTTGGTGTAACGTCTCTCGTGAGCAGATGATGAGTGTCCGAGAGGGCTGCGATCATCATGCCCGAAATGGCAGTAATTATGTCTGCGATTCCGGCGATATCATCTTGGCTGGTATAAAGAAGTTGAGCTATGTCACCCAATTCGTTTAATTCAGTAGACTTTCCGGTTTTCGCTATTTCATTGAGGCGTTTCGTAATGCGCTCCTCAAGATTAAGCTGTTCGAAGACGCTCACGTTGTGCTCGTGCATAGTGCGCTGTGCTGTAAGCACCTTTGCCTTCAGGGTGGCAGATGATAGGGAGTCCAAAGCCTTCTTTGAGCGTTCATAAGCAGAAATGGCTATCATCGAGCTAAAGTCCAGAGGTATGGCAAGTTCCTGTCTACTGTGGATGTGCGACGAATATCCTAAACCCCATGTGGAGAACATGATTTTCATTGTCTTTCCATCATACCTTGGTTCTACGACAATAGTAGGCATATCCTTTAAGAAGTAATAGAGCTCATCCGCAGCGTGAAGTCCAGCTCTGACGTTGCCATTCCACGCTGCTGAGTAGAATATTACGGGTCGCTCACTATTCCTGCCATATTCGTTTACAAATATTGATTCAAGTGAAGAGTAAACAGAATCATATACTTTCGTGGCGAGCATATCCTTATCTTTGACGCCAGCGTCAATATAAAGCGGAGTGATAAACACGTTTAAGGGCTTTGTGACGCTCATGCTGTCGATTATGCTCTCGTTTATGGCGTTAGACTCCTCGTTCTGACCTAAAAGGAACGAGAGGTCTATGCCATTGTTCTCAAGGAGAACCAGAGGTGAGATGTTTAATGGGAAGGAGCGAATAGCGTCCTGCACTAAAGTGTGCCTCAGAGAAAGATATGCGCTTCTTTCGGCGAGGAGCATAGATGAGTAGCGATTGAACGCTGCAATACGTTCCTGGGAGGCAATTTGTTCCTTCTGCATACGCTCCTGGAAGGATTGTCTAAGCATTTCCAACTCGCGCTGCTTTGCAGTAGAATGCTCAACTTGTTGATGAGCGTGCGATTTTTCATAAGGCAAAATACGCTCGCTTACAGCACTAATTCCTTTTCCAACAACTCGCGCAATCAGTACGCTTCCGACAGTTGTTGCAATGGATAGTAGAGAGAAAATAGCCATTGTGGTACAAGTAAGGATGTGTTATTATATACGAAGTAGAATTACCAGTCAATTATCGATGAGTCGTCTGCCGACATCAAATCCGAATCAATGTCTGCAGGCTCTTCGAATCCAAAATTATCATCCGGATTGAAGCCTTCGTTAAATGGAGAGGTGAAAATGTCGTCTGCTCCAAGGTCTAATGACAACGGATTGTCGAAACCTAAACCGGAATCAGTTGTATGGAGTTCAAGTTCGGTCATGATATGGCCGGGAGAGTCGCCGAGTTCATTAAATGCCTGATTGTCACTATGTAAATCGCTGGGCAATGCAACCTCTACAATTCTTGGAAGCCCCTCATTCATATCATCGCTGCTCATGATGGAGCTGAGGATGTCTTCTTGGGTGGGGAGATGGGTTGATTCAGAGAGGTGGTCGGTTGACTCTATGCTTTCGCTGGCGATGGCGGCCATCTGCTCCTGGATGGTGAGAGCGGAGGGGAGGCGGGTGTCGAGCATGTCCTGGTAGTGGGCCGCGAAGGTGGCGTGGTCCATGTCGCCAACCATGTCGAGGTGCTCGGCGAAGGTGGCTTGGTAGCCCTCGGGGATGTTGATATGGTCGGGGCTAAGCTGGTAGCTGTTCTGAATGACAAAGTCGTTGAGCAGCAGCTTTACCATGAAGTTGGAGGGCACTTCCATGCCTGTTGCAGGATCGTACTGGAAGGGCGCGGGGTCGTTGGTGGCGGCCATGAAGCAGTTGGTGTCTTGCCAGGCATCCATGAACTGCTCCATAGGGTATTCCACGCGCAGGTGACCCGCTCCGGGGTCTGTGAGCACCACTTTGACGTCATTAGGGTCGTTAGGATTAACGTCAATACCTGCCACTATGAGCGCATGGTTTCCTCCCTGATTACCAGTTACGTCGTTAAACCAGTTGCAGAGTTGGTTTAGTGGGTCGGTATACCACAGCTCATTAGCATCTACGCCCACGATCACGCGGTGGCCTTGGTCAAGCTCGTTCATTAGGTCGAGCATGGTGCAACCCTGCACCTGGTGCATGCCGACACCGGCGAGCTCGAGAACTTTGCCCACATCGTACATATAGGTACCGTCTTCCGAATATACGCCGTGCTCGAGAGCGATGCGTTCAATGTCCTTGAACGGGATGTCGATGCCAAAGTCGCGGAGTACGATTTGCTGGCTGCGCAGGGCGCAGGAATGGTCATCGGGCTGAAGGATGTAGACGGGGTCAGAGAGATTTTGTCCCTGCTCGCCGTGGAGATTGGTGTCGATTGATATGCTGTTCATAGGATTAAGATTGTCGAACTCAATATTAAAGATGTCGTCTTCGGGAAAATCTATCACCGGAGGCATAGAAAAATTTTCGAAACTTTGCCGCTCGTCATCCTGGGCGGCTCCGTATAAGTTATCTTCGAAAAGCTCGCGAGCGAAGGCTGCCACGTCGTCATCGGCCGACAGCAGCGCTGTGACCTCGTCAAGCGCCTCGCCGCTCAGGGTGCCGTCAAGGTATGCGCCTAGGGTCTCTTCCGACACGGGAAGGTCGTGCACGCGGGAAATCTTTTCCAACAGAGATGGCGAGATCATAGCAGGCCCTCCTTTCTGAGCATGTCGCAGAATTGTGCTTTAGCGCGCTTGTGCATATTATAATAGTTGTCCTTGGTCACGCCCAAAATCTCGGCCGTCTCCTCGGGGCTTTTATCCTCGAGGTAGATGCATTCGATCAGGCGGCGGAAGCGTTGATTCTTCATCATACCGAGTATTTTGTGCAGGTCGGCCATGTCCAGTTCGCGGGTGCTTTCTGTTAGAGAGTCCTCGCTGGGGGAAAATCTATCATTAGCCACGTCAGAATTCGTGTCAAATTCAATGCGGCGGTCGTAGAGCTGATGGCAAAAGTTCTCGGTTACAACCTTGAGCCACGATGTGAGGGTGCTTCGGAAGCCGAACGCGGCGAGCTTGGAACGGCCTGTCTTCACGCCCGGGAGCATGATGAAGACGTAAATCTCGTTGATGAACTCGTAGAGATTTTCGCAGTCGGTGTAATACTTATCGTAGATTGACTTGAAAAGTGGGTAGCAAGTGCGATACAGGAACTCTCGCGTGGTGGCGGTGTCCCTCTCGAGGATAGCTTTCACTATCTCGCGGTCGTTGAGGCGCGGGTACGGGTCTTGGGCATTCGGAGTCTATATTAAGGAGGTTATAGGAGATTGGTTCTTTGCCCTATAGACTCTTCCGGATTCGGGGGGTGCATGAAAAAAGCGTGAGAGTCTGTACCGGTTGCTCTTCCTATTCATAGAGGCTCTCGCATTGCCCATCGTAGTAGAAAGAGCAACGTCGAAGCCTCACGCTGTATGATATGCCGCGCCCGGGCTGCAATGCTACAGCCGTGCGGTCTGGTATCATACCGGAAAGGCATCTACCGTTGCTGATTCTTGACTACGATTGAGAATTTGCGAGATTCCTATGAATCAAGAATTAGCGCCAATAAACGCTTTTTGTTTTATGTCTGCGTCCCGCCCCCAAGCCCATACCGGACTTCGACTGGCGATATGCGGTGGCAAATATAAGGCGTTTTTCCCATTTTCGCAAGTGCGCAGTCGAAAATAAGTTAAACAAAAAAAGGCCGGGAGCGGGGCTCCGGCCTTTTTTATAGGGTGGGTTGAGTTATGTCAAGCGGGGGATCAGAACAGCACCTTGGTGGTGGTGGCGCCGCGGCGGACGATGTAGATGTTGCCGGCCTCGGGGGTGGCTACGCGCAGGCCCTGGAGGTTGTAGTACTCGGCGGGAGCGGCCTCCTCGGTGACGTCTTCAACGCCGGTGTAGATGGGGGCGTCGGTGGTGCCGTCGGTCTTGGCCTCGGTGACGAGGTAGGAGGGGGCGATATCGTCGGCGGTGAAGCCGGAGGGCAGCACGGGCACGTAGGCGCGGGTGGTCATGTTGTAGTTGACCTTGCCCTCGTTGTCGTGGGTGGCGAAGAGGGTTGCGTCCTGGCTGGTGCGGCCGGGGGTGTAGCGGGTGTCAGCGTCGTAGTTGTCCTTGTTGGAGTTGAGGGTGGTGTGCTGCACGGTCTCGGTGGCAGCGGCAGCGCGGCGGGGAGCGGAAGCGGCCTCGGGCGCGGGGGTGATGGATGCCCACTGCGAGTAGAGGATGTCGCCTGCGCCTGCGTGGCTGTCGGCAGCGCCGTTGAGGGCGGTGTTGAAGGAGCTCAGGAGCATGTGCTGCGACTCGGTCTCGGACAGCAGCAGGTTGAATGCGCTGGTCTCTTTGTGGGTAATCACGGGCATCTCCTGCTCGGTAGCAGCGGTGTGCTTCCACACGTAGTTAGCCGAAATGGGGAAGGACTCTTTGTTGGGGAAAATTTCGCTGAGCTCTTTGCTGTAGGCATCGCTGAGCTTCACGGAGATTTCGGCGATGAAGTGGTTCAGCTGTTCTTCCTTCTTTGAGTTGCCTGCAATTGCTTCTGTACCGAAGATAATCTTGGTTACGTCGTCGTAGTGAGCGTAATTGATAGTGTTAGAGCTACCGTCGGGGAGGCTGACCACGCCGTCGTCGATGGTTACGCCGTCTTTGTACTGCACAGCATTCTTCTCGTTGGTGGTGTCATCATTGTCGTTTTCGTGACGCCAGATCTTGACACCGTCAACCACAGTCTTATAGTCAACCATGTCAGGCACGAGGACCTCGATATAGTTCTGATACTCGCCGACCTTTACGACATCGGAGGGAGCGGAGTCCGCGTCCATGGCCTTGAGCTCATCGAGGGTGTGGTAACCTGCGATTTCAAAAGATACGGGAACCTGGGGAACATTGATATCTCCGAAATCGAGTTCGTAGCCAGTAGCCATGAATTTATACTGAGAATCGTTATTCTCATGGACGTATAGCCAATAGTTGAAGCTGGCGATAACCTTGTCTTCGTTATCTACCATTTTGAATTCCTCTCTATGGGTGTCGAGGGCAAGCTCGGCATCGCCAAAGTCGATTACGCCGTTGGCGTCGGGGCCGGGGATTTCAACCTTTGTCACCTGGCTGGGAAGCTGTCCATTAGCTTGGTAGCAATAGTACCATTTCTTTCCGTCGGTCCACACGCAGATAGCGCCAACGTAAGCAGACTCGCTTTCGCCTTCGGAGCCGTCGGCATATACGGGGGTTCTGAATACAGACATCATGGCGTAGTGGTGAGCACCGGGGGCATCTGTGCCGGCGACACCCATACGATAAACGTTGGGCATCAGCTCGTATGTCTTAAGGGGCTTGTCTTTGCTGTTGCGCAGCAGGACGTGCTCGGTGAAATCAATGTGGCCAGGACGGAATATCCAAAGACCGTTTTCCCAATAACGATAAGCATGAGTGAAAGTGGCATTGGGCAGGAGGTACATGTTCACGAAGTAGGGAGTCTTGTCTTCGGGCATATTGGGAGCTTTCACATAGGCATAGTGCACTGTGGTCTCGCCAAGGTCAAGTTTCACACCTGCAATGAGTTCGAGGCGGAGACCCCAGATCTCATTGTACCCATTGCCAACTTCGTCCTCGAGGTCTTTGGGGATCATAGCGGTGATTTCTGTCTCGCCGCCGCCTGCCAGCTGAAGGCCGACCACGTCGAAGCCAGTGGTGAGGTTGATGTACTTATATTTACCGTTGCTGTCCTTGACGATAGCCTGCAGGCGGATGGCGCTCCCTAGGTCAAGGTTGAGGGCGGTGCCGGAAGACATGTGGAAGCCTGCCTCCAGGCCTGTGGGGATGGGCTCGCCAGAATAGACGTTGTAGTATGTACCGCCGATGTTGAGGAAAGCAGCCACGGCGCCGTCGTTGAGGTTATTGTTGACCATATTCTGTCCACTGTAAACGCCAATACCCTCGGTCTTACCGCTCGCACCCTGGAAGTAGCGCTTGATGATAGGCACCTCCACGAGGGTGTCGACGAAGGCGTAGTGGATGCGCACTTGCTCGAGCACGTTGGCGTCCACGCCGCCCTTGCCGAGGGCGATGCCGTCGAATTCGATATCGTTGCCGTCCTTGTCCTTGGGCACAGTTAGTTTGACGGTCTGCATGCCAGCGCCGTAGCTGATAAGCGAGAGACCGAGCACGTCAAGCTCGGTGCCCTGCATGTTGTATGTGTGCACCAGCTTTTGCCCTTTGTAGAGATATACTACGAACAGCTTGACTACGTCGAGGTTGAGCACGCTGCCGGAGTTGGAGCCGTCAGAGAGCACGAAGCCGATAGTTGCGCCAGATTTGTAGGTGGGTGCGCTTCCGGAAGTCTTGGGGGTCACGACGCAGATCTGGTCGATGGCCACAGTAGCGCCGATACCGGCGGCGGTGGCGTAGTTGTCGGGGTTGGCATCGATGAGGTTCTCCAGGTTGGTTTGTCCCTGGCCGACTTCCAGGTGGAAAGCGCCAGCAAAGGCAGTATAGCCATTAGATTCAAGCATAGGCGTGCCCACGAAGCCGGGGTATGGCACTTGTGTGTCAGCGGGGATCGCCACCTTAGCGGGAGCGGCCTGCTGGGCGGTGCCTGCCGCGAGGGCAGACACAGAGGCGCTGACTGCCACAAAGGCAGCCAAGGCCATTTTCATAACCTTATTCATTTAAAAACTACTTAGAAATTGTCTATTGAACGAAAGTAATTTCCGTGTGCAAAAAACGCAAGTCTGGAAAAATGTCTGCGAAGGTACAATGAAACTTTCAAACGAAACGTGGTTTAAATGTTAAAAAATATGCATAAATACAAATAAACTCGCGCACGAAATTTTCGCGCACGAGTTTATAAAAGTCCTTATTAAGCGGCCCAACAATATGGGAAACACCCAGGGAAACCTTCTTAATTGCCCAGGAGCTCCATAGCACGCGCCACGTAAATCTGCCGCACGGCGGGGAGCTCGGCGAGGCCGCGCTTGAGCAGTCGGGGCTCGTAGCCCTGGGCTCGCAGAACGTCGGCGTATTCACCGGCGATGTCGCGCAGGGTGTGGTTGCCGCACACCAGCAGGAAGGGCACGAGCTTGACGCTCCGCACTTTCTTGCCGCTGCGAGCGAGCTGGCGCATAGTGCTTTGCGCTGTGGGATACCCCTCGATGGTGGAGACATGGCGCCCCGCCAGCCCGCGGTCGGCCAGCATATAGTCGAGCTGGGTGTATGTGGCCGTGGAGGGCAGCTCGTTGCCGTGGCCCACGAATACAATGGCATCGGCGCCGTCGGGGTCTTCGGCGGCGAGGATGTCCACCACCTGCTCAAAATCGGCGGGCGTGTAGCACAGCGGCCGACCGACCGCGACCTGCGAGAAGAACGGGCGCACGCTCTCGGCGGCAGCCTGCACCTCGGCCATCTCGCCGCCGTCGATGATTAGGCTCGGCTGTACGATGAGCGTGTCCACGCCCTCGGCGCGCAGGGTCAGCATGGCGTCGACGGGCGAGAGAGCGGGGATACCTCTGTCCGTTAGGCTTTTGCGCACAGCGACAGAGATATAAGCCTCGCGCACGGGGACGTCCGGGCCCGCAGCCTCGCGGATTTCGGCCGTGATTTTATCAATGGTGAGCACGCGGGTGTCGTCGTTGCTGCTGCCGTAGTGGGCCACCACCACGCCACGCCGCGCGGCTGTTGTCAGCGCTATGAGGACGGCAAAGGTAAGGAGTAATAACTTCTTCATATTCAAAAAATTAGAGGTTAACTACAAGGCCCACCACGAACGAGCGACCGGGGGAATAGAGAGCGAAGTTGCTGTTGAGAGGGCGCGTGTCGCGGCGGTTGAAGATATTGTCCACGCCCAGGCTTGGGGTGATGGTGAAGCCGCGGAAGCAGCTGAAGGTGTGGCGCGAGGTAAGGTTCCAGATGCCGTAGCCGGGAGCGTCGCCGTCGGCGTCGCCGGGGTAGTAGGTCTTAGACTGCACGCGGCCGTTGAGGTTAAGGTTCATGCGGTACCAGCCCCACTGGCGTGCGTAGTTGGCCGTGAACGTGGCCGTGTGGGCCACGCTGCGGTTGAGGCGGCTCCAGCTGCCGTCGTCCTCCAGGCCTCGGCCGTAGGCAAAGGTGTAGTTGGCCGAGAGCGTCAGGCCGCGCACCGGCATGGCGGTGAGGTTGACCTCCACGCCCTTGACGCGCGCCTTGGAATAATTGTAGTACTGCTTGACGGAGAGGGTGGAGAGCTTCACGTCGTTAATCTCCGGGAACTCCTCGCGCAGGGCATCCTGCGCGGCCTCGCTCAGGGCAGTGAATTTGGTGGATGACGATGTGATCATGTTGCTGACGTGGTTGATGTAGCCCGTGACTGAGGCCGAGAATCGCTCGGTGCGATATTCGAGATTGAGGCCGAAATAGTTGCTCACCTCGCTCTTGAGGTCAGGGTTGCCGAAGGTGATGATATGTCGCGAGCCCATGGGCTTCATCAGGTGGTAATAAAGCTCGTCGAGGCCCGGGGCGCGGTAGCCCATGGCGTATGAGGCGCGCACGTTGAAGTCGCCGAGTTTGTACATCAGCGTGGCCTTGGGGGTGAATCGGCTGCCTATGCGCTGATAGGTGTCGAAGCGCGCTCCCACCAGGGCCGTCAGGCAGTTGAGGAACCGCTGCTCGTGCTGCCCGTAGGCCGAGAAGGAGCCACAGCTGCGGTCGAAGTCCTCGTCGGGGCGCACCAGCTGCTCGTAGCGATAGGCGAGGCCGAAGATGGTGTTGCTCGACTCTGAGAAGTTCAGCACGCTCTTGGCCTCCAGGTCGTGGTAGGCCTGGGATTTGGTCTTATTATAATCTCCCACGTTGAAGTCGCCGCTGGGCAGCATATACTTATACCACTGGCCGAACTGTCGCCCTGTGTAGTCGACGCTCACAGTGCCCAGCGCCCCCAGCGAGTATTTGCCCCCCGCGGTCCACGACCAGCTCTCAGACATAGTGTTATACTTCAGTCCGCCCGTGATGTCCTCGCGCTCCGCGGGGCGGTCGAGCAGGCGGTGGTAATAGCCCATGTCGGCATAGAGCGACAGGCGATCCGTGGGGTCGTAGGTGAAACGCTGGGTGAAATTTTGCGAAGTAAAGCCCAGCGACAGCTGCGCGAGGGTGGGGATGAGCTCGCCGTCCTCCTCTGTGAAGTGCGAATTTTGCCAGCCGTCGGAGTGCTGATAGTGGAATGCCGTGAGCGAGCTGACGCGCCCCATGGGCAGGTTTAGCGACAGCGACTGGTCAAACTGCCGATCGCGGCGCAGCGACGACGAGGAGGTGAACTGCGGCTCCTCCTGCTCCGGCTCTCGCATGATGATGTTAATCACGCCGCCCACGGCGTCAGAGCCGTAGAGCGTGGATGCGGCGCCGTTGAGCACCTCCACGCGCTCTATCAGGTTTGTGTCGATCTGGCCCAGGTCGACGTTGCCGCTGATGTCGCCCGTGAGCTTCTTGCCGTTGACGAGCACCAGCACGTGGCGGTTGGTCAGGCCGTTCATGCGCAGGTACGAGCCCATGGCGCTGGGCGAGAAGCTGAGCGAGGGGATCATCATGGTCAGGGCCTCCTGCAGGTCGTTGAGCGACGCGGCGCGCAGCTCGGCGCCTGTGATCAGCTCAACAGGCACGGGTGTGCTCTTCAGGCGCTGGTGCATTCCGGTGCCCGTCACCACTAACGGATTCAGAGTAGTGGCCAGCGTGTCGGCATATTCCGCCTGGCTTTCGGCCCCGCTCGCCGCGGAGGCAGCCGTCAGGCACGCCGCCGCAAAAGCGATTGATTTGGTGTAGATTAGCTTCATGTGATATATGATTGTTTATGAATTTTCTGGTCTATGCAAAGGTAGACCGAGGGCCGCGGGGCGGCAATACCCGAAAATTGGTATTTTCGCAGCTGGCTCTAAATCGGGCTGTGGTGATGGCGCGTTCGAGTTTTTTTTATACCTTTGCATCCAAATGGAAAATTGTGAAGTAAAACGCATTGCAGTGCTTGGCGCGACCGGCTCGATCGGGCGCCAGGCGCTCGATATCATAAGCTGCGACCCGCAGCGCTATCGGGCCACGGTGCTCGCCGCGGGCAGCCGCGTCGACGACCTTATCTCCCTGGCCATCAAGCATCGCCCGGCCATCGCGGTGATAGCCAACGAGGCCCTGCTGCCGCGCCTGCGCGAGGCGTTGGCGCCCCTGGGCATAGCCACCGAGGCCGGAGCTGAAGCCTTGTGCCGCGCCGTGGAGCGCGACGATGTGGACATGGTGCTCACGGCCACCGTGGGCTATAGCGGCCTCGCCCCCACCATCGCCGCCATTGAGGCCGGCAAGGACATCGCCCTGGCCAACAAAGAGACCCTCGTGGTGGCCGGCGAGCTGATCACAGACCTGCTGCGCGTCCACCCCGTGAAGATTCTGCCCGTCGACAGCGAGCACTCCGCTATATTCCAATGCCTGCGCGGCGAGGACCCTGCCTCCGTGCGCCGACTCATCATCACGGCCTCCGGAGGCCCGTTCCTGCGCTCTTCGGTCGAGGAGATGCAGCAGGCCAAGGCCGCTCGCGCCCTGAAGCACCCCAACTGGAGCATGGGCGCGAAAATCACCATCGACTCTGCCACGATGCTCAACAAAGCCTTCGAGATCATCGAAGCGCGGTGGCTCTTCGACATCCCCGCCGAGAGAATCGACGCCGTGGTGCACCCGCAGTCCATAGTGCACTCGATGGTGGAGTTCGCCGACGGCTCTATCAAAGCCCAGCTGGGCACGCCCGACATGCGCCTGCCCATAGCCTACGCCCTGGGCGAGACGGGCCGCCGCGACTACGAGCTGCCGCGCCTGACGCTACAGCAGGCCTCCACGCTCACCTTTGAGCAGCCCGACGCGGAGCGATTCCCCTGCCTGGGCCTGGCCTACATGGCCCTGAGGGAGGGCGGCACCCTGGCGTGCACCATCAACGCCGCCAACGAGGTGGCCGTCGCTGCCTTCCTCCGCGACGAGATCCGCTTCACAGATATATATCGCGTGATCATGCACGCGCTCGAGCGCGCCACGCGCGTGGCCTCGCCCACCTACGACGACTATGTGGCCGTCAACGCCGAGAGCCGCGCCCTGGCCCAAGATTTTATTAACACTATCTGATCCCCTCTCCCCATCCACGCAATGGAAACATTCCTAATAAAGGCACTGCAGCTGATAGTGGCCCTGTCGCTGCTTGTCATCATCCACGAATTCGGCCACTACATCACGGCCCGCATCCTGGGCGTGAAGGTGAACCGTTTCTACATGTTCTTCAACCCCTGGTTCTCGCTGCTGAAGTGGCGCCCCGACGCGGGCAAGCTCGACGTCATAGCCTGGACCACCCAGAAGCGCACCCCCAACCCTGCCTTCCCCGACGATCGCGACAAAGACGAGGTGGAGGAGATCCCCCACCAGCTGCTGAGTATCACCACGGGCCCTCCCCGAAGCGCCATCAACTCCCGAGGGCAGGCCTCATGGCGAGCCACGCTCTATGGTCTGGGCTGGTTGCCCTTCGGCGGCTACTGCGCCCTGGACGGTATGGTCGACGAGACCACCAAGGAAAAGGACCTTCCCGCCGAGCCTCAGCCCTGGGAGTTCCGCTCCAAGGCCGCGTGGAAGCGCTTCGTCATCATGGCCGCGGGCGTGGTATTCAACTTCCTGCTCGCCGTGGTCATCTACGCCGGCATTGCCCTGCACTGGGGCGACAAGGCCGTGCGCATCGACCAGGCCTACGAGGGCTTCGACTTCGCCCCGGAGATGGTCGAGGCCGGCTTCCGCACGGGTGACGTGCTGCTCACCGTCAACGGCGAGGCCCCCGGCGCCAAGAACCAGAACGTGGTCTGGGATATGGTGCAGCCCGGCGCGCGCGTGGCCGTGCTGCGCGATCATAGAGACACGGTTGAGATCACCATCCCCTCCACGCTGCTCGAGACCATGGCCAGCCGCAAGGACGCGCCCCTGTCGCTGCGCATACCCGTGGTGGTGCAGGAGCCCCAGATGGGCGGCGCGGCCGAGAAGGCCGGCATCCTCCCGGGCGACCGCGTGGTGAAGGTCGGCAACGACACCACTCCCTCCTACACTGAATTCTACCCCGCCCTCGAGGCCCACAAAGGCACCACGGCATCCGTCTCCGTGCTCCGCGGCGAGCAGCTCGTCACGATGCCCGTGGAGATAAGCGACGGCGGCAAGCTCGGCATCATGCTCACCCCCGTGCAGGACATCTACCCCGTGGAGACTGTGAGCTACAGCTTCTTCCCCGCCATAGGTCGCGGCGCCGAGATGGGCGTGACGCAGCTCTCCACCTACGTCTCCTCGCTCAAGCTCCTCTTCACCAAAGACGGCGCCAAGCAGGTGGGTGGTTTCGGCACCATCGGCAGCATGTTCCCCAACGAGTGGAACTGGTATATGTTCTGGCAGATCACAGCCTTCCTCTCCGTCATCCTCGCCTTCATGAACATCATCCCCATACCCGGCCTCGACGGCGGCTATATCATGTTCCTGTTCTGGGAAATCATCACCGGCCGCAAGGTGCCCGATAAATACTTGGAGTGGGCCAACATGATCGGCTTCTCCTTCCTCATTGTGCTTATGGTGATGGCCAACCTCAACGACGTCATCCGCATGCTGTTCTGACCCCCCCTACATTATTATATATGAACTATCCCGTCATCACACTGCGCCGAGGCAAGGAAGAGAGCCTTGACAGGTTCCACCCCTGGGTGTTCTCCGGCGCTATATATTCCCTCCCCGAAGGCCTGGAGGAGGGCGACACCGTCATCGTCGCCGCTGCCGACAGCCGCGTCATTGGCGTCGGTCACTTCCAGATCGGCAGCATCGCCGTGCGCATGCTCGACTTCTCTGCCGAGCCCGCGGAGATAGATGCCGACTTCTTCCGCTCGCGCCTTAGCCAGGCCCTGGCCATGCGCCGCGCCCTGGGGCTCGACCGCGGAGCCTATCGCCTGGTGCACGGCGAGGGTGACTTCCTGCCCGGCCTCGTGGTGGATGTCTACGGTCGCACTGCCGTAGTGCAGGCCCACAGCCCCGGCATGCACTTCGCCCGCAAGGTCATAGCCGACGCTCTGCTCGACATCACCGCCGGCACCGATAGCCCCATAGTCAACGTCTACTATAAGAGCGAAACCACGCTCCCCTTCAAGGCCCACCTCGACCCCGTCAACGCCTACATCGCCGGCGGCTTCGAGACGGACATCGCCGTGGAGAACGGACTCAAATTCCATGTCGACTGGCTCAAGGGCCAGAAGACGGGCTTCTTCGTCGACCAGCGCGACAACCGCGCCCTGCTCGAGCGTTACAGCCATGGACGACGCGTGCTCAATATGTTCTGCTACACGGGCGGATTCTCTGTCTATGCCATGCGCGGTGGCGCAGAGCTTGTGCATTCCGTCGACTCATCGGCCAAGGCCATATCCCTTACTGACGCCAACGTCGAGCTCAACTTCCCGGGCGACTCGCGCCACCAGTCCTTCGCCGAAGATGCGTTTAAATTTCTCGACAACGTGGGCCAGGGGCAGTACGACCTGATTGTGCTCGACCCTCCCGCTTTCGCCAAGCACCGCACCGCGCTGCGCAACGCCCTGCGCGGCTACCAGCGCCTCAACGCCCGCGCCTTCGAGCGCATAGCCCCCGGCGGCATACTCTTCACCTTCTCCTGCTCGCAGGCCGTGAGCAAGGAGCAGTTCAGGCTTGCCGTCTTCTCCGCCGCCGCCCAGACCGGTCGCCGCGTGCGCATACTCCACCAGCTCACCCAGCCCGCCGACCACCCCGTCAACATCTACCACCCCGAGGGCGAATACCTCAAAGGCCTCGTCCTCTACGTCGAGTAATCCTGCTAACGCGCATAGTGCCAATGCGTTAGCTGTAGGGTCGCCACCTGTGGCGACCGCCGCAATGGTTATCCCCCTCAATGCCAATCTATTGTGCGGCCGAACGGTCTGTTCGGCCGTGAATACGCCCACCGAACAAGTATTGTCGAATCGACGCCACTACTAAGATAAGAAAAAATAAAATCGCCAAAATATGGGATTTTATTTGCTGATTTGGTCTGTTTTGCGTAGTTTTGCAAAATAAAATCACCTTTCTCCAATGATTCAAGAATTACGCCTTAAGAATTTTTTATCCTTTAAAGACGAGACAACCTTCAGCTTTGAGGCCACAAAAGACACGACCGCCGAAAAACACCAAGTGGTGCAAGTGGTCCCCGGTGTGCGTCTGTTAAGATTCGCGATCATATTTGGCGCGAACGCTTCAGGTAAATCCAACATACTCCGCGCCTTTGATTTCCTTAAAAGGTTTTGGTTTGAAGACAGGCTCTCGTCGCAGCAGGCCACAGACGTAGTCCCCTTTCTCTTGGACAATGAAAGCGGAAATGAACCGACTTCCTTCGACTTAAAATTTTGGGTTGACGGGGTCAAATATTGGTATACGCTTTCGTTAACCCGTGAGAGGGTTGAAAAGGAGTGCTTGTACTACTATAAAACCATCCAACCCACAAAGCTCTTCGATCGCAAATTTGAAAATGGGCAGAGTGTAATACGCTTTAACGCCGGAGCATGCAGAGTCAACTCACGTGCTTTGCAGGAGCTGAGTCTGAAGTGCTTGCCAAATGTGTCGTTCTTTGTAGCAAGGAGCAAGGTCAACCTATCACTTCCAATCATAGATGTCGCTGTTGAGTGGATGCGAACTCGGATGCTCCCATCCGTTGGCCCAAAAACCGACTTGCTCTCAACGGCAAGCGAACGCATAGGCAATGACTCTGTGCTGAAGGATCACCTGCTTGACTTCATCAACCGCGCTGACTTCAACATATCCGAAATCCCCACCAGGCAGCGAGACACATTCAGTGCCAAAGCTGCTGGCGCTTGGTTTATGCACCGTGTGCATACCGATGCGGGTATTGAGGAGTTCCCTCTTTCGCTTGCTCTGCAATCTGAAGGCACACTCCGCACTTTAGGCGTGGAAACTTACATTTACGATGCGGCAAAAGCTAATGCGTTTCTCGCAATCGACGAAATTGAAACTTCGCTACACCCCGACTTGGTGGAATATATAATAGCGCAATTTCTTAATCGCAAGGATGAATGCCAGCTGCTGGTGACTTCCCATTACGACATGCTGCTCAACACCATCGACGACCTCCTGCGACGCGACTCGGTATGGTTTACGGAGAAGGATGGTTCTGGGCAGTCAACGCTCTATTCTCTTGTCGAGTTTAACGGCCTCGGCAAACTTTCTTCACCACAGCGTTCTTACAGAAATGGAAAGTTTGGAGCACTGCCGAACATTATGTAGACACCTATGGCACGCAAGCTTAACACCCGTCAACAGCGTCCCTCCGTGCCTGTGGTCATTGGCGCCGGAATCACTGAGCAATGGTACTTTACGCACCTTCAAAGACTGCTCAATTGCCGCGTGAAAATTCGTCCACGTTTCTTCGGCCAGGAAGACGTTTTTCAAATAGGCAAGAAGATTGATAAAGTCCTTAGAGACGGCGGCACGGCGATCGCGGTCTTTGATGCGGATGTGGCCTCATGGGATCAGAAAGAACGTGACAAGTTATGTCGTTTGAAAGCAAAATACTCTGGCAACCCCCGCGTTGTCTTATGCGACAGCATGCCTTCAATCGAATACTGGTTTCTTATCCATTTCGTCGACATACGCAGGCTTTTCCCTGACGCTCAATCCGTTGTCAAGGAGCTTCTGAAACATCTGCCCGACTATTGCAAAAAAGAGGCGTTCCTTTCCAAGCCCGAATGGGTGAAGGTATTGACTTCGAGCCGTCGAATGGACCACGCCATAGCTGTTGCCGGACGTTCAGAACCGGGCCAATCATACACCAATTTGCCTCGTGCGTTTAAAATGGTATTTCCGCAGTAACCGCTTCGGGGAGTTTTCCAAAGGAGAGTTTTCCCATGGGCCCCATGTGCATTTTTAGGAAAAATAACGGGCGGCGGGTTGGTGAGGACGCGAAAAAACCGTATCTTCGCGCTTAATCATCATCAATCCGCATCCCGCCCTATGATAGAACTGCGCGACATACGCAAATCCTACGGCACGCTGCCTGTGCTGCGCGGCATCTCTATGCACGTGGGCCGGGGCGAGGTGGTGGGTATCGTGGGCCCCAGCGGTGCCGGAAAGTCAACGTTGCTGCAGATCATGGGCACGCTCGACGCTCCTACCTCCGGCGAGGTGCTATACGACGGCGCCGACGTGCTCAAGCTTCGCGACGCGGAGCTGTCGCGATTCCGCAATAGCCACATCGGCTTCGTGTTCCAGGCCCACCGCCTGCTGCCGGAGTTCACCCTGCTGGAGAATGTGATGATGCCTGCCTTGATAGCCTCTCAGCCCCGGGCCAAAGCGGCTGAGCGGGCCGCGGAGCTGATCAAATACATGGGTCTGTCCGACCGCGCCGACCATCGTCCCGGCGAACTCTCCGGCGGCGAGGCGCAACGCGCTGCCGTGGCCCGCGCGCTGATGAACCGCCCCGACGTCATCCTGGCTGATGAGCCTTCGGGCAGCCTCGACAGCGCCAACCGCCGCGAGCTGCACCGCCTCTTCTTCGACCTGCGCCGCGACCTGGGCACAACATTCGTCATCGTCACCCACGACGAGAGCCTGGCGGCAGACTGCGACCGCGTGGTGCGCCTGCGCGACGGCCGTCTGGATTCCGCCTCTTAACCTTGAACAGCTTATAACCAAATAATTCAACAAAGTAAAAAAGACAATGAAAGCATCACTCCGACTCCTGCTGTTGCCCCTGCTGGCCGTGCTCATGGCCGCCTGCAACAACGACAAGCCCTCCGGCCCCACCATCCCAAGCGACGCCCTCTGGGACATCGTCACCGTCGATCAACTCTCAAGCACCACCACGTCCTTCACCCTCCGCAAGGACGGCGACTCGCCCCTGGTCACCCTCGTGGCATCATACGCCTTCGACGATAAGCAGGGCATCAAGGTGGGCCAGCGCCTGATGATATGCTACACCAACAACGGCCACTCGCCCTACACCACAGGCTCCATCACTCTCTACGGCTACCGCCTGATGGAGCAGACGCAGCCCCTTCTGCTCGAGGGCACCTCGGCTGAATACAACAACTGGAGCAGCGACCCCCTGGACATGAAGCAGCTCTGGCGCACGGGCCAGTACATCAACATACAGGCCAGCGCCTTCTGCACCACACAGAGCATGCCCAAGCGCTTCATCCTTGTGGCCGACGAGACCACGCTCGACGAGGAGACCGTGAAGCTGCACGTGATCTACACCGCGGCCAACCCCGGCGGCGAGAACCGTCAGGAAGTGTATGCCTCGTTCGACATCAACTCCGTCTGGAGCAAGAGCACATGCAAGGCTGTGGAGGTGATATACTTCACCCCCTCCGGCACCAAGACCGAGACCTTCAAGAAGCAGACCTTCACTCCCACCCCCATCGACTAATCCACAGCTAATGTTTATCCCGCCCCCGCCCCAGCGCGGGGGCATAAAATATACCTAATCATGGCAAATCCCGAAAAAAGAGAACTCAAAATCGAAGTTGCCCCCGAGGTGGCTTCCGGCCACTACTCTAACCTGGCAGTAATCTCCCACTCGCCCAACGAATTCTTCCTCGACTTCATCGCCGTGGTGCCCAACATGCCCCAGGCCAAGGTGCAGACCCGCGTGATCATGACCCCCGAGAACATCAAGAACCTCCTCTTCGCCCTGCGCGACAACATCGCCAAATACGAGGCCACCTACGGCGAAATCGAGCACAAAACCCCTCTGAAAGGCAAATCCGACACATTCCAGGCCTGATGATCAAACCCAACGACCTTACCGTCTACAACTCGCTGTCTCGCCAGAAGGAGCGCTTCACGCCCCTCCACCCCGAGCGCGTGGGAATGTACGTGTGCGGCCCCACAGTCTACGGCGACGGCCACCTGGGCCACGCTCGCCCGGCCATCACATTCGACGTGCTCTTCCGCTACCTAACCCACCTGGGCTATAAGGTGCGCTATGTGCGCAACATCACCGACGTGGGCCATCTGGAGCATGACGCCGACAGCGGCGAGGACAAGATAGCCAAGAAGGCCCGCCTGGAGCAGCTTGAGCCCATGGAGGTGGTGCAGTACTACCTC
>CAZSHV010000016.1:0-30508 GCA_964606815.1 uncultured Bacteroides sp. | reverse complement strand
CAAGTTCGTTGCGGACGCAGTGCCGCACACAATAGCACCTACGTGTAATTATGAATTCTGAATTATGAATTCTGAATTATGATGAATTCTGAATTATGAATTCTGAATTAAAATTACTATCTTTGCGCCCGCTATATGCCCTCTTGGCTCAGCCATCGCTAAAATGTACGTATTCAACCCGCAACTGAAGCCCGCAATCTGGGGCGGCGACAACATCTGCCGCATCAAACGCCTCTCACCCGCCCTCTCCGGTATCGGCGAGAGCTGGGAGCTCAGCGCCATGCCCGGCATGGAGAGCACCGTGGCTTCCGGACCAGACGCCGGCCTTACGCTGCGACAGCTTATCGCCAAGCACGGAGCCGAGCTCGTGGGCGAACGCATCATGGATGCTTACGGCCTGGAATTTCCCGTGCTGGTGAAGGTCATCGACGCCAAGAGCGACCTCTCGGTGCAGGTGCACCCCGACGAGCAGATGGCCAACGAGCTCCACGGAGCCCACGGCAAGACAGAGCTATGGTACGTCGTCGCTGCCCAGCCCGGGGCCCGCATCCTCTGCGGCCTGACCCAGAAGATCACTCCCGCGCAGTACGAGCAGATGGTGCACGACAAGACCATCATGCAAGCCATGGCATCGTACGAAGCCCACCCCGGCGACGTCTTCTACGTCCCCGCCGGCCGCATCCACGCCATAGGCGCCGGCACCATGCTGGTGGAGGTGCAGCAAGCCTGCGACATCACATACCGCGTCTACGACTACGACCGCCGCGACGCCGACGGCCATCCCCGCGAGCTGCACACCGACCTCGCCGCCCGCGCCATCGACTTCGACGTGCTCCCCGACTACCGCACGGCCTACGATACCTCCGCCCCCGTATCCACCATCGGGGCCTGCCCGCATTTCACCGTCAAGCGCGTGGTGCTCGGCTCCCAGCCCCGCCCCGTGCCCATGAAGCACGGCGAATGCGCCATCGTGGTCAGCATCGACGGCGAGTGCCGCATCTCCGACGGCTCCGACACCGTCACCCTCCAGCCCCTGCGCACTGCCCTCATCCCCGCATCGGCTGCTGCTGCCACCATCGCCGGCTCGGGCACAGCCCTCGTTGCCATTCCTTAGAGCCTGTCCCATAAAACATTACATCTCTCCATGGCCAAAGAGACAAAGACCAACGCCGTCCGCCTCCTGGACCGCGCACGCATCCCGTACCAGCTCCATTCCTACGCCTACGACGAAAACAACCTCGCAGCCCAGCACGTGGCCGACGCTCTGGGCCAGGACATCGCCCGCGTGTTCAAGACCATCGTGCTCCGCGGGGAGAAGGCCGGATATTTCGTCTGCGTCGTGCCGGGCGACAAAGAGATTGACCTCAAGAAGGCCGCCGCTGCCGCCGGGGCCAAGAAGGCCGAGCTTATACACATGAAGGAGCTCCTCCCGCTCACAGGCTACATCCGAGGCGGATGCTCCCCCGTGGGCATGAAGAAGTCCTTCCCCACGTTCTTCCACACCACTGCCACCGACTATCCCACCATCTACGTCAGCGCCGGCATCCGCGGCCTGCAGATGGAGGTGACCCCGCAGCAACTCATCGACTATATTGGAGCGCAGGTGGCCGATCTGGTTAAAGACTAAGACATCTCCCGCAGTTATGAACACCCTTGGCACACTATTCCGCGTCACCACCTTCGGTGAGAGCCACGGCCCCGCCATCGGCGGCGTCATCGACGGCATGCCCCCCGGCCAGAAAATATCCCTCGACGAGGTGCAGCGTATGCTCGACCGCCGTCGCCCAGGACAGTCATCCATTACCACACAGCGTTCCGAGCCCGACCGCCTGCAGGTGCTTTCCGGCATGTATGTCGGTCATACCACCGGTGCCCCCATCGGATTCATCATCCCCAACACTGACACCCGCCCCGACGACTACGCCCAGCTGGCCACTGCCTACCGACCCTCGCACGCCGACTTTGCCGAGCGTCAAAAATACGGTATCCGCGACCCCCGCGGCGGCGGTCGCTCCTCGGCCCGCGCCACAGCCGCCGTCGTCGCTGCCGGCGCCTTCGCCATGCAGGCCCTCAGAGAGTTAGGGGTGACAATCCGAGCCTACACCTCCCAGATAGGCACAGAGCGACTCGCGGCACATTATTCCACCCTCGACCTCTCGCTGGAGAATATAGACAGCAACCCCGTGCGTTGCCCCGATCCCGCCGTTGCCGCCCGCATGCAGGCCCTTATCGAAGAGGCCAGAGCAGACGCCGACAGCCTCGGTGGTGTCGTCACCTGCGTCGTCTCACACGTCTTCATTGGTTGGGGCGAACCCGTCTTCGGCAAGCTACAGGCATCCCTGGCCCACGCCATGATGAACATCAACGCCGCGAAAGCATTCGAATACGGCATGGGCTTTGACGGCTGCGCTCGCCGCGGCTCGGAGGTGCTCGACCCCTGGCTCCCCGGCACATCCGATCACCCCAAACCTTATACTCCCGCCAATCACAGCGGAGGCATACAAGGAGGCATCAGCAACGGAGAGGACATCTACTTCCGCGTCGGCTTCAAGCCCGTGGCCACGCTCCCCCGCGAGGTCGACACCATCACCACCAACGGCAGCGCCACCCGCATCAAAGTCGAGGGGCGCCACGACCCCTGCGTCGTGCCCCGCGCTGTCCCCATTGTCGAAGCCATGACCGCCATCACCCTCCTCGACGCCCAGCTACAATCTTACGCATCATGCTGATAATACCTAAATCCGCCAACGCCCTCGGGTAATAGTGAATTATGTTATCGCGAAGCGCTTGGCGGAGCCAAGAATTATGCATTATGAATTATTAATTATGAATTGACTCACGCTTGCACTTTCTCGATCGCGTCCTGGTAGTAGCTCCATATGCGGTCGACATAGTCCACCGTCTCGCGCCCGCGCGAATAGCCGTGGCGCACCACAGGGTCTCGGTAATACTTGCGATTCATCTTCATCAGCATAGCCTTCTCCACATTGTCGTCCCACACCTGCGGGTTCAGGCCGTACTTCTTCGCCAGACGGATAGCGTCTAACACGTGGCCTGCGCCAGCGTTATAGCTCGCCATCACAAACTTCTGACGCTCAATCGGATCCGGCACCTCCGGGGCTATCATCTTGTCGAACGCGTCGAGCACCTTAACCGCCGTCTCGATAGACCGCGACGCGCTCGTGTACTCGTGCTTCTTCAGTCCGAACGCCCGCGCCGTGCTCGGCATGATCTGCATCACGCCCGACGCTCCCGCCCAGCTGCGAGCCGTGGAGTCGAATCGGCTCTCCGTCCAGCCCTGCGCCGCCAGCAAGCGCCAGTCCCAGCCGCTGCCCTCGGCATGCTGCTTATAGAGGTGGTCGAAAGGCGACGCGTAGCCGTTCTCGAAGGCTCGGTCATACTTAGCCCCCGGCACAGGCTCGCGCTTGAGCGTACGGAAATACTTGTCGAGCACACTGTCCTGCATCGCCACGTCCTCCGGCTGCGAGCACCAGCGGTCCAAGGCCTTGGCCAGCAGCTTGTTGCCCTTGGCCACAGCCCAACGCGAAGGCTGCGGCTCGCCCAGGGCCAGGGTGATGTTCAGGTCGGGGTAATACGTCTTGTTCAGCTTTGCGGTCTGGCTGTCCACGATGGCCAGGTGTATGTCGCCTCGGGCCACAGCCGCCAGCACATCCTCCGTCGCCGTGGAGTCAGGGTCCACTGGCCGCACGTTGATGTCCAGGCCTCGCTCAGCGTTGAGCTTGTCGATAGTAGCCTGCGCCTTCGAATCCTTCTCCACGTACACCGTGCGCCCTGCAAGCTGCTCAAGGTCAACCACAACGGTGTCGCCTGGTGGCTGCACCAGCACCTGCTCCGTCTCATGCTTGGGGCCACACAGCAGCACGCGCCTGCGCATCTGCCGCGTGTCTGGCACATCAGCCGCCAGCACCTGCGCCGTGCCCTGGTCGAGCATAGCGATGGCAGAGTCCAGCGACGGCACCACCACCCAGCGCACGCCCACGTCGCGGCGCCGCGCCAGGCCCTCCATGATGTCATAGTCATAGCCCATCACAGTGTCGCGGTATTCAAAATACGACGCCGGGCCGTAGAGCGTCACCACCGTCAACGAGTCAGGCACGCCAGCCTCCCTCGTCGAGCACGAAGAATATACAAAAGCCGAAGCTGCTGCCAGCAAGCCAGCTGCCGCGAGGGCAAAAAATGAGCATCGTCTCATAGCGTAAAGATTATCAAAGCGTAAAGATTAAGAGATACAGACGAGGCCGCCCGCACAGGGCGCGCCCCAAAGATAAAAGATCCTACATATAAAACCCCCTCCTCCACCATAAAGTTCGCCCACCCGCCCGCCGCCGCCTCCCCCCGATACTCGGACCGCAAGTTCGTTGCGGCCTCGATAACCCAAGAGATGAGGCGCAATTTTAGTACCGCTTAAATTCTAGACAGCAACCGTGAAGGAGATAAAGTACCTACTATTCTATCAATTTCATCAAGGCGTAATCAGCACGATGCCAGAATCATTTTTGCGTGAGATTATGTCGTTGAATAATTCTAAAATTCGTTCAGTCTCTTTGGGATTGTCACCGGTAATCGCACTGAGAAAGTTCCTACTTTCTTTTCTTAAACGAGGATCATCAATCGTGGGAATGGTGTCAGAATCCTCCTTGTACGACCGCAAAAGAGTGAGCATGTAATTTCTGATTTTTGAAGCGGTTTTATTTGTCAGTTCGGACTCTTCTTTCCCTTTTCCCGCATATAAGGGATAAATAACCAACATTGCCTTGTACAGCGTTTGTGCTAAAAGCCAGTTCATGGCGATTATTTGATTCAGGTCGCCGACCTTGACGGAGCTGCTGATATTCTTGGACATAAGGTGTCGCTCCGTTACCGACAGCTGCACGTTAAAGATATTAACAAGGTCAATCATACCTTGTATTCTGTAGTAATTTATACCCTCCATGCACATAATCGGTATTTGTGCAAGTGTAAGAAACTCTATTTTCATCTGCTCCAGAATCTCTTCAGACGGATAACTAATGAAATCAACCTTTTCCAATGCGTCACGCACAGCGTAGAGCAATATGGAGTTTTGCGTTATTTTTGAGTACTGACCGAGCATCACCGACCAAACCATCTTCGTGTCGAGAGTTGCAGTGTTCTTCATCGTCTTATACTGAGCCCAGGTGTTGTAGCTCGAAACAAAGAGCGAAAGCAGAGCCACGGTCACGGCTACCCAATCCCATAGATTAAGACGCATGCCCACCGCGATATTTGTTAGAGCGTCTGCTTTGCCGTTCACGGCCAATGATCTGATTTGCAAAGCCAGCCACACAATCGCTATCACCAAGCAAACGATCAAAATCCACATGACGATGTTTGTTCTCGAAATTTTCATAACTATAATTATATACTAATTAGTTTGATACTGCCTCCGGGGCAAATAATTTTTCCGTCTGCTGCCTTAGCGCATCGAAGGCCAGTGTCATATAGGGTATAAGAGCCCACTATGAACTCACTTGGGATACCGAAGAGATGCTGCAAAAGCTCCGGAAAACCGCGAAGCACGTGCCACAAGTCATCTATGTGCATGAATTTGAGACTATCAAAATCAACCTTCTCAGCCGGAGGACTTGCGCCTTGTTTGCGCCCGGGTAGCTTGTAAACCTCCTGAGTGAGCACGCACTCCAATAAGCGCACCGAGACGTCGTCAGCCCTTTTTACTGCATCAGGAAGTGGCATGCCATGGTCGATGTTAAAAGACTCCTGCGCCAGAACGTTTCCCATGTCATATTCGTCAGTAAGCCGGTGGATGGTCACGCCAGATACGGCCTCGTGCGTGAAATACACCTCAAACCAAGGATTCGCACCGCGATGCGCAGGTAGAAGCGACGGATGTATGTTGATTCCTCCGTAGCAGCTGCGGTTCAACACCGCAGAGGGTATCTTTCGGCGTAGCTTGCAGCTAATTATCAAGTCTGCATTACTGGGAAGGTTATCCCAGCTTTGGAATTTTAGGTATGTCACTGCGTTGCTAACTCCAACGGCGCGAAGCTCGTTACTCTCAGAAAAGTCTACGATTACAAGGTCATTCTTCCATTCGCTATTTGCAAGGAATGCCAGTGCAGCGGAATGGGTATGAGTCATGAACATCAGCCTCATCATTCGCCGTAACTTCTCAGCAGTGCGTAAAGCAGTTTTGCTGCGGACTCCATGTCTCTAAGCGAGACTGTCTCTACTGGCGAATGCATATATCGGCATGGTATTGTGAGATTGCAAACAGCGCAACCTTTCACCGATCGTGCTATCTGCAGCTGCGTGCTGTCTGTGCCCCCGTAGGTGAATCTACCCACAGTAGTCTGCAGGGGTATTTGATGCTCTGTAGCTAACTGTTTGATTTTTTGTCTTAACGCTGGAGTGTTATCAGCCTTGCGATGAACGCCAGGGCCCTCGTGTAGACGTAATATCCCTGTCTGGTCAGGGTGCGATGCGGGCACGTCGGTAGCGTAGTCCACATCCACCACTATCACAGCATCAGGCTTTATTGTAAACTCAAATCCGGCAGCTCCTCTTAGCCCTACCTCCTCCTGTACAGTGGCCAAGCACACCAGATTGACCAAAATATCTGAGTTTATGTAGCTTTCCAGCACTTCGGTAATAACTGACAGTCCGGCCCTGTCATCGAGAGAGGTGCCCGAAACGAGGTCGCCGTAAAATTCGCAACGTGGAGTCAGCACGGCCAGGTCGCCAGTGTTAATGCTATTGCTGGGGGCATCAAAAACATCAATCCATAGGTCTTCGAACACAAGGCCTTTTGGCTGGCCAAACTGCGATGTCGGGTCGAATCCTACAGCTCCAGGGAATTTCTCCCCGCTTTCGGTTATGATCGTCAGAGGTTGTCCTAAAAGCATATGGGGGCTGCAGCCTATTGAGCGGAAGCGGAATTTATTAGCGCCCGCCGGACACGTGATTTGAGCGCATATAGTGTCGGCATGAGCCACAAGCGCCACAGTGGGGGCCTCCGAACCACGCACCATGCATATCTCCAGATTGCCCATTGCATCCTGCCGCAGACGCGCTCGGCCTTGACATATGTCGCTCCAGTCATTACGCAGGTAGTCCAGCATGTCGACTTCTTGCATTGACGGAGACAACACACTAATCAACCTCTTCAAGCGGTTTAGTGATTTTTCAGACTGAATGTTCACGGTAATTTCTGTAGTTATATTTGCGACCGGAGATGCTCTCCACGCGCGCCATCATTTCAATGAATGCTGACTCTTCCATGCCTGTGAGGTTAACGATCGGGCATCCGTCTTGCAAAAAGCGCACTTTGTCGGGGATCACGCCTTGCTCACAGGCGCGTTGGTAGATAGTTGAACCTGGGAAGGCGATTATCATATCTAGGAACATCCGCCAGCGGTCGCGGTTACGAAGGTACCAGTTAATGGTCTCGTTCGCCGTTTCAGCTGTCTCCAGCGTGTCGCCCAAAATCACCCCAGAGCGTGAATTAAGCCCCGCTTCGCACAGCATCTCAAGCGCAGCCTCAATCTTTGCCGCGGTGATTCCCTTGCGCATGCTCTTGAGTATGCGATCCACCGCACTTTCAACACCCACGAAGATGTAGCGACAACGCGTGCCCTTGAGCATGTCAACCAAATCCTGGTTGACACTGTCGATGCGTAGCTGAATAGACCAGTCAAAATCATATGCTTTCACCCTCTCGCAGAAATCTCGCACGCGGGCATTGTCCGTGGCGAAAAGTTCCTCGCGCAGAGCTATGTAAGAGATTTCGTAGTGAGTCACCAACCAGTCTATCTCGCGGAATATGGAGTCCAACGACCGCTGCCGATACGTTGTCCCAGATGGGTGAAAGCAGAAAGTACAGTTGTATTTACATGAGCGGCCGCCTATCACCGACACCTGTGAATACCGCTTGCCTTCGTCGCTAATGTCAGGGTTAGCCGCAAGATACGCACCGTAGTCGAAACCTTCATAGTCGGGGAGGGGGAGAGAATCAAGGTTGGTTATTTCTGCCCTTCGTTTTGTGGTGATAAGCTTCTGGCAGTCGCGGTATATTATACCATCCACGCTCGCCGGATCTGTGTCGTGGTCAAGAACTCTGACAAGTTCAGTCATCGTCACCTCTCCTTCGCCTATTATGCCAAAGTCGATCTCTTCTATCGCCCTCATGGCCGTCTCGGCGTCGGAGGTCACTATGCCTCCGCCAAGTATTATGACAATACTGGGTTTTATCTCACGACACGCCTTTGCCATCCGCGCCAGGTCCGCGTATTCGCCGGACAGTCCGCCGAAAGCCACGATGTCAATGTCCTTATCGTTGATTGTCTTGCGCAGTATGTCCTCTTCTTCGCCTTTGAGGTGGTTGAGGTTCGCGGTGTGCACGTTGCAGCAGGCGGCCTCCTTGAGATAGGCCGATACGTAGAGCGTGCCCATGGGCATCACGTAGTGACCCTGCATGCCATAGGTTAGATACCGAGGTATGATAATGAGAACGTTCTTCATTTCCGTTTAGCTGAGTGCTTGATGTGGCTCTCAAGGCTACGACCAGTCTGGCTCTCGAATCGAGATGCAAGCACATCCGCAAGTTCCAAGCGAAGAGCTTCCTTCACAAAGGCGCAACGCGCATCTTCGAATTCTTTACTGAAAGAGTCATGAAACAAACGGCAGCCACCCCCGCAGTTCCAGCGAGCGAAGCAATGTTCGCACTGCGGCTCCGTGTAAATGTTGCTGCTGTTGATGATATTTCCGAACGCTTCGTTGTCAAACTCTACGGAGCCACCGTGTATGCGGCCATACACATATCTTGCGTAGCCTTCTTCCTTAGGTGACGACACCCTCGCGCACGAAGAAATCGTGCCAGCCGGTGTCAGCACTATTTTGCCTTCACAAGTACGGTCACGCACCATGGCGAGTGTCTCAACTGCAATGCTTTCCAGAATTATTCCATAGCAATGGGCTAATTTCTTTGCTTTGCGGTATTCTCGCAGGAATGTGTCATAGTATTCCCTCAAGGCATCTGATGTTGGGAAAAGGCTTGGCGCAAGCACAACGTCGAACACCACTTTCTTAAGCTTGGGGAATCGGTTGTGCACCTTCTCGATCATCTCCTCCATACGTCCTACGCTATCGGGGGTGAACGTGGTGCGGATGCCGAACGGGAAATCGCGTTCCAGCATCATGTCTATGTTGGCCTCCACCTTGTCATAGCTCCCGCGCTCCTTGTCCTGCAGGTCCTGGAGTATTTCGAACGATACCGCCATGTCAACCTTGTTCTCGGCGAAAAAATCGATAATCTCAGGCGTAATTAAACTGCCGTTGGTCACAAGCCCGATGTTGTACCTATAGTCAGTGCCCTCGGTGATTTCGCGTATATACTCTACTGTGCGCTTGATTAGGGGGAAGCTAATCAAAGGCTCGCCACCGCCGCTGAAGTTTATGATGTATGGATTCGTCTGCTCCTTGCCGGATAGGAACAGGTAGTCGGCGATAGCCTTGATATGCTCGAATTTTACTTCACCCTGCGACCGCCCGGCTGCAGAATAGCAATATATACACTTAAAATTACAAGTGTAATTGCACAGGATATCGATTTGGTAAAGCTCCTCGGGACTCTTTGGCAGCCGATGCACCGTCACTTTTCCTTTGGCTTGAAAGATTGCCAGAGCCTTGGCGGCTTGATCGGAAACTATATCTCCTGCTGCGCATTTTTCCATCTCCTCCACGTTCTCTTGTGAGGCGAGGGATATGTGGCCTCCCAGAGGGGCATATATCAGATAGGCATCTTCGGGTTGAAGCCCCCAGAGATCGCCCGCTGCGATTGCGTAAATTTCTTTGCTGTTCAGATTCTCGGTCATAGGGTCACTGTAGTTTTGCGCTGATGTCAGCTATAAGGTCGCGTCCGGTGGCTTGCGCATGTCTTTTGGCCAGCGCGGCGATTAGGCTGTCAGTGAGCATCGCGCGGTAGTGGTTGCAAATTGAATCGAATATTTCCGGCCTGTAGACACGCCTGCTGCTGGGGCACCCACTGCCACAGTTCCAGCGGGCGTAGCAGTCGCGGCATTTGTCGATGCTGTGGATAGTTCCAGAGGTGATTGCTCGCAGCTTCTCGCTGTCGATTCTCACTTCTGCGCTCTCCTCGGCCACGCTGCCGAATACGGCTGCGTCGTAGTCTGCCTCCACGGGAGAAGACACATCGGGGCATACCGTCAGTGTGCCGTATGGCGTAAGGCAGACAAGATTGTAGCAGAATCGCTCGCGCCGCGAGTAGTTCAGCAGATGCGATGACGATGAGCGCAGCGTGATGCCTAATTCTCTTGCAATCTTCTCTCCTGCTTTGAATGATCGGAAATATCGGTCGAAAAAGTCCGCCACCACCTCTTCTGTTGTGAAATAACTGGGATCCACCACTTGCTGACAGCTGAGTTTTTTCACCAATGGGAAGTGCTCGTGGCAGTAGCGCACCATCTCTGGTATGCGGTCCACGTTACTCTCTGTTATTGTTGAGCGCACGTAGTTGTTGACTCCGGCCTCCGTGAGGCGTACTACGTTCTTTGCCACAATGTCATAGCTGCCACGCTGCTCGTTCTGCACGTCCGGTAGCACTTCAAACGATAGCTGCACTGTGAAATTGTGAGCCTTGAAAAAGGCAATCATCTCATCGTTAAGTATCGAGCCGTTGGTGGTTATGGCAAAGTGCACATTAATGTCATTGCGTTTCGCCACATTTTCTGCATATTCAGTTGCATCTTTGAGAATCTTCCACGACAATGCTGGCTCCCCACCACCCATGAACATTATCGTTCTGTCTTTCACGGCTTTCCGATTGCCTGATAAGAAATACTCAAGCATTGGTTCTATTTGAGCCATTGTGAGTTCGGCTGTGGATCGGCCTGATGCCGAATAGCAATATTTGCATTTGAAGTTGCACTTCTCGTTAAGCAGAAGGTGAAGCGTGCAGAATGTATCCTCCGATACTTCTCCGCCACTATGGGGGCCTCCATCCTTTTCAATAAGTTTCGCAAAGGTCGGATCTGAAGTTTCTCCTATCGATGCAATGAACTCAAGACGTTCTGCCTCCGCGGGTTCAGCGAGAAAAAACACATTCGCCAATGGAGAGAACACTAATTGGCATGTCTCTGGCGTTGTGCCGAAATAGTGACCTACAGGAATGCAGAAGATGTTGCGAGAATTAAGGTGTGATTGGTGCATATTAGAAATAAAATAATGCGTCTGCGCCAGAAAAAACGTATAGCTGGAATTCGTCTGGCGCAGACGCTTGTGAAATTTAGCTGTTGTTGCAGGCGCAAGAGCAGCCATAGCCAAACACGTCGCAGCAACCAGCGGCTGAGCTGTTGGCGTTGTTCTCGTTTACAGAATATACGTCGGTCAACATAGCAATGTCTGTATTAAATGAATTCCTACCCGTTTGCTGGCAGTTCGGTATCGCCATTTCCTACTCTTTTTAAGGCTTTTCGGAATACGCCAGACTCTTGACTGCAAAGTTAACTAAAGAAGGAATCGAAATTACCCCCCCCAGTTAAAAAACGTTAATAATTGCAACATTTTGTGTGACCGGGTTGATGTGTGTATATAATGACCATTCTTGTGTTCTATGCTTATTGGACGTAGATAATCCTCTTTACGTATGAGACATTTTAATACCCCCCCCTCGCCCAAAATCGCAATGCAACTATCTGTAGCTCAATAACTGCTATTGGAGTGTGTAAATTTTTTCGATAATTTCCGGGCGAAAAACTTGCGCGATTGGAAAAATGTGCGTAACTTTGCCCCGCATTCAGCCCAAGAGCGGGCGATTCGCATATTTAAAAATTTGAAGTTTGTTTTTTGTTTCGTTAGCTCAGTCGGTTCAGAGCGCTACTTTCACACGGTAGAGGTCGCTGGTTCGAATCCAGCACGGAACACATTGAAGGCGAGAGGTTCATTCCTCCCGCCTTCTTTGTTTATCTGGTTATCCCCTTTTTTCTGAGATTCTGGCCGCCGTCTGCGAAAGTTTTTGTAATTTCGCGTAAAACTCGCTGCTTATGCCTGAAGTACGTCCTAAAAAGGCTCTTGGCCAACATTTTCTCACCGACCTCTCCGTGGCCGAGCGCATCGCCGCCACGCTCGATGATTTCATCGGCACCCCTGTGCTCGAGATTGGCCCCGGCATGGGCGTGCTCACGCGCATGCTCCTGGACCGCGGCCACGACCTCCGCGTCATCGAAATCGATACAGAGAGCGTGGCATACCTCAAGGCCCACTTCCCCGAGCTCGACGGCCGCATCATAGAGGGCGACTTCCTGCGCATGGACCTCGACGCGCTCTTCCCCGGCCAGAAGTTCTGCGTCATTGGCAACTATCCCTACAACATCTCCTCGCAAATCTTCTTCCGCGTGCTTGACTACAAAGACCGCATAGCCTGCTGCTCCGGCATGCTGCAGCGCGAGGTGGCCGAGCGCATCTGCGCCGAGCCCGGCCCGAAGGCTCGAGGCATACTCAGCGTTCTGCTCCAGGCCTGGTTCTCGTGCCGCTATCTCTTCACAGTCAGCGAGCATGTCTTCTGCCCGCCGCCAAAGGTCAAGTCGGGAGTCATTCGCCTGGACCGCAACGACGTCACAGACCTGCCATGCCCCCAGGCCCTATGGCGCACCGTCGTCAAGACGGCCTTCGGCCAGCGCCGCAAGACCCTGCGCAACTCCCTGCGCCCTCTGCTGCCCCCTGCTGCCGAGATGCCCGACAGCCCCTTGTGGCAGCTTCGCCCCGAGCAGCTCTCCGACCAGCAATTTTTCGAGCTTACTAACATCATAGCATCCCTGCGCAAATGAAAGAGTACACCGACGAATACCTCGAGCACCTGCGCGACATCATACATGCCCGCGACACCGAGCAGGCCCACCGCGAGCTCGAAGATCTGCACCCCGCCGACATCGCCGATCTTTACCAGAACCTCGACCTGGAGGAGGCCGAGTTCCTGTTTTCGCTCCTGGACGAGGATACCGCTGCCGACGTGCTCATGGAGCTCGACGAGGACGACCGTCTCAAACTCCTCGAGGCCATGCCCGCCGAGAAAATCGCGAAGCAGATCGACCACCTCGACACCGACGACGCCGTTGACCTCATCCAGCAGCTCGACGCCGAGGAGCGCGACGAAATCCTCTCGCACATCGACGACGTGGAGCAGGCCGGTGACATCATCGACCTCCTGAAGTACGACAAAGACACCGCCGGCGGCCTTATGGGCACCGAGATGATCGTGGTCAACGAAAACTGGTCCATGCCCGAATGCATCAAAGAGATGCGCATGCAGGCCGAGGACCTCGATGAGATATACTACGTCTACGTCATCGATAACGACGGCAAGCTCCGCGGCGTGCTCCCGCTCAAAAAGCTCATCACTCACCCCTCCGTGTCAAAGATAAAGCACGTAATGGAGGAAGACCCCGTCAGCGTCAAAGCCGACACCCCCATCGACCAGGTGGCCCTCGACTTCGAGAAATACGACCTCGTGGCCATGCCCGTCGTTGACTCCATAGGTCGCCTGCTCGGCCAGATCACCGTCGACGACGTCATGGACGAAGTCCGCGAGGCCAGCGAGCGCGACTTCCAGCTCGCATCCGGTATCTCCAGCGACGTCGACACCGACGACAGCGTCCTGGCCCAAACCAAAGCCCGCATCCCCTGGCTGCTCATCGGCATCGCCTCCGGCATCGTGGCCAGCCTCATCCTCGGCACCTTCGAGGCTCAGATTCAGGCCGTCACCGCCCTCGCGCTCTTCATCCCAATCATCGGCGGCACGGGAGGTAACGTCGGTGTGCAAGCCTCGGCCATCGTCGTGCAGAGCTTGGCAAACGGTACACTTGAGATCAAAGAGTTCGGCAAACAAGTCGGCAAGGAATTCCTCGTAGGCCTGCTCAACGCCACCGTCATCTCAAGCCTGATGCTCGTCTACAACCTCATCTTCCTGCCGGGCAACTTCGCCGTCACCCTCTCCGTCTCCTGCTCACTCTTCGTCGTCACCATGTTCGCCACCATCCTCGGCACTGTGGTGCCCCTCACCCTGGAGAAGCTCAAAATCAACCCCGCCCTCGCCACAGGCCCCTTCATCCAGATCTCCAACGACATCTTCGGCCTCATCATCTACGTCGGCATCTCCACCTGGCTCCTCCGCGTCTTCGGCGCCTGAGCCCAGGATTCCTTGTTGTAGCTAAAGTAGCTACCTTCGCTAAATTAGCTAAATTAGCTTCAGTAGATAAATTAGCAACAATAGCTATCCCCCTTGCGGTAGGTCTGCTGCCCATGATGCCAGGCATTTCCCCGCCAATACACACTTCTTTCGTTAAATTACGTTAAATTTGGAAAATTCCTGCCCGAAAATTATGTTTTATAACATAAAAATCATACCTTTGCATCAGTTTTTCATGGTATTAGATTTAAGGTAAGAAGATTATTCGTCGGGATGACGAATAATTTTTTTTGTGCCTACTCCAACCTCAATATAGGAGCCAGTCCCATAAAATATGTTAACGCTGAGGCTGACCGCCTCAACGTTACCATATTTTATGGGACAGGCTCTAAAATCGACGCCCCGGCGGGAAATCCGTCGGGGCGCGTAAGTTTGCTTATGGGAGAGGTTGATCAGATGATGTCATCATCGTCAAGGGCCATATAGTGCTGGTAGGGGTGATCGCAGGCGGGGCACTTTGTAGGAGGCTCGGTGCCTACGTACTGGTAACCGCACACCAGACACTTCCAAGTGACAGGTTTCTCGCGTTTCCACAGCGTGCCGTTCTGCACCATGTCAAGATAGCGCTGGAAGCGGTCGCGGTGATGCTTCTCGATGCTTGCGATAGCCTCGAAGTGGGAGGCGATGTCGTCGAAGCCCTCCTCGCGGGCCACGGCTGCTGCCTTGGTGTATTCCTCTACACCCTCCATCTCCTCAGCCTGCACAGACTGCTGGAGGTTGGTCACCGTGTCGCCGATCACGCCGGGGTTCTGGCTGCCGGTCTGGGGCACGGGCACGTTCTCGAGGTATTTGTAGAAGATTTTCGCATGGCGGAGCTCGTTAGCTGCGGTGTCGCGGAAGATTTCAGCCACAGGGTAGTAGCTCTCCTTCTCAGCCTGCGAGGCGTAGAAGGTATAACGTGCGTAGGATGTGCTCTCTGCGAAGAAGGCCAGCACGAGGTTCTGCTCGGTGCGTGTGCCTTTAATGCTTTTAGTTGTTGCCATAATTTTGAGGTGTTATGTTTATTGCTGTTTCTGTATATCAAACAAGCGCGCCGCGGCAATGGTTCACCGCGGCGCGTGATAACGCAAAAAATTTTTCAGTGGTCTGAAAGCTTACCCCAGAATCTGGGCGGCGTGGTCTTTAACCTTGATTTCTTTCGGGCCGATGACGCGCTCCACTTTGCCGTCGGGGTCAATGATGAACGTGGTGCGCAGCATGCCCATATACTCGCGGCCTGCCATCTTCTTCAGCCCCCACGTGCCGAAGAGCTCGGAGAGGGAGTGGTCAGTATCCGCGATCAGCGGGAACGGCAGCTCGTGCTTCTCGATGAATCGCTGATGGCTCTTCTCGCTGTCGGCGCTCACACCCACCACGGCATAACCAGCGTCGAGCAGAGCCTGGTAGTTGTCGCGCAGATTGCAAGCCTCCTGCGTGCAGCCGGGGGTGTTGTCCTTGGGGTAAAAATACAGAGCCACCTTGCGGCCCGGGAAGTCGCTCAGGCGCACCTCCTTGCCATTTTGGTCGCGACCCAGAAGGTCGGGCACTTGTTGTCCAATTTCCATCATAAAAATAACTCCTTATTAGAAATAAAAATGGGGGATACCCTCACGGGCGTCCCCCACACGTTTCAAAAATATATAATCATGAATTATTTCAAATTGTGTCTTTTGTCGGTGCGTAGACGGAGCTCGCCTATCACTCAGCCTTGCCGGCAGAGCCAAGCACGTTCTCGATTTTGTGCTTGTAGAGCTTCTCCATCTCGTCGCGGGCCGGACCCAGGTATTTGCGGGGGTCGAACTCACCGGGCTTCTCGTTGAAGACCTTGCGCACGGCAGCGGTCATGGCCAGACGGCTGTCAGAGTCGATGTTGATCTTGCACACAGCGCTCTTGGCAGCCTTGCGCAGCTCCTCCTCGGGGATACCGATAGCGTCGGGCAGCTTGCCGCCGTTAGCGTTGATGATGTCAACATACTCCTGGGGCACGGACGAAGAGCCGTGGAGCACGATGGGGAAACCGGGCAGCTTCTCCATCACAGCGTCGAGCACGTCGAAAGCCAGAGGCGGGGGCACGAGGCGACCCTCGGCGTTGCGGGTGCACTGCTCGGGGGTGAACTTATATGCGCCGTGGCTGGTGCCGATCGAGATGGCCAGGCTGTCGCAGCCGGTGCGGGTTGCGAAGTCGATTACCTCCTCGGGGTCGGTGTAGGTGTGGTGGTCGGCAGACACTTCGTCCTCAACGCCGGCCAGCACGCCGAGCTCGCCCTCGACGGTCACGTCGAACTGGTGGGCATAGTCCACAACCTTCTTGGTCAGGGCCACGTTCTCCTCATAGGGCAGGTGAGAGCCGTCGATCATCACGGAAGAGAAACCGTTGTCGATGCAGCTCTTGCAGAGCTCGAAGCTGTCGCCGTGGTCGAGGTGGAGGCAGATCTGGGGATGCTCCCAGCCAAGCTCCTTGGCGTATGCCACAGCGCCCTGGGCCATGTAGCGAAGCAGGGTAGCGTTAGCATAGTTGCGAGCGCCCTTGGACACCTGCAGGATCACGGGAGACTTCTCCTCGGCAGCAGCCTTGATGATAGCCTGCAGCTGCTCCATATTGTTGAAGTTGAAAGCCGGCACAGCGTAGCCGCCTTTGATAGCCTTTGCGAACATCTCGCGAGTGTTCACCAGACCTAATTCTTTGTAACTTACCATTTTCTGGAGATTTATTGAATTATAGTTCTATTCTGACGGCAAAGGTAACAAAATTTTTTCTTATACCGAAATAAAAAACAAAATACCACGCAAATCCCAGAAAAACCCCGCACCACGCACACCCTCTCCCCTTACGTTAACGCAACGGAAACCAGCGGATTGTGGGGCCGTACGTTCGATGTGGCCGCCGGTAACGCCATCAATGTCAATGCGTTAGCTGTAGGGTCGCCACCTGTGGCGACCGCCGCAATGCATATCCATGGAATTCCCCCTCCCCCTCAATCCCCCTCCCCGCAGCTGGCGGGGAGGGGGAAGAGGAAAGAGGAGGCTCCCTTGACCCCGGTTTTTCACCCGGTGCTTCCTTGCCCCCGCCCACTCCGTGGGCTCCCCTTACATTAACGCAACGGAAACCAGCGGATTGTATGGCCGAAGGGTCTGTTCGGCCGCGAAAAAGCCAACGATGACGTTTGTGCGATTGGCCGCTGCACCAACACAAACAGAAAGACCGTCTCCGCGGTGTGCGGTGACGGTCTATGAGTTGAGGAGCTATATTGTGTAGCTTCTTGTGCTTTCCTTGCTATTAAGCCTCGGGAGCAACAGCGGTGGTGTCAGCAGCGACAGTGTCAGCAGCCACGGTGTCGACGGTCTCAACAACCTCAACAGCCTCTTCAACCACAGCAGCGGTGTCGGTAGCCTCAGCAGCCTTCTCTGCGTTGCCGCAGGAAACCATAGCTGCGCCGAAAGCAACAGCGAGGAATAAAACTAACTTTTTCATTTCTTTTCGGATTAAGTGTAAAACAAATATTTATTTTAGCTTCAAAAACAGTGCAAAGTTACGCGCTTTTTTCTAATCCACAAATATTTTTGCGAATTTTTTTTGATCTCAAATTAAACCTTTCTAAATATCCCTGATAATCAATGGCTTATAAAAGCACTTTTTTATCCCTTAAAAACGTATTGCATGGCCTTTAGCGGATACCGCAACCACAGCAGGGGCAGAGCGGTGGCCACGCCGTTGACTCGGCAGGCGTGGAGTATCTCGCGGTTGATCTCGGCCTTTGCTCGCCAGCCGGCGTTGGACGCCCCGCCGTCAAGCATGTTGACCACAAGGCCCGGCACGTATACGGCCGGCACCTTATTTATATATATGTATCGCAGCAACAGCTCGAAGTCGGCGCTCAGCCGCATGTCCTCGCGGTATCCTCCCAACCGCAGCATCGTGCTGCGGCGGATGAACGTGGCCGGGTGGGCCGGCATATTTCCCAGTCGCATCTGCCAGGGGCGGTACGGAGCCGAGCTGTAGTAGCGCCGCGTGCGTCCGTCGGCGCCAAGTATGCGTGCGTCGCCATAGACTATCTCGGCATCAGTCTGCTCCATGGCTCGCAGGGCTGTGGCTGCCGTGAGGGGGGTGGGGTAGTGGTCGTCAGCGTTTAGCATAGCTGCAACATCGCCCGTGGCCATCGCCGCACCCTTGTTCATAGCATTGTATATGCCCTTATCGGGCTCCGACACCCAGCGCAGGCGACCGCCGTAGCGGGGCTCGAAGCTGCGCAGCAGCTCCACGGTGCCGTCTGTCGACCCGCCGTCCACCACGATATGCTCAATCTCCGCCTTTTGCTGGGCAAGCACGCTCTGGAGCGTGGCGGGCAGCGTGGCGGCGCTGTTGAGGGCAACGGTGACGATAGACAGTTTCACAACGCCTAAAATTGCGTGTATCAGCTATATAAGTAGCGCTTGATGGAACGCTTCGGAGTCTTCTCGAATTCCTGCGGCACCAGCTGAATGCGCTCGATGCGCTCATATGGCGCCAGCAGAGCGTTGAGCTGCACGCGGGTGGGCTCCATCAGCTTCTCCACATCGGCTATGGAGATATGGTCGCGGTCGGCGGCCTCCGTGTCGGGGTAGACCAGGGCCACGAGTCTGCCGCCGCGGTCCACCACCAGGCTCTCGCCCACATAGGGCATATTGTTGAGCTTGGCCTCGATCTCCTCGGGGTAGATATTCTGGCCGTTGGCGCTGAGAATCATGGTTTTATAGCGGCCGCGGATAAAGATTGTCTGGCCGTCGTCACCGCCCAGATATCCCATGTCGCCCGTGTGCAGCCATCCGTCAGGGTCGAGCACGCTTTCGGTGGCCTCGGGATTCTTATAGTAGCCCTTCATCACGTTCTGGCCCTTCACGCAGATCTCGCCGGGGAGGTCTGCCGGTGCGTCGTCTGGGCGGTAGATCTTGGCCGTCATGATTCCGCGCAGCGTGTGACCGCACGAGCCGCTGATGAACTCCCTCCAGGGCGTGTAGCTGATCAGCGGGCCACACTCGGTCATGCCGTAGCCCACGGTGAAGGGGAATCGGATTTTCTTCAGGAAGTCTTCAACCTCGCGGTTTAGCGGCGCGCCGCCCACGATTACCTCCTCGAACTCCCCGCCGAAGGCCTCCACCAGCTTCGCGCGGATGCGGCTGTAGATGGCCATGTCGAGCCCCGGCACGGCCAGCACCCAGCTCAGAGGGCGCTTCGTGATCATGGGCACGATCATGTTCTTGTAAATCTTCTCCAGGATCAGAGGCACGCACACCACCAGGTTAGGCTTCACCTCGGCCATGGCCTTCACCAGTATGCGCGGAGTGGGAGTCTTGCCCAGCAGCGTCACGTGGCTGCCCACGGCCAGCGGCACAAGCATATCGAAGGCGCACCCGTAGGCATGCGCCAGAGGCAGGAACGATAGCGCCCGCGAGCCCTTGTAGTGCAGATGCGACTCTATGCCGAAGCTCACATTGCCCAGCAAGTTGTCATGCGTCAGCATCACGCCCTTCGAGAATCCCGTGGTGCCGGAGGTGTAGTTGAGCACCCCCACGCTGCCGGCGGGCATATCCTCAAAGAGCACGTCCAGAGGCCCGAAGCCCTTGGGGTATTTCTTATTGAAGCGGCGCGTCAGCGAGCGCATCACGCTGCTCATGCTCTTGCCCTCGCCGGGCTTCTCGGCCAGCAGCGCTCGGCGGTCGAGCGAGAAAGCCGCCTCAACCTTCGGCATGTCGTCAAAGGCCAGGTGCTCGTAGATGCTCTCGCTCACAAACAGCAGGCGAGCGTCGCTGTGGTTGATGATATGCTGCGCGTCGCGCGGGTTGAAAGCATCCAGGATGGGCACGATCACAGCCCCGTAGGTGAGCGTGGCCATGAACACCGTCACCCATTCGGGCGTGTTCTTGCCCAGCAGGGCCACCTTGTCGCCGTGCTTGATGCCAGCGCCCTGGAAGAGGAGGTGGATGTTGGCGATTTTCTTGGCGAAGTCGCCGTAGCTCATGGTCTTCCCCGTCACATAGTCCGTGAGCGCGGGGAGAGCGAAATTGTTGCGGAACGATGCCTCGTAGATTTTGAGAAGAGACTGTGGCATAGCGTCGATTTAAGGTATTAAGTGATAGCGGCTTGTAATGCCGCCGTTTGACCCTGGGCACCTATGGGTGCCGATGCGCGGGCAGCAGGGGGGTGTCGCCAACGCTGGCGTGGCGGGGTCAGATATTGTCCAGACGGGCGCAGATCTGGTCGAAGATCTCATCCACGCTGCCCTCGCCGTTGATGGCGAAGTAGCGGCCCGTCGAGCCGTAGTAGTCGCGCAGAGGCGTAGTCTGCTTGTGGAAGACGGCAATGCGGTTTTTGATCGTGCGCTCGTTGTCGTCAGCGCGGCCTGTCTCCGCGCCGCGGCGCAGCATGCGCGCCGTCAGCTCCTCATCGTTCACCTCCAGGCCCAGCACGGCGCTCAGCCTTGTGCCGCGCTCCGAGAGCATGCGGTCCAGCTGTTCGGCCTGCGGCAGGGTGCGGGGGAAGCCGTCGAAGATCACACCGGCAGCCGCAGCCTCGGCGTTAGTGTCAAGCACGTGGCTTAACACCTTGAGCATCAGCTGGTCGGGTATGAGCATGCCTTGAGAGATATAGCTGTCGGCCACCTTGCCCAGGTCGGTCTTGCGCTCTATGTGGTCGCGAAGCACCTCGCCTGTGGAAATGTGCAGGATGCCGTATTTTTTAGCTATTTTTTCGCTTTGCGTGCCCTTGCCGCTGCCGGGGCCGCCGAAAATCACGATATTGAGCATTTCAGGATAGCTTGTGGAGATGGTAAGTGTGGGGGTGAGACGGATTGCGAAGCGGGAAGGGCCCAAAAGGGCATCCGCAGCCTCGAGGCCGGGCGCCTGATGCGCTCCGGCGCTCTATCATAGAGAAGGATGGCTGGCGGGGGCGTCAAGCCTCGTCCTTAAGGCAGTAGACGTCGGGCAGATTGCGCGCCATGCCGTCCAGGTCCAGACCGAAGCCGATGACGAATTTCTTGGGGATTTCGAACGCCACGTAGTCAGGCTTCACGTCGCGCACCAGAGCCTCGGGCTTGAACAGCAGCGTGGCCACTTTCAGCTCCGCGGGGTTCTTCGCCTTCAGGTCGTTGATGAGCTTGTAGATAGTGTGGCCCGTGTCGATGATGTCCTCCACCACCACCACGGTGCGACCCTCGATGTCCTCGCTCAGGCCCAGCACCTCCTTGACGGTGCCTGTGCTCTGCGTGCCGCTGTAGCTTTTCAGACGGATGAAGGCGATCTCGGCGTCGATGTCGACGGCGCGGAAGAGGTCAGAAGCAAAAGGAAAAGCGCCGTTGAGCACCACTAAGAAAAGCGGAGTCTTGCCAGCGCAGTCGCGAGCGATGTCGCTGCCCAGCTCCTTGATGCGGGCCGCGATACGGTCGGCGGTGATATACGGCTCGAAGGTGAGGCCGTTGTAAGTCACTTGTTTCATTCTCTATGACAGGTGTGAAAAGAAAATTTGTGCAAAGGTAACAACTTTTCGCGAAAATTCACACACCACCGCCCAAAATCCCCCGAAAAAAACAGGGGAAAATCGCACCCGCCAAGAGAATCCCGCCCTGCCACCCCAGCCTCCACGATAAGCGTCCCAGCCATTTCTCCTTTTTTCTAATTGCAACCTTGCAAATAATTGCAGCTCCACTCTTTTTTTGCCTAACTTCGCGATGTCTCAACTATTATACTATAAATTTAGTTTATTACCCCATGACAAAACTAACACTTACTCAAATCTCGCAGCTGAAGGACACGCTCCTTACAGCGGCACAGGCGACTCCACGCGTCGTTGACGGATGGTGCAAAGCAACAGCTCTCGGCAGTATCCTCAAGTCAATCAATGTTGATTATAAGGAGCTTGGCTATGCCACGGTCCGCGCATTGCTGCAAGACCTCTTTGGGCCGGAATACGCCGAACGGGGCAAAGGCGCACAGCTGGAGTACATGGTCGTTCCCGTACCGTCATCTGCCGTCCCTCAAGAGCCTATGGTTGAGGTGCCCACGCTTACTCAAGAACAGCGCAACGACCTAAAGACAAAGGTATATGCTGCAGCTAAAGCCTCGGGCTCGCTCGTTGAGGGCTGGAGCAAAGCCACAAGCCTCGGTGCGGCGCTAAAGGCGGCGGATATCAATTTTAAGGCTCTGGGATTCAAGAATATGGAAAGCTTCCTGCGTGAGCTTTACCTTGAAGCCTTTGACATGCGCGGCGAGGCCCCAAAGCATGAATTCAGAATACGCATGTGGAAAACCCCCACAGTTGACACGTCCTTGCGCACACCCATCACGTCTGAGCAGAAAGAGGACTACAAAACCAAGATCATTGCTGCTGCAAAAGGCTCCCCCTGCCTTTCCAGCGGATGGTGTCGCGCCACTGACCTCGGCGGTATCCTCAAAGCTGCGGATGTCAACTTCAAAGCCATGGGCTACACCCTGCATGATTTCCTTAAAGAAGTTTTCGGCGCCGACTTCGAGATGCGAGGCGAAATCCCCAAGCATGAATACAAGGTTCCCTTTGCCGACGTTGCCGAAGACGATGTGCTTTCGCCCACTCCTGATAAAAAGCCCAAGCACAGCATCGGTAAGAAGCCCGGCGGAGCATATAAGCGGCTAATCAGCTTCGCCTTCTTCCCCAAACCGGCTAACTGCCAGCGCCATGGCCTCGACGTGGCCATGCAGAAGCTCGCTGAGAAGGCTCTTGCCGAACATTGGTATTTCGGCGATGTCGACCCCGGTGATTTCCCAATTCTCAAGAATTACTTCCTCATGACTTTCGACCGTCTCCAATCCGAGGACGAGGCTCACAGCGACGACCCCTCTTGGGAGCCCAAAATGAAGGTCGTGGACAACGTAAACAACACTTTCGGCATCCCGAAGTACGACAAGAAGACCGGCTCTGTGTCGTACACCTACCCCAAGCAGGTGCTCCTGTTCGATACCGGCCTCGTGGACAAGCTCTACGAACCAATCTACGCGGTATTCGTCACTAACAGCACTGGATCCATCCCATGGAAATTCTACAAATTCATCAGCGGCAGCGGTGAGGACAAGGAGCATATGTTCCTCGCCAAACTATACGGTGACAAATTTCCCGCACGCGCCAAGTACTACGAGTCCACGCTTGACCTCGTCTACGACGTCTCCAAGACCATCGGCTCCTACAACTGGGGACACATCATCGAGCGATGCGATCGCCTCCCGTTGGAGTTCTTGGAGGACTTCTGCCCGGCCGAGCTCAAGGCCTCTACTGATGCCGACGGCAAGGTCAACTTCGCGGCCCTCGCTCAAAGAATCAAGAACACCCCGCGTGTGTTCAAGAAAATCCAGCGTGGAATCGAGGAGGCTATATACCACGCCCTCAAGCGAGTGGAGTGGAACTTCAAGACGGCCATTCCGATCTACTACCCTGGCCGTAAAGCCATGTCCCTGCTTCTGCCCCTGTCGCTCGTCGGCGACAACAACGAGATTGACGCCGCCCTGGCTCTGGAGATAAGCAACGTCTACATTGCCCACACCATCCTAACCCTTGACATGGCCTATGCCAACGCCCGACTGATCACGCGCCCCGACAGCGATTGGCTCACACCCTCCACCATCACACTCTCCTCATCCTCAAGTTCCGACACACCCATTGATGCTGAAGAATAACGGGCAGAATCGCCATTGAAGTGATTGCCCCGTCCGCACCCCTATCCCCTCCCCGCTCGTCGCAGGGAGGGGATATTATCGGATGCAGAGCTACGGCCACTGTCGGAACGCATTTGCCCTTATTGTAAGGCTGGGCAGCCCGCGTTGTTACTTCATTATATATTGTATCAGCGTGGGGATTTTGATTTTTTTCGGGGAAAATTATGTTTTGTCGTGAATTTAAACTAACTTTGCGCGAAGTTAGCGTTTTGCGCCTTTGCTTTTTGTCGCGACGCTTGACCGCACCTTATTTTTCACGATAAAAATCATATCAAGATAAATGGAATCACCTGTCAATCCCCTTCAGCAGGCTCAAGAGAATCTCGCTGCCGAAGGTAAGAAAATCGAGACTAAGAAAGTTGTCACCATCATCGGCACCGTCGTCGCCGCCCTCGTGGTGATCGCCCTTGTGTGGTACGCCATCAGCAGCCACGGCTCCGCGAAGGCCGACGAGGCCATCGGTCTGGCCGACACGGAGCAGAACGACTCCATCGCCCTCAAATACTACGAGGACGCTGCAAAGATGGGCCACAAGAGCGGCAACCGCGCAAAGCTCCACGCCGCCATCCTGCTCTATCAGCAGGGCAAATACCAGGAGGCTATCAATTATCTGGACGATGCCTCCGTCAGCAGCGACCTCGTGGAGGCCGGCCAATACTCCCTCATGGGCGACTGCTACGTCAATCTCAAGGACTACGACAAGGCCCTGAAGTGCTACAAGAAGGCCATCGACGAGGCTGACGAGAACCCCCAGGTGGTGCCTTTCGTCCTCGTGAAGGAAGCCAACGTCTACCGCGCCCAGCAGAACTATGCCGCCGAGGCCAAGTGCTACGAGACGATCGTGAAGGACTACCCTAGCTACGCTCGCGGTCTGCGCTTCGACATCAACAAATACGCCGAGCGCGCCAAAGCTGCCGCCGAGGCCGCCGGTAAGTAATCGTAGGCCACTACTCCAGACACTAACGAACACGATCCGCGCGGGCTCGCCCCCTGCGCGGATTTTTTTAATACATCGTCCACCAAAAACGACCCGCTGATGACAAGCACCGCGCCATCCGCTCAGCAGCAGCGCCTCACCGACCTGGCCACGCGCCCCGTGGGCAGGCTGCTGTGGGACTACAGCCTCCCGGCCGTGGTGGGCATGCTCGTCATGGCCCTCTACAACGTGGTGGACCGCATGTACATAGGCCGCGGCGTGGGCCCCGAGGCTATCTCCGGCCTCGCCATCACCTTCCCGGTGATGAACCTGTGCGCGGCCCTGGGCGTGCTCATCGGCGCCGGCGCGTCGGCCCGCACTTCAATCCTGCTCGGCGCGGGCAAGCACGACGCCGCGGCCCGCGTGCTGGGCAATTCCCTGACGCTCACCCTGGGCATCGGTGCCGTCTACATCTCGACCTTCGGCCTCTTCCTGCGCGACATCCTCATGGCCTTCGGCGCCAGCGAGGCCACGCTCCCCTACGCCTACGACTTCATGCTCTGGCTGTTGCCGGGCATGCTGATGATAAACCTGACGTTCAGCTTCAACAACATCATGCGCTCCAGCGGCTACCCCGGCCGGGCCATGGTGACGATGATCATCGGCGCGGTGCTCAACATTGCCCTCGCCCCCATCTTCATCTTCGCCCTCGACATGGGCATCAAAGGCGCGGCCATAGCCAGCGACATATCGATGACGGTGTCGATGGTGTTCGTGATGAGCCATTTCATGGACCGTCGCTCCACCGTGCACTTCCGCCGCGGCACCTACGGCCTGAGCTGGAGCGTGGTGTGGGCCATCGTCAGCATTGGCGCGGCGCCGTCGCTGGTCAACGCCGCGTCGTGCCTGATCAATATCCTTGTCAACCGCTCGCTCGTGGCCTACGGCTCTGACATGGCCGTGGGGGCCGCTGGAATATTCGTCACCTACACGTCAATCATGACCACCATCGTGCTGGGCATCTGCATGGGCATGCAGCCCATAGTGGGATATAACTACGGCGCCGGGCGGCTCGACCGCCTCAAGCGCACCTACTACCTGGCCGCCGCTGTGGGCACTGCAATATGCACCGCAGGCTGTGCGGTAGGCGTGCTGTGGCCCGATGTCATAGCGCGCGTCTTCACCACCGACGCGATGCTTATCTCCGTGACCGACAATGCCATGCGCCACGCCATGCCGATGTTCTGGGTGGTTGGATTCCAGATTGTGTCCACCGCCTTCTTCCAGAGCCTCGACAAGGCCGGCAAGTCCATCATACTGTCGCTTGCGCGCCAGGTGCTCTTCCTCATACCGCTGCTACTGCTGCTGCCGCGCTATCTGCAGCTCGACGGCGTGTGGCTGGCATTCCCCACCTCCGACCTTCTGGCCACGCTCGTCACCCTGGTGCTCGTGGCCTTGCAGATGCGCCAGCTTAACCGCCACTTAAACCTCTCACAATCATGACTCTATACGCCACAGACCTCGACGGCACCCTGCTCGGGGCCGACGCCCGCATATCCCCCCGCACCCGCGAGGAATTCAACCGCCTCACCGCCGCAGGGGCGAAGATTGCCTTTGTCACGGCTCGAACGCCGGCCACCGTCGAGCCAATTGCACACGGGCTGCATACCGCCGTGCCCTCTGTGGTGATGACCGGAGCGGCCATGTGGGACTTCGCCCAGCGCCGCTACCACCGCGTGCACTATCTGACGCCCGACCACGCCCGCGAGCTCGAGGCCATTTGCCGCCGCCACGACGTGGCGCCCTTTATGTACACCCTGCCGCGAGGCGGCAACCACATCGACGTGTTCCACCGCGCTGCCGAACTGACGCCGCTGGAGGACACCTTCGTGCGCGACCGCGAGCTCAACGACCTCAAATCCTTCCACCTCCACACCCCGGCCCCCGAGCAGGCATACGACCACACGGTGCTGTTCTTCGCCATGGGTTCGCCCCAGTCTATAGGCGCCGTGGCCAGCGACATGCGCGAGGCCACAGGTTGCGCTGCTGCCTGGTATCCAGATACATACAATCCAGGTATTGCCCTCTTGGAGGCCTTTGCCCCGGGTGTGTCGAAAGCCGAGGGACTGAAGGAGCTGCGCGAGCTCACGGGGGCACAGCGCGTGGTAGCCTTCGGAGACAATCTCAACGATCTGCCCATGCTGCGCGCTGCCGACGTCGCTGTGGCCGTGGCCAACGCTGCCGAAGAGGTCAAGGCCGAGGCCGACATCGTCATTGGCCCCAACACAGCCGACTCCGTGATCCGCTTTATCGCCGAGGACTTCGGAAGGTGACTATTTGGTTGCAATCTGCAAGAAATTTGGCCCGAATGTAACGGATTGTAAAATATTTTGCGTACTTTCGCGTAAAGTTTGCAATTCCAATAGGCTAAAGTATGGACACCAAGACAAAGACATTCGCCACAAAGCTCGGCGTGATAGCCGCCACGGCTGGCTCTGCCATAGGGCTGGGCAACGTGTGGCGCTTCCCGGCTGAGGCGCAGGCCAACGGCGGCGGCGCGTTTCTATTAATCTACGTATTGTGCGTGTTCATACTGGGCATCCCCGTGATGCTGGCCGAGCTGTCGCTGGGCCGCGCCGGTGGCTCCGACTCCGTGGGCAACTTCAAGCGTCTCACCCCCGGCAGCCGCTGGTGGGTGGCTGGCACCATAGGCTTGGTGGCCTCATATCTGATTCTGTCGTTTTATATGGTAGTGGCCGGCTGGACGGTTGAGTATCTCTACGACTCGCTCAACGGCGACCTCTACGCCGGGCTGCAGGCCACAGGCCAGGGCGAGTTCTTCGCCGGGAAGATGACCACCTACGTTGGCACGGCTCTCCGGCCCGTGTTCTGGACCTTCGTGGTGATTGGCCTCAACCTGGCCGTGCTACTGCTGGGCGTGCAGAAGGGCATTGAGAAGGTGTCTAACGTGCTGATGCCCCTGCTCTTCGCGCTGATGCTCGTGTTTTGCGCGGCGTCGCTGACACTGCCAGGGGCGTGGAGCGGCGTGAAGTTCTTCCTCTGCCCCGACTTCGGCAAAATCAGCATTGACGTGATAGTCAACGCTTTGGGTCAGGCTTTCTTCTCCTTGAGTCTCGGCATGGGCATACTCGTGACCTACGCAGCCTACTACCCCCGCGAGACCAACCTTGGGCGCACGGCCGTGTCTGTGTCTATGCTCGACTTCGCCATGGCCCTGCTCATGGGCCTTATCATATTCCCCGCCGTGCAGTCGTTCCACATCGGCAGCGAGGCCGGGCAGATTGAGGGCACCACGCTGGTGTTCGTCACCATGCCCGAGATCTTCGCGGCCATGGGCGGCACGCGAATATGGTCGAGCCTCTTCTTTCTGCTGCTGGGCGTGGCCGCCATCACCAGCACCATCTCGCTGGCAGAGGTGAGCGTGGCCTTCGTCCGCGACCGCTTCAGGCTCTCGCGCCGCGCGGCATGCTGGACGGTCATGCTCCCGCTGCTGCTCACCAGCACCGTCTGCTCCCTGAGCCTTGGCCCTGTGCCGCAGCTGCAGATCGCCGGGCGCAGCGTGTTCGACTTCCTCGACACCTTCGCCACCAACCTGCTCCTGCCCGTGAGCGCCCTGGCCATATGCGTGTACGTAGGCTGGGTGCTCCCGCGCGACTTTATCCGCCAGCAGATGAGCAACTTCGGCTCGCTTTCCGCCAAGTCGGCACCTCTGGTGGCCGCCCTGGTGCGCTTTGTGGCCCCGGCGCTGATAGCGCTGATATTGGTGATGAAGATAATCTCTATCTTCGGTTAATTTAGAGCATGTCCCTTAAAAAATGACTAAGCAAAAAGCAAGCAATACAAAGACAGGGCGCGCGCAGTTCGCCACTAAGACGGGCGTCATCGCCGCCACTGTGGGCTCGGCCGTAGGCCTGGGAAACATCTGGCGCTTCCCCTACGAGACGGGCGTGCACGGCGGCGGGGCCTTCCTGCTGATCTATGTGGTGTGTGTGCTGGTTGTCGGTATCCCAGTGATAATCAGCGAGTTCGCCATAGGTCGTGCCACGCACCGCAACCCCAAGGGCGCCTTCGCCATGCTGGCACCCGGCTCGCCGTTTAGGGCTGTGCCGTACGTTGGCATCGTGGCCTCGATGATGATCCTGAGCTTCTACTCAGTGGTGGCCGGCTGGATTATGGAGTATCTGTGGCAGTCGGTGTCTGCTCTTTTCACAGGCGGCGACGCCACGCAGTACGCCGACCGCTTCTCCGGCTTCATCACCGGCTCCTGGCGACCTGCCGTGTGGGTGGTGGTGTTCCTCGGCCTGAACTATGCCGTTCTGCGCCGCGGCGTGGAAAAGGGCATCGAGCGCGTGTCGAATATTCTGATGCCTGTGCTTTTCGTGATTCTCGCGGCCATGTGCGTCAACTCCCTGACGTTGCCCGGGGCGCACCGTGGCCTGGAGTTTATGTTCCAGCCTGACTTCTCGCAGATTACGCCGTCGGTGGTCATCGGGGCCATGGGCCAAGCCTTCTTCTCCCTGAGCCTCGGCCTGACGTGCCTGCTCACCTACGCCAGCTATTTCAGCGACGAGACCCGACTGGCCAAGAGCGCGACCATCACCGCCGTGCTCGACACGCTGGTGGCCCTGATGGCCGGCGCGATGATATTTCCCGCTGTCTTCACCTTCGGCATGGAGCCCCAGGCAGGCCCCACGCTGGTGTTCGTCACGCTGCCTGAGATTTTCGCTCAGATGCCCGGCGGACATGTGTGGTCGGTGCTGTTCTTCGTGTTGCTGTTCTTCGCTTCCATCACGTCCACCATCTCCATGAGCGAGATCTCCATCTCGTACTTCTGCGAGGAGCACCACATGAGCCGTGCCGGTGCCACGAGGGTCAACACGGCGGTATGCATGCTCGGCGGCGTGCTGTGCGCCCTGTCGTTCGGACCGCTCAGCCACGTCACCATCTGCGGGCTGACGATCTTCAACCTCTTCGACTACGTCTCCTCCAACATCTGCCTGCCCCTGGGCGGCATGGCCATAGCCCTGTTCGTGGGCTGGCGACTCGACCGCACCTTCCTGCAGAGCCAGCTCCTGCGCCCCGGCCAGAAGCCCGGCGTCGGTACAGCCCTCATTCGTGCCTGCATCCGCTACGTTGCCCCCGCCGCCATCGCCGTCATCTTCATCTCCGGCCTTATAAAATAAACCGCAAAACGATAATACGAAACCGCATGTTAAAAGCGGTGTGGGCAATATAAAATGTTGATTATTAGGATGTAGGTACGCTCTGTCCGATCGTCCGCGGAAACGCCCACGACAACGCCCTCGACACTGCTAGCGATTTCCCCTATTGTAGGGCCGCAAATTTGTTGCGGCCGCCATGACAAAGCCCGCGACACCACCCGCAAAATCCCTATATTGCACAACAGAACGGTCGGCATGGCCGCAGTAACACTCTGATTGCCAAATGGATGTATGGACGCTCGGAAGCGTCCCTACATCCTGTGGGTCAACATTTTATGTTATCAAGGCCGAACCGACCGTTCGGCCCTACAATTGGGGGAATCGTGGGTGGAATCTATGGTGTTTCTGCGGCCGCAACGAACTTGTATTCTAGGACCTGTGCAAGGGGCGAAGTGTTAA
>CAZSHV010000015.1:0-31817 GCA_964606815.1 uncultured Bacteroides sp. | reverse complement strand
GACCTTATGGACAAGTACGACATGGGCTACGGCTCCGTCAACCACAACCGCAACCACTGCCCCCGCTGCGGCTACGAAGACGCCCAGAAAGACGTGGACACATGCCCCCGCTGCGGAGCCCGCTTCGAGACCATACAGCGCATCACCGGCTACCTCGTCGGCACCACCGACCGCTGGAACAGCGGCAAGCTCGCCGAGCTCCGCGACCGCGTCGTCCACGACTCCGACAAATAGGATCGCCGATTCGTTTCGACCGCCGTTAACCGCCAACCTGTAGGGTCGCCACCTGTGGCGACCGCCAGGATGGACAACATTCACAAAAACAGCAAATTGTAGGGCCGCAAATTTGTTGCGGCCGCCGAAAAACCAGCAATGCGATTCGAATTGTAGGGCCGAACGGTCGGTTCGGCCGCGATAACGTGCACGACAACGCCAACGACGACGCGAGGGGAGCCCCGGAGGGGCGGGATAAAGTCAGCCGTGGGTTTTAACCCACGGAATGCCAGGCATTTAATAAATATTCCCCCTCCCCGCAACGTGCGGGGAGGGGGCCAGGGGGAGGGGCGAGACATCGAATCATTTGCAGCGTTCCACCCTTCGGTCCGGCCGCGATAACGCCATGGATTCGGGAAATGATTGGTTGCCTCACCCCCTAACACCCTCCCGAAACGGGGAGGGGGAAATTTTCAGGGGGGCATTCCCGACCCCGGACTCTCGTCCGGGGCTACCTTGCACCCGCCCACTCCGTGTGCTCCCTTGACGTTGTTGCCATTGATTCCCAGAGCGTTACCCCCAAATTGTAGGGCCGCAAATTTGTTGCGGTCGCCTAAACACCCACGACAACTGAATTATGTCATCGCGAAGCGCTTGGCGTAGCCAAGAATTATGAATTGAAGGCGTAATCGCCTGACAATCAGCGAGTCGTCAGAATTGGACGGTTAACCAATTAGTGTTCAGTTATTTACCATCTGACGGATGACGGAGCGCGTCCCCACCCACCATTTCTCCCTCTGCCCACTTACACGAATCCCCCGAGTGATGCTTAACAAGTACCAGTTCGGGGGATTTTTATTTGTGCTTTTGAGAAATTTTGCTTACCTTTGCTTGAATTTTATAGAATGCAAGAAGAAATGTTTGACGAACATCGTATTGTACAAATCAATATCGAAAACGAGATGAAAAGCGCCTACATCGACTATTCGATGTCGGTCATCGTCTCGCGAGCCCTCCCCGACGTGCGCGACGGCATGAAGCCCGTGCATCGCCGCGTGCTCTACGGCATGAACGTCTCCGGCTATACCTCCGACAAGCCCCACCGCAAGTCGGCAAAGGCTGTGGGCGAGGTGATGGGTAACTTCCACCCCCACGGCGACTCCTCCATCTACGGCACCCTCGTGCGCATGGCTCAGGACTGGTCGCTCCGCTACACCCTCATCGATGGCCACGGCAACTTCGGCAACATCGACGGCGACGGCCCCGCCGCTATGCGATACACCGAGGCGCGCCTCTCCAAGATAGGCGAGGAGATGCTCCGCGACATTGACAAGGACACCGTGGTATTCCAGCCCACCTACGACAACTCCGACAAGGAGCCCACAGTGCTGCCCACCCGCTTCCCCAATCTGCTGGTCAACGGAGCCTCCGGTATCGCCGTGGGTATGGCCACTAACATGCCACCTCACAACCTCACCGAGAGCATCAACGCCTCCATAGCCCTGCTCGAGAACCGCGACATCACCATTCCCGAGCTCATGAAGTTCATCTCCGCTCCGGACTTCCCCACGGGCGGCATCATCTACGGCTACCAAGGTGTCAAGGACGCCTTCGAGACAGGCCGCGGCCGCATCGTCATCCGCGCCAAAGCCGAGATTGAGCAGGAGGGCAACCACGAATGCATCGTCATCACCGAGATTCCCTACGGAGTGGTGAAGAGCGACCTGGTGAAATACATCGCCGAGCTCGTCAACGACAAGAAAATCGACGGCATCGCCGACATCATCGACCTCTCCTCGCACGAGGGTCTGCGCATCGTCATCAAGCTCAAGACCGACGCCAACGCCAACGTGGTGCTCAACAAGCTCTACAAGATGACGCAGATGCAGGCCTCCTTCTCCGTCAACAATGTGGCCCTCGTTTCCGGCCGCCCGCAGCTCCTCAACCTCAAGCAGCTGCTCGAGGCATTCGTAGACCACCGCTACGACGTCGTGATCCGTCGCACGAAATACGAACTCAAGAAAGCGCAAGACCGCGCCCACATCCTCGAGGGCCTCATCCTGGCCTGCGACCACATCGACGAGGTCATCGCCATCATCCGCGCTTCCGAGAGTGCCGAGGCTGCCCGTCAGCCCCTCTCAGACCGCTTCGGTTTCTCCGAGCCTCAGACTGCCGCCATCGTAGCCATGCGCCTTGGTCAGCTCGCCGGACTGGAGCAGGAGAAGCTCCGCGGCTCCCTTGAAGAATTACTCAAAGAAATAGCCCGCTTAGAGCTGATACTCAGCGATGAAAGCGTGTGCCGCTCGCTCATCCGCGAAGAGCTGGAGGAGGTGCGCGACCGCTTCGGCGACGACCGCCGCACTGTCATCGACTACACCGCCGGCGACTTCAACGCCGAGGATTTCTATGCCGACGACGACATGATCATCACCATCTCCCACCTCGGCTATATCAAGCGCACGCCCCTGAGCGAATACCGCGCCCAGAACCGCGGCGGCGTGGGCTTCAAGGGCAGCGACACCCGCGACGGCGACTTCATCGAGCACGTCTACACCGCATCAATGCACAACACCATGCTCTTCTTCACCAAGCGTGGCCTGGTATATAAGATGAAGGTGTACGAGCTCCCCGAGGGTGCCCGCAACGCCAAGGGCCGCGCCCTGCAGAACCTGCTCAACATCGAGCCCGGCGACAGCGTCAAAGCCTACATCCGCTGCAAGCAGCTCGACGATCCCGAATTCACCGGCTCCCACTTCCTGGTCTTCGCCACCCGCCAGGGCCTGATTAAGAAGACAAGCCTCACCGAATACGCCCGAGTGATGTCGAAGGGCAAGAAGGCCATCGTAATCCGCGAGGACGATGACCTGATTGCTGTAAACCTCACCGACGGCAATTCCGAAATCCTGCTGGCCAACCGCAACGGCCGCGCTAACCGCTTCCACGAAAGCAAGGTGCGCGCCATGGGCCGCGTCAGCGCCGGTGTGCGCGGCATGCGCCTTGACGGAGGTGATGACGCTCTCGTGGGCCTTGTCACCATCTCGCAGGGCTCTAACGACACCGTGCTCACCCTCTCGTCCAAGGGCTACGGCAAGCGCTCCGAGCTCGACGGCTACCGCCTCTCAAACCGCGGCACCAAGGGCGTGCGCACCATGAACGTCACCGACAAGACCGGCCACCTCGTGGCCTTCGAAGCCGTCAACGACGACAACGACCTGATCATCATCAACGAGAGCGGTATCACCATCCGCGTCCGCGTGGCCGACATCCGCGTCATGGGCCGTGCCACCCAGGGCGTGCGCATCATCAACCTCGAGAAGCGAGGCGACTCCATCGCTTCTGTCTGCTGCGTGGACTCCGACCCCGAAGAGGAGGCCGAACTGATCGAAGCCGGCGAGGAGCTGCCCGAAATCAGCGAGGATGAGCTCAATGCCGACGCTGCTGACGCGGAAATCGATGCAGATGACGCCGACGACGCTGACGACGCTGAATAATCATTGCATAAACAATCCAATACAAATACCCTAAACAATCATCCAAAATGAAACGTATCCTTATCCTCGGCCTGTGCGCCCTGGCCGGCGCAGCTGCCGCTTCGGCACAGCCCGACGTGGTGAAAGAGGCTGAACGCGCCATGAAAAAGAACACCCCCTACGCCGAGGTGGTCAAAATCATCACTCCTGCGTTCTCTGACCCCGCCACTGCCCAGATGGCTCAGACATACTTCATCCCCGGTAAGGCCGGATTCACAACCTACGACGACTTCGTGGGCCTCAAGGCCTTCAACAAACTCCCCGAGAACGGCGCCAAGACCATGAGCGACGCCCTGCTCGGCGGCTATGAGTACTTCATGAAGGCTCTTCCCCTCGACTCTCTGCCCGACGAGAAGGGCAAGGTGAAACCCAAATACTCCAAAGACATCGTCAACATCACCTCCGGTCACTACCACGACTTCAACTCTGCTGCCCTGGAGTACTGGAACCTCAAGGAGTACGACAACGCCTACAAGGCTTGGGACATCTTCATCGATATGAGCTACAACCCTGTCTTCGCCAAAGAGCTCAAGGTGCCCGCCGACACCCTCATGGGCGAGATCATGTACAACCAGGCCCTCGCTGCTTGGCAGGCCAACAACCTTGAGAACGCTCTCGCCTCCTTCCTCAAGGCCAAAGACCATAGCTACACCAAAAAGAACCTCTACGACTACGCCATCGCCGTGGCATCCCAGCTCAAGAACCAGGATGCCGTCAACTCCCTCGCCACCGAGGCCATGAGCCTCTACGGCAACGACGATCCCAACTACATCGGCCACGTCATCAACGGCTGCCTCGCTAACAAGGAGTATCAGAAGGCTGTGCAGCTCATCGACGAGGCTATCGCCGCCAACCCCAACAACGCCCAGTACTACGTGATCAAAGGTATCCTCTTCGAGCAGGACGAGATCGAGGGCGACGCTAAGGCTCAGTACCAGAAGGCCGTCGACATCGACCCCTACAACGCTGCTGCCGTCTACAACCTCGGCCGCATGTACTACAACGATGCTTGCGTGATCAACGACAACGCTCCCACAGACGACGCCGCTTACAGCAAGATCTACTACGAGCAGATCAAGCCCCTGCTCAAGCAGGCTGTCGAGCTCCTGGAGAACGCTTATAACATGAACAACGACAACACCGAGGCCCTCAAGGTGCTCAGCCAGGCTTACTACCTGCTGCAGGACGAGGCCGGTATCAAGTCTGCCGAGGAGCGCCTCAACAACTGATCCCCATCCTCCACGTTCATGACACCCTAACCGCAGTGAGCGCCCTCGCCAGAGCGCTCACTGTGTGTTTTTAACCGCACAAACACCACTACCATGGACACCAACCAACAATTCGACCAGGCCCTCGCACTCTGCCGCGACGTTTTTGAGAAAAAGCTCTGGGACTATGGCGCATCCTGGCGCATCATGCGCCCCGAGGCCGTTACCGACCAGATCTTCATCAAAGCCAAGCGCATACGCTCCCTCCAGACCAAGGGCGTCAGCGCTGTCGACGAGGGCATCCTCCCCGAGTTCATCGCTATCGTCAACTACGCCGCGATAGGCGTCATTCAGCTACGCCATGGCTTCAGCGACCACAAAGACATCTCCGCCGAGCAGGCCGTGGAATATTACAAACAGGTAATCTCCGAAGCCCGCACCCTGATGCTGGCCAAGAACCACGATTACGACGAGGCCTGGCGCGGCATGCGCGTGCTTTCATATGTCGACCTCATACTCATGAAAATCGAGCGCACCAAGGAAATCGAAGACCACGAGGGGCGCACCATAGCCTCGGAAGGCATAGAGGCCAACTACTTCGACATGGTCAACTACGCCGTCTTCGGCCTTATCAAGCTCACCGAAGCGGAGCAAGGCAATCGTTAACGAATTTTAAACGTTTTGAAAACATGTTGAGGCGTTAGGAAATTCGCCGCGGATGTTGTAATTTTGGACTTCAATTTGAAGATTCTTTGGTAATGACAATTCATCCAAATCACGATACCGTGCCGGCTGAGTTTGCCGACATTGCCCCCTACGGCGACCTCCAGTTCAAGGAAAAGCTCGAAGCCCTGGTCAAAGAGCCGGGATTTGAGCACGCCGTCAAATATGTGATGCCGGACATCGACTACCCCCGCTTCGTGGAGCAGCTCGTGAGCCTGCAGACACAGCGCGACTTCCAGACCCACGTCATGGGCCAGTTCCTGCTCGATCTGGAACGCAAGACCACCGACGGCATCTCAAGCGACGGCCTGGAAAACGTCAAGGATGGCCAGTGCTACACCTTCATCACCAACCACCGCGACATAGTCCTCGACGCATCGTTCCTCAACCTCTGCTTCATCCGCGCAAACATGCCTATCACGCAGGTGGCCATCGGCAACAACCTGCTCATCTTTGACTGGATCTCAGACCTGGTGAAGCTCAACCGCAGCTTCATCGTCAAGCGCGACGTCAAGCGCATGGACGCCATTGAGGCCGCCAAGCAGCTCTCGGCTTACATCCACTACACCATCAACCGCACTCGCGAATCCGTATGGATTGCCCAGCGCGAGGGCCGCGCCAAGGACTCCAACGACCTCACCCAGGAGAGCCTCGTCAAGATGCTATCGCTCGCCGGTGAAGGCTCCGTCAAGGAGAACCTCGCGGAGGTTAACCTCATGCCGGTGTCCATATCCTACGAATACGACCCCAACGACTACCTCAAAGCCCGCGAATTCCTGCTGCGCCGCCGCGACCCGCAGTTCAAGAAAAGCCAACGCGACGATCTCTTCAGCATGGAGACGGGAATACTCAAGTTCAAAGGCCGCGTCATGTTCCGCGTGGGCGAGTGCATCAACGACGAGCTCATGCGCTTCCAGTCTGACACACGTCTTGACGTCATCCGCGAGGCCTGCCGCCTCATCGACCGCTCAATCCACTGCGGCTACGAGATTTACCCAGGTAACTACATCGCTTACGACGAGACCTACGGCACCTCCGAGTTTACTCACCGATACACGCAAGCCGACGTGGAGCGCTTCGACGCCTATATACAAGGTCAGCTCAACAAGGTTGAGGCCGAGGACGTCACTCCCGAGGAGCGTGACTACATGCGCCAGATGATGCTGGCCATGTACGCCAACCCCCTCAAGAACAAGCTCGCCGCGCAGGCTATGTGCTCTGCCAGATAGCCGCGAGCAGGGCAATGGAGGCGTTCCCTATCAGGCCTCCCCGCCATCACTTACCAACCCCATCGAAACCACACACAGCAAATGAGAGTACCCCTGGTGCCGGTCATAATCTTACTGGTGATGTCCGCGCTCATTGACGCCTACATCTACGTGGCCCTGCAGCGTCTCACCACACGCCGCCTCTGGCCAGACATCCAGTTATATTCCGCTATTGCCTTTATGGTAGCCATCATCGTTGTGGTGGCCCTGCCGAAGAAGTCAATGGGCGACGGCGAATTCATGTCCCTCATGTGGGTGATTTTCGCCTATTGTTCAGTATATATTCCCAAGCTGCTCTTCGTGGTCGTAGACCTGGGTGCCTCGTTGCCCCTGCTATGGGGCGGCAATAGGCTTGGTTGGCTTGAAGCCACCGGCGGCATCCTTGCAGCCCTCACTTTCCTGCTGCTTTGGTGGGGTGCGCTGATTAACCGCTATCGCGTGGACGTGCGCCGCGTGGATGTGCCAGTGGCATCCTTGCCCCGTGCGTTCGAAGGCATGACCATAGCTCAGATTTCAGACTTGCACGTAGGCTCCTTTGCTCGCGACACCATGTTCGTGCATAAGCTTGTAGACAGCATCAACGCCCTGCAGCCCGACCTTATCGTCTTCACGGGCGACATCGTCAACCGTCGCAGCGCGGAATTGGAACCGTTCGCCCCCACGCTCGCAAGGCTCAAGGCCAAATACGGCGTGTACTCGATCCTCGGCAATCACGACTACGGAGACTATAGCTCTTGGCCCTCCAAGACGGCCAAACGCAAGAACCTTTCGCATCTGATTAACCTCCAGCGCCAGATGGGCTGGACCATGCTTAACAATTCCACTGCTTGGCTGCATGCCGGCGAGGACTCCATCGCACTGATCGGCGTGGAGAACGTAGGCGACCCGCCATTCCGCACCTATGGCGACCTGCGCCGCGCCTACCCCGAGATAGCAGACCTCAACACCAAGATTCTTCTTTCCCACAACCCTGCCCACTGGGTGGCCGACCTGAAGGATAACCCAGCCAGCAACATTGCCCTCACCCTCGCGGGCCACACGCATGCTATGCAGGTGGAGCTCTTCGGCATATCACCGGCTCGCTTCCGCTATCCCACCTGGGGCGGTATGTACACCGACGGCCAAGGCCAGCGCATGTACGTCAACATCGGTTGCGGCGAGGTTGGCTTCCCGGCCCGCATAGGCGCCACCCCGGAGGTTACATTCTTCACCCTTACGAAGGGGGAGTAACACCGTCAGACCTCCGTCTCTGCTCTCTCTCTCCGTTTCATCTTGAATCAATTCTCCCCATGATAGACATTCCCAAACTCATTGCCGATGGTCTGGGCCTTCGCGTTGGACCTGTGCAAGCCGTGCTCGATTTGCTCGACCAGGGTGCCACCGTGCCCTTCATCAGCCGCTACCGCAAAGAGGCCACAGGTGCCATGGACGAAGTGGCCGTGCGCGACATCGAGACCATGCGCCTTTACTATCAGCAGCTGCAGAAGCGCAAGGAGCACGTGCTATCGGTGATCGAGGCCGCCGGCTCGCTTACGCCCGAACTTCGCGAACGCATTGAGAATATCGTCGATACCGCCGAGCTCGAGGATGCCTATCTGCCCTTCAAGCCCAAACGCCGCACCCGGGCAACTGTGGCCATTGAACGCGGCTTGGAGCCCCTGGCCCGCATTATCATGGCCCAGAACCATGCCGCGCCCGAGAAAGCCGCCACGCGATTCGTCACCGAAGATGTGCCAGATGCTCAAGCTGCCATTGACGGTGCCCTCGATATCGTAGCTTCTTGGATTAGTGAGAATTCCCGAGCACGCTCGGGGCTGCGTTCTTTCGTAACACGCACAGGACGCCTCACTGCTGCTGCGGCTAAAGGCAAAGACAAGCCGGCCGAGGCTGACTCTCGCTCACGCGGCGAAGCCGGACGACACACAGAACGCAAAGAAAACTTCCGTAATTACCACTCCTTCTCCCGCCCGCTGCGGCAAGTGGAATCGCACCAGTTCCTCGCCATATGCCGAGGCGCAGATCAAGGCCAGTTGCGCTGGTCTGTCACCGTTGACGATGACGCTGCCCTGCGCAGCCTTCAGCGCACTGTGGTTTCTCCCAGAGCCACCGATGCCAGCCGTGCCTTGATAGAACGAGCTGCTGCCGACAGCTACAAACGCCTGCTGCTGCCCTCAATCATCACAGAGGTTATGGCTATATATAAGGAGAAAGCAGACAAAGAGGCCATCAAGCTCTTTGCCGACAACCTCCGCGAGCTGCTTATGGCCCCGCCTTTGGCACGAACACGCGTGATGGGTGTTGACCCTGGCTTCCGCACGGGTTGCAAGATCGTCTGTCTCGACGAGCAGGGTAACCTCCTGCATCACGACGTCATCTACCCATGCCCGCCCCGCTCAGAGCGAGTCACGTCCATGCGCACCGTCACCACGCTCGTGCGCCGCTATGATATAGGTGCCATTGCCATTGGCAACGGCACCGCCTCGCGTGAAACGGAGCAGTTCCTGCGCAATCTGCACTACGACCGCGACATGAAGATAGCCGTCGTCAGCGAGAGCGGAGCGTCGATATATTCGGCCTCGGAGGTGGCCCGACAGGAGTTCCCCGACCATGACATCACCGTACGCGGAGCTGTGTCAATTGGCCGCCGTCTGATTGACCCGCTGGCCGAGCTGGTGAAGATCGACCCCAAGAGCATAGGCGTGGGGCAGTATCAGCACGACGTTGACCAAGCTGCCCTAAAGGATTCTCTCGACTTCACTGTCAGCAGTTGCGTCAACCTCGTGGGGGTGAACGTGAACACAGCTTCCCAGCAGCTCCTGGCTTATATTTCCGGAATCGGCCCTAAGCTCGCCGCCAACATCGTGGCCTACCGTGCCGAGCACGGCGACTTCACCAGCCGCAGCCAGTTGCGCGATGTGCCAAGGCTCGGTGCCGTGGCCTACCAACAGAGCGCTGGCTTCCTGCGCATCCCCGGGGCTGAGTCGCCTCTTGACAACACCGCAGTTCACCCCGAGAGCTACCATATCGTCGAGCGCATGGCCGCCGACCTTGGCACTGCCGTGGCTTCGCTGGTGGCCAGCAAGGAGCTCATCGACCAGATTCAGCCCGAACGATACGTTACCGACACCGTGGGCCTGCCCACACTCACCGACATCATCTCCGAGCTTCGCCGCCCCGGTCGCGACCCGCGCGAGCAGGTGGAGGTGGTCGAGTTCGACCCCAACGTCACAGACATTCACGACCTGCGCCCTGGCATGGAGCTCAACGGCATTGTGAACAACATCACGGCCTTCGGCGCTTTCGTGGACATTGGTGTGCACGAAAGCGGCCTGGTGCATATATCCCAGATGGGAGAGGGCCGCGTGCAGAATCCCCGCGACGTGGTGCGTGTGCGTCAGAAGGTGCGCGTGCGAGTGTTGGATGTCGACACCGACCGGTGTCGCATATCCCTCACAATGAAAGGAGTGGAGCAATGAATCAGTCATCTGACGTCGTTGATGCTGTGTTGTGCATTGGCTCAAATGTGCCAGAGGCCGAGGGAGAAATAGCTGCTGCAATCGAGGCTCTTTCGAGATTCGGAGTTGTCAACGCATCGCCCACGTATCGCTCTGGTTCAGGATACTCCAACAGTGTTGCCCGACTTGCCACGACTCTGTCTTTGGACGCTCTGACAGCAGAGACTAAGGCCATCGAGCTCCTGCTTGGTCGCAATCCCGAGGCAAGAGCGGAGGGTAGGGTTCCAGTGGACATTGACATAGTCATCTACGATGGTGCTGTGATTCGCCCTGCCGACGCTGCTGCGGCCTATTTTACGGTTGGTCTTGAAATGTTAAAAAACGCTAACCACATAGCATGCAGACAGAAATAATTATTAACTTTGCACGATAAAACAAAGGCTATGCTGAAAATCCTATCGCGCATCCTGCTCCCATTGCTGCTGCTCGCCGCCCTCACTTCCTGCGGCGAATACCAGAACGCGCTTAAGAGCAAGGATTACAACTATAAATTCGACTATGCGAAGCGAGCCTTCGAGGAGAAGAAATACGTCCAGGCCATCACGCTGCTCAAAGAGTGCAGCACAGTGTTCAAGGGTACGAATAAAGGCGAGGAGTGTCTTTATCTCTTGGCTTTGAGCGAATTCGAGAGCGGTGACTATCTGGCCTCCAGCTCCGACTTCAAGATGTACTACACCCGCTATCCCAAAGGCAAATACGCCGAGCTCGCCCGCTATTACTGTGGCTACGGATACTATCTCGACTCTCCCGACCCCCAGCTCGACCAGACCACCACGCTGCAGGCTATACAGGAGCTGCAGGGCTTCCTTGACTACTTCCCTCGCAGCGACAAAGTTGCCGTAGCTCAGCAGGCCATCTTCGAGCTTCAGGACAAGCTCACGCTCAAGCAGCTGCAAAACGCACAGCTTTACTACAACCTCGGCACATACCGCGGCAATAACTTCGAGAGCGCCATCATCGTGGCCAAGAACGCCATTAAGGACTATCCTTACTCCAAATATAAAGAAGATCTGGAGCTCCTTGTGCTCAAAGCGAAATTCCAGGAGGCTGACCTCAGCGTCGACGAGCGTAAGTCTGACCGCTTCCGCGAGGTGATAGATGAATACTACAACTTCATCAACAACTATCCCGACACCCCCAACCGCGCCGAGGCCGACAACATCCTCAAAATCGCCCAGCGTCACATCAAAGACTAATTCCAAGAAACATCAACATCATCATATGGACTACAAGAAAATCAACGCCCCGCTCAACACCGTCACTCGCGACATGATCGAGCTGTCGGCCGACACCGGCAACATCTACGAGACCGTGTGCATCATCGCCAAGCGCGCAAACCAGATAGCCATGGAGATGAAGCATGACCTCGAGAAGAAACTCGCCGAGTTCACCTCCACTACAACCACAGAAAGCATGGAAGAAGTGACGGAGAACCGCGAACAGATCGAGATTTCTCGCTACTACGAGCGTCTGCCCAAGCCCACCCTCATCGCCGCTCAGGAGTACACCGAGCACAAGATTCACTTCAAGAATCCCGCCAAAGATCGCTCCTCTCTCGACTAATCCTCACCATCAAGCAAATTCTGACATATAACCATATATCACACATATGATTAACGCCCAAGACATCAAAAACGGCACATGCATCCGCATGGACGGCCGTCTCTACTTCTGCGTGGAGTTCCTCCACGTGAAGCCTGGCAAAGGCAACACCTTCATGCGCACCAAACTCAAAGACGTGGTTGACGGCCGCGTGCTCGAGCGCCGCTTCAACATCGGCGAGAAGCTCGAAGACGTCCGCGTGGAGCGTCGTCCCTACCAGTACCTCTACACCGAGGGCACTGACGACATCTTCATGAACCAGGAGACCTACGAGCAGATTCCCATCTCCAAAGAGCTCGTCACCGGTGCTCCCTTCATGAAGGAAGGCGACATCGTGGAGGTTGTCTCTGACGCTTCCACCGACACCGTGCTCTACGCCGAGATGCCCGTCAAGACCGTGCTCAAAATCACCTACACCGAGCCCGGCATCAAAGGCGACACTGCCACCAACACCCTCAAACCCGCTACCGTGGAGACCGGCGCTACAGTGCGCGTGCCCCTCTTCGTCAACGAAGGCGACCTCATCGAGGTTGACACCCGCGACGGCAGCTACATCTCCCGCGTGAAAGCATAACACTGGTTATCACCATCACCACCACTCACCACCGCAGGCTCCGTGGCAAATGCCGCAGGTCTGCGGTGTGCTTTTCTCAAACTCACCTTTCTTCTACTATTCATGGATATTTTAGAATTACCCGTAAAAAAACGTCTGGGTCGAGTCAAATACAAGGACTCGCTCATGGTGTTAAAGAATTTCGCTCTTCGCGACCTTGCTGCATCCATGTTGATATCGCTCCCATCAGGTGCCACCAAGGAGGTTATGGCAGAAACAATCGCTAACGAAGTCATTGCCCATCCTGAAATCCTTGTAAAAGCAGCGTTCCACTATGAGTTGAAAGCTATTCTCGATTATGCGACTGGACGCCAGACGCCACTTGAGTTGGGCACTTCAGGCATGGCCGATCTTCTGGATAATTTCAAAGTTTTTTATATCGAAGGACCAGATATCGTTGATGCCAAGATTTACCTATGTAAAGATGTCGCGGATAAAATCCTTCCCCTTATTCCCGCCGAGCTTGAACGCCGCGAGAAAAATGGCGCCCTGTTGGCAGAAAAGCTGTTTTTAGGAAGTGCTAATATTTGCGGATCTACCTCACTTGCATACTTTCACGACCACTATTACGCCGAACTCATTAGACGCATCAGCATTCCGAATAAGGAAATGACTGTCGAGGATGAAAAAGATATCTTTCATACGATCTTTGCTCGAACATTCATCTACACTAAGCGCAAAGTAAGGGGTTCTCTCCTTTCGCCCTTGAGTTTTATCGCCAAACACGAGATTGAATATCCCGTCAACCACGATTACATTCCTCCAAAGCCGGAATTCGACACTGTGTTAGCCTTCGGCGAGATGCCCTATCCTCAATTCAACTTCCATGGAGCAGAAGATCTAAAGGAGATAGTCTTTGGATTCGAGTGCCCCTTCCTATCCCCCGAGTTTTATCTACGCTCCGTGTATATGGCCCAACAGTGTCAGCAGGGGATTGATGCCATTGAAGCAATGGCGTATTTCGGAGACTATGCAATCGAGCACGATGTCGAGATAGTTGATGCTATTATGAAATTCCAGGACCATCAGCCTTTCTGGTTTTATAACGGCCGGTCTGCGTATCAAGTCGAATCTGAAATTAGGGCAAAAAGAAAAGCCCGCCGCCGGTCGCGGCACTCATCAATGAACCACATAGTGCCACAAGTGTTCGACTTCGTCGACGAGTTTTTGGACGCGGACGAAGAGGAGCAGCATGAAATCATAGAGTCAACCCACACTCCCTTCGTGCACAAACCCGGTGAGAAGATAGGCCGTAACGACCCATGCCCCTGCGGCAGCGGCAAGAAATTCAAGAACTGCCACGGTCGTTTCCAGTAACCACGACTCACAACTGTCTGCTGTCTCATGCCTTGCCATGCAGTGCCCCATCCATGGCAAGGCTATGATATACAAGAATCCTCAACGTCTATCACATGTATAGAGTCCCCCTAACACAAAAGAAGCATATTGGGCCGCGTAAATACTCGGCCACCCTCGAACAACTTTATATCGATGAATTGCGCGATATAGCAGCAGCTCTATTCATTGGTTTGCCTGGTGGATGTACCAAAAAGAAAATGGCTGCCATCATCGCTGATGAGGTGCTGAACCGCCCGGAGACGCTCGTTAAGGTTGCGTTCAGCTACGAGCTCAAAGCTGTGCTTGACTATGCTGAGGGTCGAATAACCTCATATGAGACCTATTCTTCAGGGTTGGGTTATGGACTGGACTTCTTCCGTCTCTTCTATTTTGTGCGGTCTGGATACTACGCACATTTGCTTTACCTGCACAAAGACGTAGCCGAGAAGCTCGTGCCTCTCATTCCCGCCGAGCTCGAGCGCAGGGAGAAGAATGGCGAGCTTATGTTTGAGAAGCTCGTGCTTGGATGCTCCAACATCTGCGGCCACACTAAATTTGAATTCTTCAAGGAGCACTACCTGCAGGAGTTCCTGCGTCGAAACGGCATTGAGCAACTCTCCGAAGAGCACCACAAGCTCTTCACGCCCTTTATATCACGCTCGTTCACGAATACGAAACACAAGTTTAAAGGTATTCTTTTTTCGCCCTTCATGAGCGCATATCCGGATCGTATCGAGTACGACTTGTGCAACTCAATAGACCCTCCCGTTTACGACTTTAATACCGTTTTAGGTTTCGGCGAGATGCCTTATCCTGTCATCAACTTCCCAGGCGCGGAAGGCCTAATAGAAGAGTATAAACGAAAGTTCAAGAGTGAGTACACTGTAAAAAGCAAATTGCGCAACGAGTTTCTCTTGACACAAAGTCAGAATATGATAGACTTGGAGAGCCTGCTGGATCTATGGGAATACTACGAAGATGAAGGGTATAAGACCGAGGATGGATTTGATGATGAGTGGCTAACATTCCGTAACAACGAACCTTTCTGGTCCTTTAATGGTAGGTCACGCAGCGAGATCATGTCAAAGCTTAACGAGCTAGTAGCAGAATACCGACGAAATGGCACAATGCCGAAAGCATCTGGTTTTCTCGCTAAAATGCAGGCCGTAGCAAAGAAAATTATCAAGGAAGAAGACAACCTCGACGATTTATAGAATTGAGCGAAGTAGAATCGGGCGTTCCCAGCAATCTCAATTCTCGATCGACTTGGAGGTGTGGGCGTTCGCCATGGGGCGCAGGCGATAGAGGATGTACAGCCCGGCAGCGGTGAGAAGCACGCTCGCAGCCACCACAAGCAGGTTGCCGTCGTAGACAGATGCAGCTTCTTGCTGGGGGTGGTGCATGTATTCATCAACGAGGTAGAGGGTGTTGTTGGTGACGTGCAACAGCACCGGCAACCACAGCGACCGGCTCCACCAAAGGGCATAGCCAAAGAAGGCCCCTAACAGCATGCGCGGGATGAAGCCGTAGAACTGCATATGCAGTAAGCTGAACACAATAGCGGCAATCCAGATTGCAGCGTGGGTGTTTACTCCGCCTGTGGACAGCAGCCGCTGCAGCGCGCCGCGGAACAGCAACTCTTCGCTCAAGCCAGCGAGGACGCCTACGATGAGGATGGTGACGATGAGGTTGGGAATATTATGCGGGCCGTAGATTGCCTTAACCATAGCTGCCGCGCTCTCCTCCATCTCCTGAATAGCCTGGACCCACTCGGCAGGGAAGGGCAGAGACTCGTTGAAGGCTATAACAGCGTTCATGGCGGGGATAGAGGCCACCAGGGTTGCTATACCCACCACGCATTGCCACAGCGATGGTGCGCTGTCTATGCGCAGCAGGCGGGCAGGAAGACGTGTCACGAGCATCGCAGTGCCCACCGCCGGGACGATGAATATTAGCACGTCTTGCACCACCGTAGCGATTCGCACGGCAGGTGTTCCGTTGGAAATCATGGTGATGACGCCCATCAGGATCGAGCCCACGACGAAGCAAGCCACGAACATGCATGCCAGCAGCAGCAGGCGCTTGCCAAAGGGGATGTTGAATTGCATATGGATAGGTTCTTGATTGTTCGTTACATATTCAAATAGAAGTCGCGGGTGAGGCAGATGTAGTCTTCTGTATAACTCCCATCTATTCTCCGCACAGTTAGCGAGGTAAGCTCTTGGGGCTTCTCCGCGCGGGAGAATTGCCACAGTATACGACATGCTTGGCGACCTTCTACCGTGCTCACTTTGCATTGCCGCCATAGATGCAGACGGCGCAGCTCGGCATGGAATAGTATCTCCGCCTCCTCGTCGGTGGGCGTGACCATGGCCAACGATCCGCATGGCGACAGAAAGCGAGCGGCCCAGTCTATGATTGAAAAAGGGCTGAGAGAGCCTTGACTGCGAGCTGTGTCACGCTGTCGGTCAGGGGACTTAAGGCCTGCGGCGAAGAAGGGCGGATTGCACACGATTAAATCTGGCTGCACCGAAGGCATAAACGCGACTACGTCAGCGACCTTTGCCTCAAGACGAGAAGCGAACGGGGATGCCGCAAAATTAGCCCTTGCATCATCTATTGCATAAGCGTCGATGTCGAAGCCCAGCACGGATGTCTCTGGCGCCCTCTGTGCAAGCATAAGGGATACCAGGCCGCTGCCTGTGCCAGCGTCTACGATGAATCTGCACCCTGGCTCGATGGCTGTCCATGCGCCGAGAAGCACACCGTCTGTGCCAACTTTCATGGCACAGCGGCTGTCGTCAACACGGAATTGCTTGAACTGGAACGCCATCGTCGCAGGCTTATTCGTACTTGAGCAAACGAGCTAAAGTGGTGTTGTAGTTGTATTCGCTCTCAAGATAAGAACGCGTGGCATCGAGGAAATAGAGCGTTTCGCTAATGTAATCAATCACGCTTAACTGCCCACCGCGGTAGGCCTTCATCAGCAGCGTCAGATATGCGCCATCGCCAATGGTCTGCTGGTAAGCGTTCATATGGTCGCTCCAGATATTAAGTTGGGCATAGTCGGCCTCGGTCTGCTTGCGAGCGTCCGCGAGAATCTGCTCATGCTCCAGCTCGGCAGCTTGCGCGCGGCTGGCTGCGGCCTTGGCAGTCTTTTTCCCTTGGAAGGGCAGCGTGAGGCCGAAGGTGAAACCGTTGAAGGTGTCGCCCATCTCACGCTGGTACTGGTAGCCGACACTGAAGCCCGGCAGGCGCGACTGACGCGCGGCCTTGGCATTTAGCAGCTCTGCGCGGGCCGTCTGAGCAGCCGTTTTAGCTGCGTAGTTGTTAGCGTTAGCGAGATTGGTAAACTGGTCAAGCGTGAGCATCTGCTGCGCAGGGTAAGCGTTAACACTGTCCAGGGGCAGCTCCACGTCGGGGCGCAAGGCCTGAATCTCGGCAGTCAATGCGCTCTCGGAGGCTTCCAAGGCATCGATTTCGTAGCATAGCTTGTATTGCTCAATTGTAATCTTCTTGGTGTCGAGTATCGTTAGCTCGCCGCCGCGGTAGCCTTTCTCCACGATAACCTGTAGGCTGTCTGTATTCTCCTTCACCTGTCTAAGCAGCTGCAGCTGGCGGCGCACGTATACGAGCTCCATAAGCTTAAGCTTTGCATCGAGGCGCGTGTCGAATTTCAAAGAGATTAGTTGCCAGTCCGCGGCTAAAGTAGCAGCGTTAGCGGCTTTGGATCGGGCAGAGTACACCCCGGGCCAATCAAAAGACTGGCTAACGGTGACTGCCGTCTTATTGCCAATGCCGTTTGCTCCCCACACGTGGTCCAGGCCGACCTCCATGGGGGCGAGGCGGTTGGCTTCTGCCGCCTCGTCAGCATCTGCGCTGTTGCGCAGGCTCATGGTGCGCTCGGCCGTTGTGGAGCCAGCGATAGCATCGAGCGTAGATGTGAAGGCGTCGTTGCACTGGCCTTTGCAAGGCGCGGCGAGGCAGGTGAGGAATGCTATTACGAGAAACTTATTTTTCATACTTTCGGGAATAGTAGCGGTAAAGGATGGGCACCACGAAGGCGTTAAGAAGCGTAGAGGAAACCAAGCCGCCGATGATGACGATTGCCATTGGCGACTGGATCTCGTTTCCTTGCTCGCTGCCTCCGAGGGCCAGAGGGATGAGGGCGAGCGCGGAGGTCAGGGCTGTCATCACGATGGGCAGCAGCCTATCCTGTGAGCCGCGCATGATGCGGCCGCGCAGGTCTTCGCCCTGGGCTCGGAGCTGGTTGTATAGGGATATGAGCAGCATGCCGTTGCGGGTGGCAATGCCCAGCAGGGAGATAAAGCCGATGATGGCCGGGATGTTGAGCTCGCCACCTGTGAGCAGCAGAATCAGTACGCCGCCAATCATGGCCAGTGGCATGTTCACGAGGATAATGAGCGACTCGCGGACGTTGCCGAACTGGTGATAGAGCAACATGAATATAATCAGCAACGCGCCCAGCGATGCCCACAGCAGCGTGCGCGAAGCCGCAGCTTGGCTCTCGTACTGGCCACCGTACTCCACATAATAGCCCTCCGGCAGCTGCACGTCGGCCTCTATGGCTCTGCGTATATCTTGCACGGCACTGCTCAGGTCGCGGCCCTCGACGTTGGCGGATATTACGATGCGACGCTTCACGTTCTCGCGGTTGATGGTGTTGGGGCCGGTGGTGGACACGATGTCGCAGACAGTGTTCAAGGGAATCTTGCCTGCGTTGGAGTCAATCATGATGTTGCCGATGTCGGCTATTGAGCTGCGTGAGCGGCTGTCGAGAATCACGGTGATGTCGTATGGCACGCCCTCGTCATAGACCTGCGACACCACGGTGCCGCCAAGTGCAGTCTCCACCAATGCGCGAAGCTGGGCGATTGTGATGCCGTAGCGAGCCAACAGCGCGCGTCGGGGACGGATATCGAGCTGCGGACGCTGCATCTGCTGCTCGATGTTGACGTCCACCACACCGGGAATCTCCGACATCTCGCCTTTTATGCGATTGCCGATGCTGAAGAGGCGGTCGAGGTCGGGGCCGAAGAGCTTGATGGCCACCTGGGCCTGGGTGCCCGACATCATAGCGTCGATGCGGTGGGAAATGGGCTGGCCTATCTCAATGCTCACGCCCGGAATTTCCTTGAGCTTTGTTCGCAACTCGTTGGCCACCTCCGCTCGGCTGCGGGAAGTGAGGGTGTAAGGGGCCTCGATCTCCGAGACGTTAACGCCCAGGGCGTGCTCGTCGAGTTCGGCGCGGCCGGTCTTGCGGGCAGTGGTGTTGATTTCAGGCACAGAGAGGATAATCTCCTCGGCAATGCGCCCCACGTGGTCGCTCTCCTGCAGGGAAATGCCCGGGAGGGTGGAGACATTGATGGTGAACGAGCCTTCGTTGAACTTCGGCAGAAATCCTCGGCCTAACATGAGGAATCCGACTGCTGCGGCCACGAACAGCACGCCCACGGCCACCAGCACGCCACGGCTGTGGCGCAGGGTCCAATCCAGTGCGTTTGCGTATCCACGTTTCATAGCGGCTGCCACAGGGCTCTCCTTGTCGATTTTCTCAAGCGACTTTTTGGAGCCGAGCAGCAGGCTGCACAGCACGGGCGTGAGCGTCAGTGCCACGACGGTTGAGGCCAGTAGAGCCACGATGAAGGCCACACCCAGCGGTATGAGCATACGGCCCTCCACACCGCCCAGGAAGAAGAGCGGCAGGAAGCTGGCGATGATGATAAGCGAGGAGTTGAAGATAGGCATACGCACCTCGGCCGAGGCATGGAACACCACATCGATGGGACTCTTGCGCTCCTCTGGAGGCCGAGCGTGGTTTTGGCGCAAGCGCTTGAGCACGTTCTCCACGTCCACTATTGCGTCGTCGACCAGCGAACCGATGGCAATAGCGATACCGCCGAGGCTCATGGTGTTGATGGTAAAGCCGAAGGCGCGGAGCACAAGCACCGTTATAATGATGGACACAGGCAGCGCAATGACGGAGATAAGCGTGGTGCGGAAGTTCATGAGGAACACAAACAGCACTATAATCACCATCAGCGCGCCCTCGAACAGGGACGTCTGCAAGTTGTTAATCGACGATGAGATGAAGTCGCTCTGGCGGAAGATGTCGGTCTTGATTTTCACATCAGAGGGGAGGGTGGGGGCGAAGTCGGCGAGAACGTCCTCGATTCTCTCGGTCAACGCAATAGTGCCGGCTGCCGGCTGTTTGGTCACGGTAACCAACACTGCTCCCTGGGCTTCGACAGAGGCTGTGCCGATACGCGGCTCTTTGCCGCCCATGGTGACGGTGGCGATGTCGGCAAGCGTGACGGTGCCTCTGACATCGGAGCGCACCACAGCCTGCGAGAGGGCTTCGGGGCTTGATGTGGCGATGTCTGTCTTGATCAGGTACTCGTTGCCGTGCTCGTAGAGGGCGCCGCCGCCGGCGTTGTCGTTGAGGGTGGAGGCTGCTTCCATCACCTCGGTGAGGGTGACGTCGAAATGGCGCATGCGAGCTGGGTCAAGGCGAATCTGGTACTCAAGCTCGTCGCCGCCTATCACAGAAACCTGCGACACGCCGCCTAAAGCTAACAGGCGAGGGCGCAACTGGCGGTCTGCTATGGAACGCACCTCGGCCAGAGGGGTTGTCTCAGACGTTAGACCTATAATGAGCATCTCGCCCAGAATTGACGACTGCGGGCCCATAACAGGTGTCTGCACGCCGTCGGGCAGATTCTCTGCCACGGCAGCGAGGCGTTCTTGCACAATCTGGCGGGCGCGGTAAATCTCCGTGTCCCAGTCAAATTCCACCCATACCACGCTGAAACCGGAGGCCGACGATGAACGCACGCGGCGCACTCCCGTCGAGCCGTTGACTGCTGTCTCGATCTGGTAGGTGACAATCTTCTCCACCTCTTCAGGTGCAAGACCGGGAGCCTCGGTCATAATCACCACGGTGGGTGCGTTCAGATCTGGGAAAATGTCCACCTCCGTGCGCAAAAGCGTGAGCACTCCGGCCACGAGCACCACGGCTGTAAGCACCAGCACAATCAGACGGCTGCGCAGGGAGAAACGTATTATCTTGTTTAGCATTGTTCTGATGTCAAAACGTTACTGCGAAAGGCTGCATCAATGGTTGTGGGAGTGACCCTCCGGGGCTACTGCCTGGGTCTCGGCCAGACGCACTGCGGTGGTGCCAGCGGTCACGATTACCATGCCAGGCTCCACACCCTGCAGAATCTCCACATTGGCTCCGTCGCTTTGGCCGAGCTTCACGGCGAGCTTGCGGTAGCAGTCCTCGTCGAGCTGTTGATAGACGTAGAAGTTGCCCTGTTGCTCAGAGATAGCCTCGGCAGGGAGGGTGATGACGCCTTGGCGAGGAGAGCCTTCGAGATAAACCTGTGTGTAGCCTCCGATCAGGCCCGATTCAGGAAGAGACACGGAGAAATAGACAGGGATATAGCCCGGAGTGACGGACACGGCCTCTGAAGCAGGGCTGACGCGCTTTCCGCCCATGGCCGCGATGTCCACCACCTCGTCGGCATACGGCAGCAGCAGCTTCGCATTCTTGAATGCAGGCACATCTTTGTAGTATTTTTCAGGCACGTCTGCTCGTACCACCATGCCGTTCTGGCCGGTAATGGCAGCGATGGCGTCACCGGCGTTGACGTACTGGCCTTCACTTGCTATCATTTGCGATATCACACCGGAAGCGGGGGCAGTGGCAACACCGCTGTCGGCACCCTTGCTATAAGCGGCAGCAGCGGCATTGTAGGCAGCCACGGCAGCGTTGAAATCGCGGGTGCTGACGATGCCCTCGGCGTGCAGCGGACGCAGACGTTCCACCTCGGCTTTGGCAGCGTCGAGATTGGCCTTCGCGGCGCGGTTGGCATCTCCGCCGGCCACGCCCTGGGTGGAGATATTGGCGATGGCAGCTCCTGCGCTCACCTTCTTGCCCTGCGTGATTCCCGCGGCATAGCGCACCTGGCCGGAGCGCGGTGCGGTGACAACGGCCTGACCTTGCGGCGAAGCCTCGATGCGGCCCGACACCTCAAGCACTTCGTGAAAGACGCCCGCACGGGCAGTGTCGGTTTTTACGCCGAAACGTTCGGCCACGCTGGGCTTCAAGGGTATCTCGTCGACGGAGCCGTGGCCGTGCTCGGCGCCCTCGTGATCATGGTCATGGTCGTGCCCTTCGCCTTCGTTGTCATGGTCATGGCCCTCGGCCTCGTGGTGGTGCTCGTCGTGCTCATGGGCGTTGTGGGAGCACGAAGGAGCAGAAAGGGCCAACGCCGCGGCGGCAAAAAGCTGTATGAATGGTTTATATGTCATAACAGTGTAGGATTAGGTATTCACTGCGCGAAGATAATAAAAAATGTGGTTCACACCGCGAAGTTATGCATACATGGCTTTGCTTTTGTTACATTTTTGTGCCTATGTACATACATGATTACGCGCAACGGGGACTATTTGATCACGGCCAAGCCTCCGCGGGCGGTCTCTTTGTATAGCGAAGGGATGTCGTGGCCGGTCTGCTTCATCACCTCCACGATGCGGTCGAACGTCACTGAATGATGACCGTCGGAGAATGCGGCGTAGAGGTTCGCGTCGAGTGCGCGAGCAGCAGCGTAGGCGTTGCGCTCTATGCATGGTATCTGCACCAGTCCGCACACGGGGTCGCAGGTTAGGCCCAAGTGGTGCTCAAGTCCCATCTCAGCTGAGTATTCAATCTGAGCGGGAGTGCCGCCGAAGAGCTGTGAGGCAGCAGCTGCAGCCATAGCGCAAGCCACGCCCACCTCGCCTTGGCATCCCACCTCCGCGCCGCTGACGGAGGCGTTATGCTTCACCACATTGCCGAATAGTCCGGCCGTGGCCAGAGCACGGAGCACGCGCTGCTCGGAGAAGCCCTTGGAGGTGTGCAGATGATACAGCACGGCTGGCACCACGCCGCAGGAGCCGCATGTAGGGGCTGTCACGATCTCGCCGCCGGCGGCGTTCTCCTCGCTCACGGCTAGGGCATAGGCATAGACCAGTCCGCGGCTCTTCAGCGATGAGTTGTAGCCTGCAGCATGCACGTAATAGCTCACGGCTTTGCGGCGCACGCCCAGTCCGCCTGGGAGCACACCCTCGGCCTCTATGCCGCGCTGCACGGCATCTTTCATTACCTGCCACACCTGCCGCAGGTAGTCCCAGATTTCAGCTCCCTCGCACATGTCCACATACTCCCAATAGCTGCGGCCGGTCTCTGTGCACCATGCCTGTATGTCCTTGATTTTGGTCATGTGGTAGATGCTCTCGGCTGCCTTTCTGCTCTGGCCTTCCTCCACGATGTCGCCTCCGCCTATTGAATAGTATGTCTTTGACGCAGTCTCGCGGCCTTGGGCATCGAGGGCGCGGAGCATCATGGCGTTAGTGTGGAAGGGCTTCACCACCTCCGGCTCCCAGAGTATCTGCGTGGGTGCTTCGGGCTGCAGAACAGAGAGGATGGCTTGGTCGGTGAGGTGGCCTCGGCCTGTGGCAGCGAGGGAGCCGTAGAGCGTGACTTCGTAGGCAGCAGCAGCGGGGGTTTCCTGAAGGAAGAGAGTGGCCGCTTTGCGCGGACCCATGGTGTGGGAGCTCGAGGGGCCGTGGCCTATCTTGAAGAGGTGTCTGATAGATTCCATGCGAGTAAAATGAAAGACCGCGCGACTTTGCAGGGCGCGGTCTCTGATGGTGGTTGATATTCGGGAATTAGATCTCAGCGCCGGGGAGGTTCTCGGCCTCGGCTTCAGCCTCGCTGATCTGGTTCTTGTTGCCGTAGGTTTCTTTCACCACGGTCACAGCCAGAGCGCCGAGCACGAGGAGTATGCCGGAGACGTAGAGCATGTTGACGGTCTGAGGAGCGCCGTTTGAGCCGATGGGGAAGAGCGACAGGATGGCGCCGCCTACGAGAGCCGCGATAATCTGCGGGAAGCAGATGGTGCAGTTAAACAGGCCCAGGTACGTGCCGATGTTGCCGCCGGTGAGGGCGTTGGTGAGGATGGTGAAGGGCATCGCCAACATTGCAGCCCATGCTACACCTGCCAGGCCGTAGCTCACGCAGAGCATGTACTTGTTGGTGAAGATGGAGATGGACAGGAAGCCGATGGCGCCTATCAGCAGGCTGAGGGCGTAGGCCACCTTGCGATTGCGGAAGCGGGGGAGCACCATGGCCCAGAGCACGGCCACGAGGCCCTGCACGGCCAGCAGCACGCCGTTCCAGTTACCGGCCTCGTTGTACTCTTCAGAGGAGGCGTTGAGCGTGGTGGTGTATGTCACTTTCATCTCGGTGTCGGGACCAGCCAAGATGGTCTGGGTGTCGGCAGGAATAAGCTTGTGGGTCACGGGGTCCTCGCTCAGCATCTTGGCGTAGGTGAGCTCGGGAGCGTCGACCACGAGGTTGCCGTTTTCGTTAATCTTCACGCCCTCGGCGAAGACGCCGTCTTTCACCACGAGGTTGTCACCGTCGAGGATGGCAGCATGGGCTGTCTCGTAGGTGTGGCCGTCCACGGTGATAGCGCTGACGGTCTGTGTAGTGGGAGCGTCGAAGGCATGGCCGGCGATAGCATCGGTGGAGTATGACCACATATAAAGGAAGGCAGCCCAGCAGAAGAACTGCACGAGGCCCACGGTCCAGAACACTTTGGGAGCCTTGGCCAGCAGCGTGAGCAAGCCCTCTTTCTTCTCGCCTTTGCCCTGAGGCTCGGTCACGCCGTTATATTCATTGTAGACGTGCGGGGGCCACTCTTTGATTTTCCAGAAGGAGTAGATGACGCACAGCAGCAGGATGGCAGCGCCCACGTAGAAGGCCACTGTGACGGTGGGGGCCACTTGGCCGTCGGGAGCGGAGTTGGCCACGATCATAGCCAGGCCGAAGGGCAGCAGATAGCCCACCACGGAGCCGGCGTTGCAGAGGAAGCTCTGGATGGAGTAGGCGAGACCTTTCTGCTTCTCGTTGACCATATCGCCCACAAGCATCTTGAAGGGCTGCATGGCCATGTTGATGGAGGTGTCAAGGAGCATGAGCATCACCAGGCCGAAGATGATGGCCGATGACAGGCCGAAGAACCATGTGGGCGTCAGACCCAGGCCCAGCGAGCCGGAGTTGGGCAGCAGAGCCATGACGACGATAGCAACAGCAGCGCCGAGGATGAGGTAAGGCAGACGACGGCCAAAGCGGTTCCAAGTGCGGTCGCTGGCCGAGCCCACGATGGGCTGCACGATCATGCCCATGAGAGGGGGGAGAATCCAGAAGAACGAAAGTTGGTGTGGGTCAGCGCCGATTGATGAGAAAATGCGGCTCACCTGCGAGCTCTGCAGGGCGTACGCGATCTGCACGCCGAAGAATCCGAAGCTCAGGTTCCACAGCTTCCAGAAGCCAAGGTCTGGTTTGGTTTTCATGATATGTGAATAGTTTTTTAAGTTTGTTAAATTCAACACTTTAGGGCTCGCACGGCCTCTCACGGCTTGCGCAGCGGCTTTCGCCAAATGCAAAATTAGGTAAAAACCGCCGTACGGCACATAATTACCTCTTAATTTTAAACAAAATTAACCATTATGCGTCATTTGTCAATTCGTGATTTTTTCGCTAACTTCGCAGCATTCAATATCCTTATCCTATGAAGATTTCATCACTCTTTCGTTATCTAATAACGCTCGCTTTAGCTGCCAGCGCCGGTATTCATGCGTCTGCCGAACGCTATTATATTCTCCCTGACTACACAATCTACTCGCAGCCTCAGTATATCGGACCTATAGGAAAGACCTCCGACACCCTCGAGATCACTCCCAAGCGGAACGTCGATGGATTTGTGGCCTTCAACTTCGCTGGTCGCACAGGGTATGTGTCAGAGCGGAGCGTGCATTTCGAGGGCGACCCTGCCAGCATGATTGTATACGCCAACCCCGGCAACGCCTTCTGGAAGAAGACCATCACGCAGGGCGGTAACATCTTCGAGGTGTACTACGACGAATCAGGGCAGGTCGCAGCCACCCACAGCGGCAATCTCTATTCCCTATATGAGGACGGCAAGCGCGTGGCAGGCGTCACTATCAACAGCACGGAGCCAGGCTCCAGGGGTTCATATCACGTGCTTGACGAGCCACAGGACCCCAGCGTGCCGACATTCTTGGACGGATACACGTCAACGCCTGCCAAGGACAAGAGCGGCAACAGCATTGCTTTCACAACCTCCCGCTCCGGCGCTGATGCAGAGATTACTTATGAATACCGCTCACAGTCTGCTCCCGACACCGCTATATATGCCTTCTTCGCCGAGCAGCGTGAGGCTGCTGCAACCTATGCGGCTGAAAATTCCGACACTACGAAAAATGCAGTTGGAAAAGTCGGCTCACTGCTAATGGGAATATTCGCTTTGCTACTTTTCGCATATATGGTAGCGTATGTATTCGCTTTCAACTGGCTCAACGACCAGTGGGCACGCTTAGCGGGTTACGATTTCACTCCTCGCAAGCGTCTGAACACCATGCTGCTGCGTGGCATAATACCGGTGGCTCTCCTGTTTGTTCCCTTGGCGTTTGGTGCCGACACGGCGGCAGAAGCCAAGCAGTTCACTTCCATGAGGCAATTCTATGAGCCGTCGCTCCTGATGCTCGCTGGCCTGGGCCTGTCGTTGCTTTATATGGTGTTTGACGCCGGAGTGTTAAGCCGCGGTATGAGTTTCCGCGCGGCTTTCTGTCGGTCGCTCTACTGCACAGTGACTCTCGGGGCCGTGGCTATACTTTTGGTCATGATGGTTTATATCGCCGCAATCGCGCTTGGACTGCTTTTGCTCTTCGGCTTTTTTGCTGCTGGAGGTTCCAGCTCAAGTTCAGGGGGCGGCTCTGGAAGAGAGCATCGCAGTTGCTCGAATTGCCGATATTACAACTGGCAGATCACGGGGCAATGCGACCTGCACATGGGTGGCGATGCCGACAATTGCAGCAAGTATACGGGATAAATCAGGGATAACCCCCTGCGCGGAAAAATGGTGGGTGGGTGAGCAGTGGACAATGGACAGAGGTTAACAGGCAGAGATTCAGCATGTTAAGTTACAAAAAGTGTCCACTCATTGATTATCAACGCTTTACAACAATTTAGGGCCGAACGGTTGGTTCAGCCCTATATATCGTTATCGGGGGGGTTGGCGTCAGAAGGAGAACATAAATAGCATGTTCACCCTGCGGGCGTGGCCGCTCTGGCCGTCGAGGTCTGTGCGTTTGCCGTAGAGGGCTTCCAGGCCAAGCTGCAGGCGTGCTGACAGGTCCCAGAAGACGTTTGCCACGCAGTAGAGTCCGCGCTTGTAGGTGGTGGAGGCGTCGCCGTGGCGCAGGAAGAGCCGCGCTTGGCTGGCCGACACGGAAGCATAGACATTGGGGGTAAAGTTGTATCGCACGCCGGCGGTGTATCCCAGACCCCAAGGGGCGTACATGCGGCCGGGGCTGCCGGGGGTGTTGAGCAGGTCGAGATTGTCGGAGGCCATATCGTTCATGAACGACTCCAAGCCTTGACCGCCTGCCACGGAGCCGAAGATTTTCCAGTTATAGCCCACAGGGCTGACAGCGCTGAGGTGAGCTCCCCAGCCCAGGAGGTTGCGCGAGCGGTCAGCCACCAGGTCGTAGTAGGTGAATGTGCGCAGCAGTCCGCTCAGGCGCACGTGCCCTTGTCCGCCGGCCCAGCCGTACTGGCCGAAGGCCACCACGTCGGGCAGCCAGTCGCTGCACTTCTTGGTGAGCGTGCCGTCAACGCCCATCTTGCTCGAAGGGAACTCAAGCGAAGCGGCTACCGTCCAGCGGTCGCGGATGGACTTCATCCAACGCACGAGCACTGCCGAATGGTTGGTCTGTCCGTCGGGGCCAGAGGCATCGATAACGGGCGGATTGGCAGAAGGGTCGACGAAGGTGCTGGTATTAAAGCCAATGGTCCAGTTGTTGATGATAACGTATGATTTCTTCAGCTTGAAGCCTTTGCCGTCGTAGCCGTCGAAGTTGCCCTGGATGAAAGCAGAGAAATTGCCGATGGCCTTGTTGATGCCGATGATGTGGAAAAACAGCGCCGTGCCGGAAGCCGTGGCCGAGAGTTTGCGTCGCTCCATGCGGTTCTCCGGCACGGGGATAGTGTAGGGGAGGAAGCCTGCCGTGGGCATCACGCCGTCGAAGTCATAATAGCCGCGCATACGCACGCTGCCACCGATACCCATGGCCAGAGTGGCGTCGCGGCTCATCATCAGGAAGTAAGGAGCCTGGGGGTCCTGGAAGTGGCGGAACTGGTCGACGTAGAACTGGTCCATAAGCCTGCGCAAGGAGTCGGAGGTCGCCTTCTTATCGTCGTCGCCGAAATACACCACGCGGTGGCTATCGCGCAGTGCTATCATGTGGTCTTGCTCTGGGGAGACGTGCAGAGCGGTGTCGCCGGGATGGAGGTCTTGCGCGGCAGCGCTAAGGCATGCCACCGCCGCGGCCAGAGTAAGTAGTTTTCTCATAAATTCCCTATAATATTAAAACTTGAAGTAAATGCTAATTCTATGCTACATGCCGCGGCCGGAGACAACGGTGCTGATGGTGTGGAAGATAATCTTGAGGTCGACGGCGGCCGAGACGTTCTCGAGGTAGAGCAAGTCGTAGCGCAGGCGCTCGATCATCTGGTCCACGTCCTGGGCGTAGCCATATTTCACCATGCCCCACGAGGTCAGGCCCGGGCGCACGCGGTGGATGAGGGCGTAGTAGGGGGCTTTCTTCAGGATCTGGGAGATGAAGTAGGCGCGCTCGGGGCGGGGCCCGACAAGGCTCATGTCGCCTCGCAAGACGTTCCAGAACTGCGGCAGCTCGTCCAGGCGATATTTGCGCAGGGTGTGGCCCAGGGGTGTCACTCGAGCATCGTCTTCGCTAGCAAGCGAGGGGCCGTTGGCCTCGGCGTCGACGCGCATGGAGCGGAATTTGTACATGGTAAACGGCCTCTTATGATAGCCTATCCTCTCCTGGCGATAGAACACGGGCCCACGCGACGTGAGCTTCACCGCCATGGCTATAACGGCCATTACGGGGGCCAGAAGCACCAAGGCCAAGGCCGAGACGCAGACATCGCTGACGCGCTTGATATTGGCCGTGGCTGCGCTCATGGTTGGGGCGGAGATATCGATGAGGGGCTCACCGATGACGTTCTCCACGCGGGCGCGGGTGGTCAGCAGATGATATATGTCGGGCGTTATGATCAGCCGGCAGTCAAGGGGGAAGAGGCGACTAATCATGGCCACGGTGGCCGTGGGCGATAGCTCGTCGCTGGGCACGATGATGATGTTGCGCACGTCGTGGCTGCGCGCGAAAGCCTCGATGGCGCTGTTGGGTATCACCTCCACGCCGTCCACCTCGGCTCGGTCTGGCTGGTCTGTGAGGGCAGCGAAGCCCACTATCTTATACGTGACATCCAGCCTGCCGGCCAGCTTGGCTGCCCTTGGCGATGTGCCGATAATAAGGGTAGGGAACTGCACCCTGCCCGAGCGAATGCGCCGAGCCACGATGGTGGTGATAACGAACCGAGCCGTGTACGTGATGCAGAAAAAGAGGCCCCATATGATGAGCAGCATCTCGTAGTTGCGCAGCTTGTCGGGGATGTTGTCGTTGACCAGCGTGGCGAAATAGGCCACCAGCGTGCCTATGAGGGTGGTGACCAGAGTGCTCAACACCTCGTCGATGCGAGAGCGGAAGAGGGGATAGTTGTAGTAGCCGCTCAAGGCGAAGATGGCCATCAGGGCCACAGGCATCAGCACCTGGCCCAGAACCACGGGCGTGGCCGTAAGATAGCTATGCAGAGTGTCGAAGCCAGAGCCGGCCTCCACGATGAAGCGGTAGCGCACCACGTTGAAGATGCACCATGCCAGTGACACGCACAGCAGGTCAGAGATAATGTATAATATGCGCAGCCGTTGCTCGTTCTTCATGCCAGCGGGGAGGATAGTGGCAGGCAAAGGTAACGTTTTAAACCTAATTCCGCAAAAAAAAGACCGCTAAAGTGGGTTGAGGGGCCCGCAAAGGGCCGGCGAAGGGCTACAAATGGCCGATTATAACAAATTTTTGCGCAGGCTATTTTGCGCTCTGAAATAATTTTCGTTATTTTGTGGCTCAAACAGCGCAAATACCATAAACAACATAAATCATAACCCCATCACCAACCATGAAACCTTACGTATTAGGCATCGATATCGGCGGCACTAACACCGTATTCGGTATCGTCGACGCCCGCGGCAACGTCGTGGCAAGCTCTTCCATCAAAACCGGCAAACACCCCAAAGTGGAGGACTATATCGACGAGCTCTACACCGAAGTGATGCGCCTGCTCGAGGTGCACGACGCCGTGGACAAAATCCAGGGCATCGGCGTGGGAGCCCCCAACGCTAACTACTACAACGGCATGATCGAAGAGTCGGCCAACCTCATCTGGAAGGGTCGCATACCCCTGGCTCAGATGCTCGAGGAGAAATTCGGCGTGCCCGTGGCTATCACCAACGACGCCAACGCTGCCGCCATCGGCGAGATGACCTACGGCGCGGCCCGCGGCCTGAAGGACTTCATCATGATCACCCTCGGCACTGGCGTGGGATCCGGCATCGTGGTCAACGGCCAGGTGGTTTACGGCCACGACGGCTTCGCCGGCGAGCTCGGCCACCTCATCGTAAAGCGCAACAACGGCCGCCTCTGCGGCTGCGGTCGCACCGGCTGCCTCGAGGCTTACTGCTCCGCCACTGGCGTGGCCCGCACAGCACGCGAGTTCCTCGAGATCCGCAACGAGCCCTCCCTGCTCCGCAACCTCGACATCGACGAGATCACCTCTAAGGACGTATACGATGCCGCCATCCAGGGCGACAAGCTCGCTAAGGACGTCTTCGACTACACCGGCAAAATCCTCGGCGAGGCCATGGCCGACATGACTGTGTTCTCCTCCCCCAAAGCCTTCATCCTCTTCGGCGGTCTGGCTAAGAGCGGCGACCTGCTGCTCAAGCCCCTGAAAGAAGCTCTGGAGAAGAACCTCATGTTCGCCTTCAAAGGCAAGCCCCAAGTGCTCCTGAGCGAGCTCAAGGAAGCCGACGCCGCCGTGCTCGGCGCCAGCGCCCTCGGCTGGGAAGCCAAGCAGCTCGAGCATTGATCCCACCACCACGAGAATTCATAAGGAATCAAATTTGGAATTGATTTGCGGGAGCTCCCAATCCGGGGCTCCCGTTTTATGTGCAGCAGCAGAGGGCGTTAAATATTTTAACACGCCAACCCTTTGTATTTACGGAGGGAATCCCCTCTTGTAGGGCCGCTCGGTCGGAGCGGCCGCCGATTACGCCCACGACAACGCTCATAATTGATATGATTACAAGGCTGCGCTGTGCATCCGATAACTATCAATTGAATACAAACGCATGCGTGTGAATAATTGCATGGCTGTCTGTATCTATTGCTTGGGCGCAAACTCCCGAACGAATGTTCGGCGAAAATATACTATACAAAGAAAAAATATCTGCTGCTGCTGCCGTCGTCGACGTGGTGGTGGTGGTCGTCTCCGCCGTCAGAGACAGCTATAAAATAGGAAAATCATTCGGGTTTATCCCCGAATGAAACCATGATCAACGTATAAAAATAGTCCCCTATTTTTATATACCCTCCCTCTCATCTACTCTTATATATTTTTTATATAGTCGGAGTAGAAGTGTCAGAACGAGGTATGTAATATGCTTTGCAAAGTTAAACTGAATATTTGTAATATGCAAATTTCTTTGCAAATATTTATCTGCACGCCTGCCGTC
>CAZSHV010000014.1:13378-32326 GCA_964606815.1 uncultured Bacteroides sp. | reverse complement strand
ATGCTGCGCGAAGAGGTCGAAGTCGAAGTAAGCCTCGGGGGTGAAGGGGTTCTTTACGTAGCTATAAAGGTTGATAGCCAACAGGCGGCAGCTGTCGTAGGGGCAGAGGGGAATCTCGCCGCAGGGGTTGGTGGAGATGGTCTCGAAGCCCAGGTCGGCGTAGCAGTCGGGCACTGACTCTCGAGTGATGGTGTCCCAGAAAAGCACGCCAGGCTCGGCCGACTGCCACGCGTTGTGGATAATCTTATCCCATATGCGCTTGGCGTCCACATCCTTGGTCACCATCACCTCGGGGCCGTCCAGCGGATAGCGCTGGGTGAACTTCTCGCCAGACATGGCCGCGCGCATGAAGTCGTCGGTGATGCGCACCGACACGTTGGCTCCCGTCACCTTGCCCTCAGTCATCTTAGCGTCGATGAAAGCCTCGGAGTCGGGGTGTTTGATAGATACGGTGAGCATCAGCGCGCCGCGGCGACCGTCCTGCGCCACTTCGCGGGTGGAGTTTGAGTAACGCTCCATGAAAGGCACCAGGCCCGTGGAGGTGAGAGCAGAATTGTTGACCGGCGTGCCCTTGGGGCGGATGTGGCTAAGGTCATGGCCCACGCCTCCGCGACGCTTCATCAGCTGCACCTGCTCCTCGTCGATGCGGATCACACCGCCGTAGGAGTCGGGGTGACCGTCAAGGCCGATCACGAAGCAGTTGGAGAGCGAGCCCACCTGATAGCTGTTGCCGATGCCCGACATAGGGCTGCCCTGCGGCACCACGTAGCGAAAATCGCGGAGCAAGGAGAAAATCTCCTCCTCGCTCATAGGGTTAGGATACTTCTGCTCGATGCGAGCCACCTCGCTGGCGATGCGACGGTGCATGTCGTCAGGAGTCAGCTCGAAGATATGTCCGAACGAATCCTTCAGAGCATATTTGCTCACCCACACGCGGGCCGCCAGCTCATCGCCGCCGAAATAGTCGAGCGTGGCGCGGTAAGCCTCGTCGTAGGTGTAAGTTTTATTTTCCACGATATGAAAGAGTTATGATTGGTATAGCAGTAGAAAAAGGCGCAAAGACACGCCAAGAAAATCGCGCGACAAAGCGCCCCGCAAAGTTGGGAATAAAAATTGACATTCGCAACATTTCCGCAAAGTTTCCCAAAAAGAATTTCCACCTCCCTGATTACCAACCACTTACCATTTTCGCCCCTCCCCAAAGTTCACCAAAACACACAACCGCACCCAACCCCCGCTTTCCCCTTAGGGCCATTTGCCACCCCACCCTCTCTGGCCGCAATATCGGGATTTCGAAGCCTTTCGACAAAGGCTGTTGATAACACTTCAATAACTTTTGCCATCTCCGCGGCCGAATGTGCGGCGAAAAAGCCGTATCTTTGCATTGCAAAATTTTTCGCTTCTATTCTTCATTCTAATCTCCACATTCCCTCCCACTCATGGCTGATAACGATTCTCAATATTCATCGAGGCGGCAGAGACCGCAGCATAAGTCTGAACTGGATACGCTGGGCCGCGTCCCGCCGCGCGACCTGGACCTGGAGCAGGCTGTCCTCGGCGCTCTGATGCTGGAAAAGGATGCGTACACGCGTGTATGCGATATCTTGCGCCCGGAAAGTTTCTACGAGCCTGCCCATCAGAAAATCTACGAGGCGATGCAGACGCTCGGCGCTCGACAGCAGCCTATCGATATGCTTACCGTCACGGAGCAGCTGCGCCTCAACGACACGCTGGGCGACGTGGGCGGCGCGCTGTTCATCTCGGAGCTGACTTCGCGCGTGGCCTCGGCGGCCAACGTGGAGTTCCATGCTCGCATCATAGCCCAGAAGTTCCTGGCTCGCGAGCTGATCTCGTTCTCTTCCACCATCGAGGGCAAGGCTTTCGACGAGAGCAACGACGTGGACGACCTGCTGCAGGAGGCCGAGGGCAAGCTCTTCGAGATCTCGCAGCGCAATGTCAAAAAGGACGTCACACAGATCGACCCTGTGGTGAGCGACGCCATCAAGCAGATGCAGATCGCGCAGAACCGCGAGTCGGGCCTCAGCGGCCTGGAGACGGGCTACCACGACCTGGACAAAATCACCTCCGGCTGGCAGAATTCTGACCTTATCATCATCGCCGCGCGTCCTGCAATGGGTAAGACGGCCTTTGTGCTGTCAATGGCCAAGAACATGGCGGTGAACTACAACACGCCCCTTGCAGTCTTCTCCCTTGAGATGTCCAACCTGCAGCTGGTGAACCGCCTGATAAGCAACGTGGCCGAGATTGACGGCTCTAAGATCAAGAGCGGTAACCTCACCGCCATCGAGTGGCAGCAACTCTTCGCCCGCATCAAGCACCTGACTGGCGCCCCGCTCTACATCGACGACACTCCCTCTCTGTCTATCTTCGAGCTGCGCACCAAGGCACGACGTCTGGTGCGCGAGCATCAGGTGGGCATGATCATCATCGACTACCTGCAGCTGATGAACGCCTCGGGCATGAAGTTCGGCTCGCGCGAGCAGGAGGTGTCAATGATCTCCCGCTCGCTAAAGCAGCTGGCCAAGGAGCTGAACATCCCCATCATCGCCCTCTCACAGCTCAACCGCTCTGTGGAGAACCGCACCGACGGCAAACGCCCGCAGCTGAGCGACCTGCGCGAGTCGGGCGCTATCGAGCAGGATGCTGACATCGTGTGCTTCATCCACCGCCCGGAGTACTACGTGCGTGGCGGACGCGATGCCGAGGGCAACGATATCCGCGGCCTCGCCGAGTTCATCATAGCCAAGCACCGTTCGGGCTCTGTGGCCGACGTGAAGATGCGCTTCCGCGCGCAGTTCGCCCGTTTTGAAAACTGGACCGACGGCGTGCTTGGAGAAGCCACAGAGGTGGGCTCGAGCATGAACGACGACACCGCATCTGCCGCCCCCTCCGGCACACGCCTGCAGGGTGGCACGGCCGACTTCCTCTCCCCTTCAGACCCCGCCCCGTTCTGACACAATCATTATTCACGACCAACCCGCACGTTTCCTAGGCCGCAACAAATTTGCGGCCCTACTATACGGGGTTAACGCTCTGGGAATCAACAACGACTATGTCATCTGAGCCCTCGGAGTGGGCGGGTGCAAGGTAGCCATTTAGAAATGCCGCCAAACCACCAATTCGCAAAAAATTCGCCCCGCAGCTATTCCAAAGCTGCGGGGCGATGTGATAAAGTGTTATTTCGGGGAATCAGCGGCGGCTCTTGCGGGCGTTCTCTTTGGCCTGCTGGCGCATGTAGGCTTCCTGACGCTTCTGGGCCTCGACGAGGCGTGCCATGAAGCCGGTGGCTTTCTTAGGCTTCTTGGCGTTCTCGAGCATCTCTTTGCGCACCTTCTCCTCGTCGGTGCACTTGCGGAAGATCCACGTCTGCACGATTGTGATAAGCAGCGAGAGGAAGTAGTAGTAGCTAAGACCAGAGGCGTAGTCATTGAAGAAGAAGAGGAACATGACAGGCATCAGATACATCATCCACTTCATGCCGGGCATTGAGGCTTGGCCGGGCTGGTTCTGCATGGTAATGCGCATGTAGATGATGTTCACCACTGTCATGAGCAAGCAGAAAAGGCTAACGTGGTTGCCATAGAAGGGGATAGTGAAGGGCAGCGTGAGCACGGAGTCGGGAGCCGAGAGATCGTGCGCCCAGAGGAAGCCCTGACCGCGCAGCTCGATAGCCGAGGGGAAGAACGAGAACATGGCGATCAGCACGGGCCACTGCAGCAGCATGGGCAGACAGCCCGACAGGGGCGAAGCTCCGGCGCGGCTGTATAGGGCCATCGTCTCTTGCTGGCGCTTCATGGCGTTTTCATCGCCGGGATATTTCTCGTTGATCTCCTTGATCTCTGGAGCCAGCACGCGCATGCGCGCCTGCGACATATAGCTCTTGTAGGTGAAGGGGAAAAGGATGAGCTTGATGAAGATGGTGAGCAGCAGGATGATGATGCCGTAGTTGGAGATGAACTTGGAGAGGAATGTAAACACGGGGATCACAATCAGCTGGTTGATCCAGCGGAAGAGGCCCCAGCCCAGAGGCACGAGACGGTTGAGGTCAAGGTCCTCGCCTTTGGTGTCGATGGCGTCATCGAGGCTTGAGAGCAGCGGGTAGTCGTTCGGGCCGAAATAAAAGTCGAAGCCCAGGGGCGAACCGTTGGCGGTGGAGTAAGGCATAGTGGCCTGCATGGTCATATCCTTGACGAAGGCAGGGTCATCGCTAAGCGGGGTCGAAGACAGGTCGGCTGTGGAGAAAGGCGTGCGAGGGATGATGACAGACGAGAAGAATTGGTTCTTGAACGCCACCCATTGCACGTGGCCGGTGACCTGCTCCTGGTCGGCCTTGTTGGCGTTAAGCTCGTCGGGGCTGTCGCCGAGCATCTTGTAGGTGAGGGCGCTGTTACGCTCCTCGAAGGTGCGGCCCTTCTCGTTGCGGGCCATAGCGATGTGCCAGTCGAGGCTGATGGTGGTGGTGCTAGGGGGCACGATCGCGTCGATGCCCTGCTGTAGCACTTCCATCTTCACCAGGTAATACTTCGGGTCGACTGTGTAGCGCAACTGCCAAGTGACGCCATCGGCCAGAGGCAGACTCATCACCACGGTGGAATCGTTGAGCTGCGCGGGCACGAAGTTAAGGCTGCCGGTGTTGATGCGCTGGTCGGCTGTGTTGAAGGTGAAGGCGTATGAACCCGTGGAGGCGTTGAAGAGGCAGATGTCGGTGGGGGTGGCGGTCGTCTCAGTCTTGTATTTCTTGAGGACAACCTGCTCCACCACGCCGCCGCGGGACGAGAAGACCACGCGCATGCGGTCGTTCTCCACGGTCAGCTTCTTATCCTCGCCGCCGAGGAAGGGGGCGAAGCTCTTGTATTTGTTGATGTCGGAGATGTTGGAGCGGAGCGTCATGCATGCCATGCGAGCCTGCTCGGGGGCTATGCCGGAGAAGTCGCCGGAAAGCACACGGCGCACGTCCAGGCGGGCGCTACCGGCAGCCACCGTGCCGGTGAGCTGCTGGGCGCTGTCGGCCGCGGGGTTGTAGGCGAGGTCGATCGCGTTGTTGGTGAGGATGTAAGAGCCGTCGGGCTGGGCCGTGCCGTAGGTGGTGACGGTGGGGATCACGCGGGCTGCCTCGGCGGGGGTGATGTTGAAGGCGGGGGTGGCGTCTTCATTAGCAGTCTGCGCAGCCTCTTGCTGCACAGCAGGGTCGGTGCCCTGGTCCTGGGGCTTGTTGAGCCACATGAAGAGGAACACCACGGCGGCCATCAGCAGGAGGCCGGAAAACGTGTTTTTATCCATTGCTTGATTCTGTCTTCATCCCCTGGCGCTGTTATTGCCGAGCTAAGGGACGAGAATGATTGGTATTTCTTAATAAATAATATGAGAGGCAGTTCAGGCCTGGGCTTTTTCTTCTCTGTATTTTACGGCGGCCTTCACAAAGTCGATGAACAGCGGGTTGGGCGAAAGCACGGTGCTGTTGTACTCGGGGTGGTACTGCGTGCCCACAAACCAGCGTTTGCCGGGCACCTCCACCACCTCCACGAGGTGGGTCTTGGGATTCTCACCCACGCAGCGCATGCCCGCGCGCTCAAAGGCCTCGCGGTATTGGTCGTTAAACTCGAAGCGGTGGCGATGACGTTCGCGCACATGCGTAGTGCCATAGGCTTTAGCTGTGAGCGAGTCGGGGGCCAAGACGCAGTCGTAGGCGCCCAAGCGCATGGTGCCACCCATGTTGGAGATGCTCTTCTGCTCCTCCATAAGGTCGATCACGGGGTCGGGGGTCTTGGTGTCCATCTCCGTGGAGTTGGCGGCGGTGAGGCCCATGACGTCGCGGGCATATTCGATCACCATGCACTGCATGCCCAGGCAAATGCCAAAGGTGGGCACATCGTGCTCGCGGCACCATTTCAGGGCGGCAAACTTGCCCTCGATGCCGCGCTGGCCGAAGCCAGGGGCGATGATCACGCCGTCCATGCCCTGCAGCAGCTCGCCGGCGTTGGAGTCGTTGATTTTCTCGGAGTGTATGGTCACGAGCTCGAGCTTGCGGTCAACGTACGTGGCAGCGTGGAAAAGCGACTCGTTGATTGACTTGTAGGCGTCTTGCAGCTCCACGTATTTGCCCACCAGGGCGATGCGCACGCTCTCGGTGGCGGCGTCCATCTTGCGTAGGAACTCGTTCCAGCCGCCCATGTCGGGCTCGCCGTTGACGGGCAGACCCACTTTCTTGAGCACAATCTCGTCGAGGTGCTGCTCGTGCATCTTGATGGGCACTTTATAAATCGAGGGCACGTCCATCGACTGGATCACGGCGTCGGGCGAGACATTGCAGAACTGCGCGATCTTGCGGCGCATGTCGGCGGGGATGTCCTTCTCTGTGCGCAGCACGAGTATGTCGGGCTGAATGCCCACCTCCTGCAGCTGCTTCACGGAGTGCTGCGTGGGCTTGGTCTTGAGCTCCTTGGCAGCCTTCAGATAAGGCACGTAGGTGAGGTGGATGCAGAGGCTGTTTTGGCCCAGCTCCCAGCGCAGCTGGCGCACGCTCTCGATGAAGGGCAGGCTCTCGATGTCGCCCACGGTGCCTCCGATCTCGGTGATGACGAAGTCGTAGTCGCCGGTGTTGCCGAGCATCTTGACGTTGCGCTTGATCTCGTCGGTGATGTGGGGCACAATCTGCACGGTCTTGCCCAAATAGTCGCCGCGGCGCTCCTTGTCGATGACGCTCTGGTAGATGCGGCCAGTGGTGACATTGTTGGAGCGCGAAGTGCGCACGTTGGTGAAGCGCTCGTAGTGGCCAAGGTCGAGGTCGGTTTCCGTGCCGTCTTCAGTGACGTAGCATTCGCCGTGCTCGTAGGGGTTGAGCGTACCCGGGTCGATGTTGATATATGGGTCGAACTTTTGGATAGTCACACGATAGCCTCTGGCCTTGAGCAGGCATGCCAGCGACGACGAAATGATACCCTTACCCAGCGACGACACCACGCCGCCCGTGACGAAGATATATTTTGTGTCCATTTACGAAAGGTGATTACATAATATGTCGCGAAATTACTAAAAAACTACGAAAGCAAGAAATCCCCGCCCGCATATCTTTCCTCGCAAAGCAAAAAAAGAAGGGTTGCGCGCCGTTCTGACAAGCAACCCTTGTAAAGTATCCTTTCGATTTCAGAAGAGGGGGAACGTGGAGGTGGAGTCGACGTACTTGCGTCGCCACTCGCTCTCGCTCATGGTGAGGATCACGATGCCCTGCACGAAGTTGATTATACCCCAGAGGCCGCAGGTCACGAGCGACAGCACGATGTTGAGGATGCCGGCCGTGGTCTTGCCGATAAGGAAATACTGCAGGCCCAGCCAGCCCACCACGATGGCGAGGATGCCGCACACTGTCTTCTTCGACTCCTCCTGTGGCTGATACTGAGGAGGCTGCTGATTTCCGTAGTTGTAATAAGGTTCGCTCATTTTATTTTAAATATTTGTGTTCTGTGCGCAAATATATAACAAAAATTTGAAATGTCGGACGTACGAATAAAAAACACAGTAATTTGAAATGTTTAATAAAGTGCTGTGCATTACGCGTGCGTGTCCTAATCGTAGACATTCAGCATATTTATACCACAATATTTGGGAAAACCTAATTCATGGTAAAAGTCGTCAGATTGAAAAAGCTCTAAATTATAATATTTTACAAACTAATGAGGGTGAGAAATGACAAGAACCTCCTTCGATTTCTTACCACTCAATACATACTTTATATCATGCGAGTACCGCACGATAGTACGTCTTCCTTTCTTTTTAAGCATTTCGGTCAAAGACTCAATAGAAGGAATTCCATCGGAACGATAAGAGAAAACCAAAATACTATTCTGAAAATTATCAATTAACTGGTCAAATCCTCTTAGTATATTGTCTTTATCATTCCAAATACTATATTCACGTTTAAGTCTAAGATGCTTGCTGTCATAATCAATAAGACTTGACCATTGGTCATAGTATATCAAACCAGATAGAAAATGATAAAAATCGGCATAATCAACGCCAACACCCTTTTCGCTTATATAGGGAGTGTCAATATATACTAAGTCGTACGTATTTTCAATGGTTAATGCATCTACATTAAGCACGTTACAAAAAAAACCATTATCAAAAACTGCAAGATTGGCTTCTTCCACAAAATATCTGAAATGATGCTCAAACGGAGTATCCCATGTGGTTTTATTCCCAAAAGTCCGCTTAACGTCGATAAGACGTAGATAAAGATTCTTTCTATGAAATAGATTATAAGGTCTCTTTATTATACAGGACTGAAATAGCGCAAACCAGGCAATAGCTCTTTTGTATTCATTTTCAATTTTTGAAATGTTATATCTGACAACATCTAACCAATGGTTTTCTTCATCAGTATAATAAATATCTTTGAAATTATCTTCAATGAATGAAGGATAATCAATACATGGATGCTCTGTTATTATATAATCTACTTCCGCAGCACTCAACAACGTAGAACTATTTTCAATTAACGCTTTTCCAATAATAGAATTGAATGGCAAAATATCGTTGTATGTCACTATCTTTCCTTGGTCCTTAAGTTTGTAGGCGACACAACCTGTGCCACCAAAGGCATCCAAAGCTGTCTGAAACGGAATTTCTGAAATTTCGCTCCATATCCATTCAACAAATTTTGCTTTGCTTCCTTGATATCTTGTAGATGGGAATTTATTCCTAATCGGAACGTCAAATTCTGGGAATAATGAAAGCTGCATTTACTTGAGATTCTTAAATATTTTATAAGTTTCCAAATTATTAAAATAGGGCTTAGCGAGTTCAGCTTTCTTCGCCATATCCATAGTCAAATAACTCATCCAATAGTCATCGAAAACCTCCTCACCTAATTGAGCAAAAGTCCCATTGCCATTAATTAAATCTTCTATTGACAAGACAGAACCAATATTCTTTGTATTCCCACTGCCAGGTTTATCCGATGCAATTCTCCATTTCTCTTGAACGAAAAATAAGATGTCTCTCACAACAGATACAATTTCATGAAAATTCTCAAGTGTATATGTCTTACGCTCATCAATAGCATCATCATCTACTGAATATATAATACCTAAGACTATATGTGCCTTATATGAGGAGTATGGATAAGTAACATTCTTTGTTACATCGCGATTACGAAAATATCCCGTAAAAGCTCCGAGCGTCATCCCGTTAATTTTTTTTGATGTCTTTCGATAACTACTTTTAAGGTCTACTGCAAATCGATTGTCATCTTTATCAATGAACGTAATGTCCGGATAGGAGTTTTGCTCCTTTGCAAGCACTAACCTTAGTCCATTATCTTGCGCAAATTTATATAATAAAGGGAAAATATATAGTTCAATTATTTTTGATACGACTTTGGTATCCGTAGAGATTGTGTAAATGTGTTTATAAATGTCTATAAAACCCTTTACCACCCACTGCCCCTCATCCGTAGAGACAAATGGGGTAAATGTATTAACAGCGTTGCGCAACCTTGATATAAATTCTTCCTTAGTCATGAGGCAAAGTTACAAAAAAATCACGTACAAATAAAAAATCCACCTTTTATACACCAACTTTTAGAGAATTTATGTTATATCTACTAAAAATCAATGAGTTGCTAATATATACAAAAATCGGAGACTCGCATTATGAGAATCTCCGATCATGGTACCCGGACTCGGGCTCGAACCGAGATGGATCTCTCCACCGGTGTTTGAGACCGGCGCGTCTACCCATTCCGCCATCCGGGCGTTGCAGGCGCAAAGTTAAGGATAATTTTTTATATCCGCAACCGCGCCTGTTAAGTTTTAGCGTGCGGCCAATGTTTATTTCGCTTATTTAGCGGCGATGACCTCGATTTCGACTTTCACGCCTTTGGGCAGCTCGCGCACAGCCACGGCAGAGCGGGCGGGAAAAGGTTGCTCGAACACGGTGGCGTAGACCTCGTTCATGGCGGCGAAGTCGGCCATATCGGCCAGGAACACGGTGGTTTTCACCACGTTGGCAGTAGTGAGGCCGGCTGCGGCGAGGATAGCCTTGACGTTGGCGAGCGACTGGGCTGTCTGCTCCTTGATGCCCTCGGGGATGTCGCCCGTGGCGGGGTTGATTGGAATCTGGCCGGAGGCGAAGAGCATGGTGCCTGTCTCGATGGCCTGGCTGTAGGGGCCGATAGCGCCGGGTGCGGCGGTGGTGGATATGGCTTTTTTCATTGCGTGGGGTGTTAAGAGTGATGCGCCGAGGCGCTGGTTAGCGCAGCAAATTTAATCATAATTGTTAGTAGCCGCAAATAAATTGTCAATTTTTACAATTGATCTTTATGTCGCGGATGAGCACGCTGTCGGTGCTTCTCGCCACCACGGCGGCGATATCATCGATAACTTTGTTGACGCCCGGGAAGTTCTCGTCGAAGTCCGGCACGAAGTCGCGGCTGCCCATGGCAGAGAATTTCTCGCGCAGCACGCCCAGGGTCAGAGTCTCGGTGGGAAGGGCGGGCTGCAGCCCTATGGTCTCCGTCTTGCTGTCCACCACCACGCGCGACACCACCCCGGCCTTCACCAGCGCCGCCACCGTGTCGGCTGCCAGGCGCGAGGGGATGGAGTAGACGCTTGAAAGTTCGCTCTCGGTAATCGGCGACTCCCCTGCCTCGAAGCGGTCGACGATGACGGCCGTCACGGCCACGGTCACCTTCTCGCGGTAGCGCGTGGCTATGGTGCCTATTTGCTCGGTGTAGCTGTAGTTGAAGAGATTCTGCGATGCGTAGGATATCAGGCATCCGCTGAGGCATATCACCCACACCAGCTGCATCCATATCAGGAACAGGGGCAGGAAGGCAAAGCTGCCGTAGATAGCGTTATATTTCGACACATAAATCTGGCCGGTCATGAACAGCCACTGGAGCACCATGAAGGCCGTGCCGGTGATCACGCCGGCGATGAAGGCGCCTTTGAAACGCACTTTGGTGTTGGGTATGAGGATAAACACGGCCGTGAAGAAGAGCCAGGTGAGCACCCAGCTGCCGCACTCGAAGGCAAACGTTACCAGGGGCGTGAGGAAAGACATATGCACCCACGACTGCACCGTCGACGATACCATGATTGACAGGCCGCTGGCACACACCATCAGCACAGGCAGGATGAGGAACATGGCCGTGTAATCGGTAATCTGGCGCACCAGCGAGCGGCCCTGCTTGACGTTCCAGATGCTGTTAAATGTGTCCTCCACGCTGCCAAGAAGGGAAATCAAGGTCCAGAGCAGGAACACCAGACCCACACCCACGAAGACGCCTTCCGAGGCTTGGTTGAGATATGAATCCACGAAGGCCAGTGACTGCGTGATCATGGTGCGCTGGTGAGGGAAGAGGGCCACAAGCTCGTCTTGCAGCAAAGTGGAGAATCCGAAGCCGCGACCTATGGCGAAGAGCATGGCAAGCACCGGCACCACAGCCAGCATAGTGCGATATGTGAGCGCGCAGGCCCGCGACTGGATGTCGGAGTCGAAGAAGGATTTAACGACTATATTGAGCGTTTTCAGCGCGTTGACCCACCAAAGGGGGCGCGAGTCACGCCATACGCCCTCCGAGCAGTAACGCCAAGCCGCCGCCACTCTGCCGGCAGCACGTGCGATATAGCCCGTGTCTTTTTTGCTATCAACCATGTCTAATATAAATAAATGTAGAAACGTGTATACACAGACAACGCCCCCGGCCGCGCCGCGGTTCACCGCCCCCAATAAAAATCCCCTCTCCGCGGTGGCGGGGAGGGGGAATGGTAATGGGGGGATGTGCGATCAGTTCTTGAGTATGTCTTCCTCGGGCATCTTCACCGTGGTGGTGATTTTGCCTGCCTCGGCGTCATAGTCCACATAGATGTCGCATCCGGGCTGGATGGTGGAGGCGATGATGAGCTCGGCCAGCTCGTCCTCCAGATATTTCTGGATGGCGCGCTTCAGGGGGCGAGCGCCGAACTGGGCATCGTAGCCCTTGTCGGCCACGAAGTTGCGAGCGGCGTCGCTGAGGGTGAGCGAGTAGCCCAGGTCGGCCACGCGCTGGTAGAAGCCCTTAAGCTCGATGTCAATGATGCGGAAGATGGCGTCGCGGTCCAGACCGTCGAACATCACGATGTCGTCGATACGGTTCAGGAACTCAGGCGAGAAGGCCTTCTGCAGCGCCTTCTGCAGCACGCTGTGAGTGAAGTCCTTATTCACCGCGGGGGTGTTGAAGCCCACGCCGGAACCGAAGTCCTTGAGCTGGCGCGTGCCCACGTTGGAGGTCATGATGATGATTGTGTTCTTGAAGTCCACGCGGCGGCCGAGGCTGTCGGTCAGACGACCTTCGTCCATCATCTGCAGCAGCAGGTTGAAGACATCGGGGTGAGCCTTCTCGATCTCGTCGAGGAGCACCACGGAGTAGGGACGGCGGCGCACGGCCTCGGTGAGCTGTCCGCCCTCCTCATAACCCACGTATCCGGGAGGCGCGCCCACGAGGCGGCTCACGGTAAACTTCTCCATGTACTCGCTCATATCGATGCGAATCAGCGTGTCGGCAGAGTCGAAGAGGTACTCGGCGAGCTTCTTGGCCAGGTGGGTCTTGCCCACGCCCGTGGGGCCGAGGAACATGAAGGTGCCGATGGGCTTGTTGGGGTCCTTGAGGCCCAGGCGGTTGCGCTGTATAGCCTTGACTATCTTGTCGATAGCGTTGTCCTGGCCGATGATGGCGCTCTTGAGGGTGGACGACATCTGCTGCAGGCGCTTGTTCTCGGCCGTGGCGATGCGCTGCACGGGCACGCCGGTCATCATAGCCACAACTTCGGCCACCTTGTCTTCGTCCACGGGCACGCGCTGCTCCTTAAGCAGGCTCTCCCAGCGGGCCTTGGCCTTGTCGAGCTGCTCGGAGAGGCGCTGGGCCTTGTCGCGGAAGGAGGCAGCCATCTCGAAGTTCTGGGCCTGGGCGGCTTTGAGCTTCTCGGCGGTGGCCTCGGCTATCTCGCGCTCGAGGGTCTCGATCTCCTCGGGCACGCGCACATTGGTGATGTGCACGCGGCTGCCCGCCTCGTCGAGGGCGTCGATGGCCTTGTCGGGGAAGTTGCGGTCGCTTACGTAGCGCTCGGTGAGCTTCACGCAGGCCTCCAGAGCCTCCGGGGTATAGACCACGTTGTGGTGGCTCTCGTATTTATCCTTGATGTTGTTGAGGATCTGCAGAGTCTCCTCGGCAGTGGTGGGCTCCACCATCACCTTCTGGAAGCGACGCTCCAGAGCTGCGTCCTTCTCGATGTTCTTGCGGTACTCGTCCAGTGTGGTCGCGCCTATGCACTGCAGCTCGCCGCGGGCCAGCGCAGGCTTGAGCAGGTTGGCGGCGTCCATGCTGCCGGAGGGGTTGCCGGCGCCCACGATGGTGTGCACCTCGTCGATGAATAGGATGATGTCGGGGTTCTTCGACAGCTCGTTGAGGATAGCCTTGATGCGCTCCTCAAACTCGCCGCGGTATTTGGTGCCGGCCACGATGCCAGCCATGTCGAGAGATATGACGCGCTTGTTGAAGAGAATGCGCGACACCTTGCGCTGCACGATGCGCAGAGCCAGGCCCTCCACGATGGCGCTCTTGCCCACGCCGGGCTCACCGATCAGCACAGGGTTGTTCTTCTTGCGGCGCGACAGGATCTGGGCCAGACGCTCGATCTCAGTGTCGCGGCCAACGACGGGGTCCAGACGGCCCTCGGAGGCGGCGCGCGTCATGTCGTGGCCGAACTTGTCGAGCATCGGGGTGTCAGCCCCCTTTCCGCGGCCGCGGCGGGTGTCGCCGCTGGGGGCGGAGGAGGAAGAGGAGGAAGAGGGGTTGGAGCCTTGCGAGCCGCCGCTGGGACGCTCGTCGTCGTCATCATCGTCGTCGAGGAAGTCGGCTCCGTCGCGGGGCGCGCCCTCGGGCTGCCCGGCGATCAGCGAGTGCAGACGGCGGTAGTCCGCGCCCGCGTCGAGGAAGGGTTTGATGTAATCCATTTTAAGCACTTCGTGGTTATGAAACACCGCGAGGAGCACATGCACGGGCTCAACGCTCTTATGCTTGAGCAGACGCGCCTCCAGGGTGCTGAGTTTTACGATTCGGTTAGTAACGTCGGCCACGCCAAGCTCCGGGGGCACCGACGAGGAGAGGTCGAAAGTGGCCTCGTCCAGGGCGGCGAAAAGCTCGGCGGCCTTATCCTCCGACGTGGCCTGCTGCAAGAGCCGGTACGCGTCAGAGTCGCGGCTGGAGAGCAGCGCGATCAGAAGGTGGCGAGGGTCGATGCTGGCATTGTTATGCCTTATCGCCTCGCGTCGGCAACGCTCCAGGAGCGCCGGTATTTCCGGCGAGAAGTTTTCCATTTCGGGGATTCCTTTGGGTTTTACAGATGTGTGTGTCGTGATTGGAAAGAAATTAAAGATGCTAAGGGCTAAAGAGCAAAAACCGTGCCAAAAGCCCGACGGCAGCGCGAATTTACGAAAAAACCGCGTCCCCGCCCACACCTATTTATATAAATAACGTGAAAAGTTCCAAAATATTGGCCTCGACATGCTCTGCGCAATGACAAAATTGTACGTGTTTTCCCCAATTGTAGAGCGAAGCGAGCTATTCAGCTGCCCGACACCTCACTTTTTCCCAATATTGTAGGGCCGAAAGTTCGTTTCGGCCGCCCGATAACATCAAAGACGAGAATCAAGGGATCCCACGGAGTGGGTGGGAGCATGATAGCCGCGGGCGAAAGCCCGTGGATTACAGCCCTTTACTTAACTTTCCCCCTCCCCGCCATGTGCGGGGAGGGGGTTAGGGGGAGGGGCAAATCCCAGAATAATGTATTCGCGGCCAAACAGATCGGTCGGCCCTCAATTGGGTGTTCCAATGCTCCACTGAAAATTACAACCTTGCAAAAATTGGCGGCGGCGGGAGTTTTTGCTATCTTTGCAGCATAATCAGCGTTTAGGCAGCTTTCGCGCTGTATGCGCTGATGTTTCATCGCAAATTTTTGTCTATCTCATCTAAAACTCTTCTATTATGGCTAACTCTCTCGACGAACTCACCGACCCCGTCAACCCCGCCGGACGCGAGACCGCAGTAATCAACAAGCAGCTGCCCGTCACCGTGGGCTTCGGCTCCACGCTCTTCCAAATCGGCATCTGGGTGGTGCCCGCAGCCATCGGCGCGTCCGTCGCATGGCAGAACCTGGAGCCGATCTACGCCGTGCTCGTGGGCCTGGGCTGCGGCCTGGTGTGCGGCCTGATCTGGCAGTATATGAAGACCAAGGCGCGCAACTATTTCCAGCAGCTGGAGCAGAAAATCCAGGCCGAGGCTTCTAACATCGACAACTACATGGAGCAGCGCGTGGTTATCCTCGAGAACGTGGCCGGCCTCGTGGCCCAGGCCATCAAGCTCGACAAGGATGTCTACGAGGCCGTCGCCGCCCTGCGCAGCGGTATCACCAAGGGCAGCGTCGACGAGAAGACCACCGAGAGCGCGTCCCGTCTGCTGTCGCTGCAGGTGGAGGCTTACCCCGAACTCAAGGCCCACCAGGCTATCTCCGACGCCATGCAGCAGAACAACTACCTGCAGCGCGAGATCACGGCCGCGCGCACCGTCTACAACAACCGTGTCTACCAGTGGAACGCCGACATCTACGACTGGCCCACGAAGATGATCGTGGCCGCCGCCCAGGGCTACACCACACGCATCCCCTACTCTGCCTCGAGCGAGACCAAGGCACGCTCACGCGAGCGCATCCTGGGCATCGACCCCAACGCGTAACTCGCTTCTACCATCTGATTGCTGATGGAAATCTTCCGTCCGTTAGAATATTACAACCTGCACCTGCGCGAGGCCTTCCGCGAAGCCGCTGAGGCTGAGATCGACAGCCTCACGGCAGCCTCCGGCATCGACCGCGAGGCCAACCGCGAGCTGTGCGCGAGAATTCGCAAGGCCGAGCGCAAGCGCGACGCTGCGAACTCCAAGGCGAGCTGGATCACCATCCTGGTCGTGTTAGGATGGATCGCGGTGGCGGCAGCCCTGGTGATGGCGATTTTCCAGGACGTCTCCGACCTTGACTTCAACCAGCGCATCCTCGCCGGCGGCATCGCCGTGGGCCTGATCATCATCCTGGTCTGGGCTCTGCACCCTTGGCTGAAGAGGGTGAAGGAGAAGCGCGACGAATACGCCGACCAGGTCCAGAGCCTTACAGCCGAGGCTTACGAGCAGATGTCGGCGTTCAATCGCCTTTTCGACTGGGACATGTTCGCGCGCCTGGTGTCGAAGGTGATGCCCGGCATCGAGTTCGACCCCTTCGTCACCCAGCAGCGCCTCGACGACCTCAACTACTACGGCATGCAGACCACCCTGGGGGCCGACACCGCCGTGCTATACGCCCACAGCGGCGCCATCTTCGGCAGCCCCTTCGTGCTATGCAAGGTGCGCACACAGAAGTGGGGCACGCGCACCTACCACGGTTCGAAGGTCATCTCATGGACCGAGCGCGACTCGCAGGGCCGCGTGGTGCATCGCTCGCAGACGCTCCATGCGTCGGTGACGAAGCCCTATCCGGAGTTTCCAGACACCACCGTGGTGATCTTCGGCAACCCCGCCGCGCCCGACCTGACCTTCAACCGGCGTATGAACACCTCGGACAACGCCATCTCCAACGCCCTGAAAAAGTGGAAGCTGCGTCGCAAGTCGCGCGACATGGACAGCGACTACGCCATGAGCACCAACGAAGACTTCGAGGTGCTCTTCGCCACTCCCGACCGCAACAACAACCAGCAATTCTTCCTCCTCTTCACCCCCCTGGCCCAGGAGAGCATGGTGGAGCTGCTGCGCGACCGAAAGTCGGGTTACGGCGACGACTTCGACTTCTTCAAGCAACAGCGCATCAACACCATCTTCCCACGCCACATGCAGAGCCAGCGCCTCGACATGGACCCCGCGCAATTCATCTCGTACGAATACGACGAGTCGCGCCAGCTATTCATCAGCCGCATGTGCGAATATTTCCGCTCGCTCTATTTCGCCCTAGCGCCCCTGCTTTGCGTGCCTATCTACCAGCAGGCCAAGCCCCTGAGCGGCGAGAGGCGCATGATGCGCCCCTCAGAGTGGGAGTGCGAGAGCCTCGCCTACTATTGGGGCGAAGACCACTTCAGAGCCCCAGAGTGCGTGACAGACTGCATACTCAAGACCCACCAGCAGGGCGACCGCGTGCAGGTGAGCGCAGCCGGTTTCGGCGGCGAGAAGCGCGTGGACTACGTCCGTGTGCTCGGCGGCGACGGCTACACCCACAGCGTGCCCGTGGAGTGGGTGCACTACTACCCCGTGGAAGGCCGCGGCAGCTTCGAGATCCACGAGCAGCCCGACCATGTGGCCCCCGCCGACCCCAACGACCGCGCCGACGCCATCCGCGACCTCGTGGACCGCTTCGCCCGCGGAGGCATCTTCCGCCGCGGCATCGTCACCCGATTGTGATTTTGCCGTCGGGATTTGGCGGTGTGGGGGAAATGTGCTACTTTTGTGTATGTCTTTTTTCTTTATGCCTACGTTTCGCTTTTTCCATAAGCTATCCTTATGCGCCGGCGTCCTTTGCCTTGCGGCTTTGGTGGCATGCACGCCCAAGCCTCAGACGCGCTACGCCCAGGGCGCCACATGGGGCACTGCTTACCATATCACCTACACATCCGCCCGCGACCTCACCGACAGCATCATAGCCCAGATGGCGATGGTGGACTCCACGCTGTCGATGTTCAACGCCGCCTCTGAAGTGTCGCGCGTCAACGCCTCGGCAGTACCTGTGAAGGTGAGCGACAGCTTCGCGGAGGTGTTCCGCATCTCCTCAGAGGTCAACTCCCTTTCCGGAGGCCTTTTCGACCCCACCATAGCTCCTATCGTTGACTTGTGGGGCTTCGGCACCCGCGCGGCCGACTGCATAGCCCCAGGCCAGGAGGCCATTGACGAGGCTCTGGCTGCCGTGGGCATCGCCTATTGCAGCATAGCCGACGACGGCATGCTTTCGAAGAAGAGCCCCGCAACGCGCTTCGACTTCTCGGCCGTGGCCAAGGGCTATGGCGTGGACCGTATAGCCGCCATGCTTCGCCGCAACGGCTGCGAGGACTTCATGGTCGAAGTCGGCGGCGAGATTGCCGTGAGCGGCGTCAACCCCCGCGGTGAGAAATGGCGCATCCAACTTGACAAACCCGTGCAGAGCGACGCCGACCACGTGCCCTTGCAAACCATCAGCGTCTCTGACTGCGGCATAGCCACATCCGGCAACTACCGCCGCCGCCGCGCCACCTCGGAGGGCGAAGTGGGCCACACCCTATCTCCCCTTACCGGCCGACCCGTGGAGACGCTCACGCTCAGCGCTACGGTCATAGCTCCCACAGTGGCCTTAGCCGACGCGCTTGCCACGGCCTGCATGGCCATGCCGCACGACAAAGCATTGGCCATGATCGACAGTCTGCCGGGCGCGGAGGCACTGCTGGTGGTCAGCCCTGACCGCATCATCTGCACCTCCGGCTTCCCCCAGGATTAACTACACCTTGAATCTACACATATACCTCACTAAACCATGAACTTCCGCATCATATTAGCAATCACCGCCATAGCGGCCTCCAGCTGGGCAGCAGCGGCTCAAGTGTCAACCGTAATAGCCAACCCCGGCGAGGATGCCAGCACGCAGACACGCCTGAACTGGCACACGCCCCTTGGCTCGAAGCGCGGAGCAGTGCGCTACGCCCAGGCCGACGGCGGCAAGTGGCAAAAGGCCAAGGCGCAGGCCGAGCTGTGCGAGGTGTTCGACAGCATGTACTCCAAGCGGCCCAACGGCGAGAACTTCTACGAAGACGCCCGCTTCATGCGGCAGACCGCAGAGCTGAAGAACCTCAAACCGGGCACCAGATATAAATACCGCATCGACGGCGACACCA